>DAOTTP010000224.1:0-21514 GCA_034437835.1 Anaerolineae bacterium | reverse complement strand
ATCTCGGCTTGTTGTTCTTCCGGGGTCTGCTGGACTTCGGCACCATAAATCAGCGCAATGTACTTCATCAGGTTTTTGCTCCGTTGTGATGTGCGATGGCAGCGGTCTATTCCACTGCTTTACATGATAATGACGAACGTGAATCGGCGGAATCGACATCAAATTATGAGTGTATAATAAGTTAGAATAACATGATGCAGTCTACCAGTCCCATTTTCCCGAATATTAGACCATCAAAGGGGTTTAACGCTAACCTTTTTACCTTAATCTTCAAGTGTGCGTTACAATGGGTCAACTTAGGCGATAAATAGGCGGACGTGCAGTGACCTCTCCCCTCAAAACCATCAGGATTTTGCTGGCTGATGACCAGTTGCGCGTCCATGAGGCCGTTGTGCTGGCGCTACGCGATGCTCCAGATATACGGTTGGTTGGACAGGCCGCTAATGGTGACGAAGCTATCGCCTTGTGCGCCCAGCTTCAACCCGACCTAGTACTGATGGATGTGCTGATGCCGGGGATAGGCGGAATCGAGGCCACTCGTCAGATTCACCGACGCCACCCGCACATCAAAATTTTGGTCTTATCGGCCATGCAAGATGATGAGAGCGTGCGCGCTATGCTGGAAAATGGTGCTGTCGGCTATGTCCTCAAAGATTCGCTGGCACATGACATCCCGGCCACTATCCGCGCCGCCCATAGCGGCA
Source organism: Anaerolineae bacterium (assembly GCA_034437835.1). GTDB lineage: Bacteria > Chloroflexota > Anaerolineae > Aggregatilineales > Phototrophicaceae > Flexicrinis. The sequence goes on along the minus strand of DAOTTP010000224.1, from coordinate 20,810 downwards.
ACATGATTTTCTCACAAGTTATCACCCAGCGGCTACTGAATCAAGTCAGCGCCGATATGCGCGATTTTGGCCTGACCGAGCGCGAGATGGAAGTGCTGCGCCTGATGGCGGAAGGGTTGAACAACGGTGAGTTGGCCGCCCGTTTGTTCATCAGCGCCTCAACGGTCAAGTTCCATATCGTCAATATCCTCGACAAGATGGGCGTCCAGACCCGCCCGGAGGCGATTGTGCTGGCCGCCAAAAACAACTTGGTCTGAAACAAGTCCATACGGGGAAACCATATCTTTTTATCACGCCGATCATAAATATAGAATATAGAAATGTAATTCGTGTCAATGGTACGATTGTTGTCAATTCAGCTTTATTTTACTTCCCCGAAAATCTATAAAGTTCGATGTAAGTTATATAAATAAACCTGTCTAACTGGACAGGTATATCTCAACACTAAACTCACCAGTTGGCTAGGAGACTACATCGCCATATACGCCTAGACTTGAGCTATAAGTCCGAGGCTCATGTTCAGACTGTGTGAAACAATTGTGACTGTAGGGACGCCCTTCTGGGCGTCCGCCTGTTCCGAAAACGGACGGCAAGAATGCCGTCCCTACGGCACTCGTTTTGAACATGAGCCAAGTCCGGTATGAGATATGTGACATCGTGAGCACTCAGACTTTGGCCTTCTTCTTTCTATGTTTCGCTTCGTTGATCCTGTCGCTGGTTGTGGCATGGTTCGCTTGGCGTCAACGCCGATTCGCGGGGGCAGGGACATTTGCTGTCCTCTCGATATTCCAAGCCTTATGGACGCTCGGCTATATTGGTGAACTGGCTGCTACAGGTATCAAACAAAAAATGTTCTGGGACAGCTTCCAGAACATCGGGTCGTTCAGCATCCCTGTTGCGTTGCTAATTTTCTCGTGGGAGTATGGCCGCGCCCGCCTCACTAACCTCTGGCGCTGGTGGATTGTGCTGATGACCCTCCCGGTCATCTACATGGTCATCGTGTTTGTTGACCCGTTAGGGGGATATTCGCGCCTCAACGCAGTCATCATCCCAGCATCAGAAACCTCACCGTTCGCGGCACTGCAATATGGCTATCCGCGTGCGCTGTATTGGATGTTCATCTACGTCTACCTCGTTTTGGCTGTGGCGTTGATTGAACTGATACGCCGCATCATCATGGCACGCGGGGTATTCCGCACCCAACTCATATTGGTGACTGCTGGGTTGCTCATCCCCATCATCGCCAGCATCGCCACCTTAGCCGGGGTCGTCGAAATCTACGGCCAACGCGATATCTCACCGCTGACTTTCGGTTTCAGCAGCCTGATCGTGCTGGCGACCTTGCGCCGTTACCGTCTGTTCGACCTCGTACCCGTCGCCCGTGAGCGTGTGGCCGAGGTCATGCGGGACAGCGTATTGACGTTGGACTCCCAAGACCGCGTGGTGGATTTCAACCCATCGGCACGTCGGATGTTAGGGGCGGAAATAACCCTACTGGGCAAATCGGCGGGCGACTCATACCCGTGGCTGGCCGCGCACCTTGACCATACCGACAAGGAAATTGATGTCGAGCTTGGTGACAAAACGCAGCCCACCTATTACAACGTCACCTTCACGCCCCTAACGGATAGTGTCGGACAGAACAATGGCACACTCGTATTAGTGCGTGATGTGACTGCCCGCACCCGTGCTGAAAAAGCCCTCGAAACCCTATATAGTGAGCAAGTCCAAGTCGCGGAAAAACTGCGCGCCGTGGACAATATAAAAAGTCAATTTCTCGCCAGCATGAGCCACGAACTCCGCACGCCGCTCAACGCCATCCTCAATTTCACAGAGTTTGTCGCGCTGGGGATACTGGGCGAGGTCAACGACGCCCAAGTGGACGCGCTCAATAAGTCCATCGATAGCGGACGCCACTTGCTCTCGCTGATTAACGACGTGCTGGACATGACCAAGATTGAGTCGGGCATGATGAAGCTGTTCGTCGAACCAGACATCAATATCCACGCCGAATTGAGGCAGGTCATCGCTACTGCGGAAACCTTGTTGTCTGAAAAGCCGGAAGTCACCTTCATTAAGGACATCGACGCCAACCTCCCGACCTTACTGGGAGACCGCCGCCGCCTGCGCCAAGTGCTGCTCAACCTGATTTCCAACGCCGTCAAATTCACCGATGAGGGCAGCGTCACCCTCTCAATCAAGCATCGTGGCGAGAACATGCTGTTCGCGGTGACTGATACCGGCCCCGGCATCGCGCTTGCTGACCAGTCGATGATTTTCGAGCCATTCCGCCAGACCGAAACCGGCATCCGCCATGCCACTGGGACGGGTCTTGGCCTGCCCATCAGCAAGCGCTTGGTCGAATCACACGGCGGACGCCTATGGGTCGAGAGCGAACCCGGCGACGGCGCGGCCTTCTACTTCACCATCCCAGTCTCTTCTCCTGAATTAACTCAACAACTCCTAGATACCGCAAAGGCATAATCTTCGATGACCCCAATGAACAGCCTATACGTTGAGGACGACCCGCTGAGTCGTGAAGTGATGCGGATGATGGTCAAGCGCGTGCCGCATATCGCAAACCTGACCATTTTCGATGACAGCACCGACTTTTTAACGCGGGTTCACCAGCTTAATCCAACTCCAACCCTGATTTTGCTCGACATTCACGTTTACCCGATGGACGGGTTCACCATGCTCTCGCAATTGCGCGCCGACCCCAAGTTCTCACAGACACGCATCATCGCCCTGACCGCCAGCGTGATGAATGAAGAAGTCTCGCAACTCCGCACCCGTGGGTTTGACGGCGCAATCGCCAAACCCCTCAGTCTCCAATCTTTCCCCGGTTTGATTGCTCGTATCATAAACGGAGAGCCGGTATGGCATATCATCTGAACACCCAAACGACCAGAAATCATAATGTATCCAATGGAGCGCAAAATCCCGTGACCGAAAAATCGATCAACATTCTGCAAGGCAAGCGCATTTTCTACGTTGAAGACGACGCCCGCAATCGCAGTGTCGTCCAGATTATCCTGCAACATGCCGGGGCAACCGTTGAATTTGAGCGCTGGGGCTTCTCTGAGACCGCCGTCCCCAAGATAAACGCCTTTCGCCCCGACCTTATTTTGCTTGACCTGATGTTCCCCGCCAACGTCTCCGGTTATGATGTGTTTGACGCGCTGCGCCGCGTGCCAAGTCTCCAGAAAATCCCAGTGGTCGCGGTGTCGGCCTCTGACCCAGAAATCGAAATACCGAAAGCCAAAGCTAAGGGCTTGAACGGATTCATCGGCAAGCCCATCAGCATCGAAAATTTCGCCACTTACCTCGCCACCGTCCTCGATGGTCATACCGTCTGGGAACCACAATAACGTTTTACACCCAATTTCTCATCCCGTGAAAGGTAGACCCCGCCCATGGCCGCAAAACAGGCGTTGATTATCGATGATAACCGAAGCAATCTCGACGTGCTGTCGATGCTCCTCAACCAACAGGGCGTGATGGTCACAGCCGTCCAATCCATAAAACAGGTCAGCTTCGCCTTAGAGAATCTCACGCCGGATGTAGTCTTTCTCGACCTCGAATTCCCCAACGGTAGCGGGTGGGACATCCTTGTGGATATGAAAGCCAATCCCACCCTGAACGGCGTCCCCATTGTGGCCTATACCGTCCACGTCAGCGAGATTGACGTGGCACGCCGCGCCGGATTCGACAGCTTCATCGGCAAGCCGCTGGACTCGCGCCGCTTCCCTGACCAAATCAAGCGTATCCTCAGCGGCCAAGCGGTCTGGGAAGTCTAGCGGATTATCCCTTGCGACCTGTCGGATGAACGCTCTCTTACAAGGGCGATGCAAAATCGCCCTTTTCACATCCGCCTCCCAGAGCGAATGATTGATCTCTGGTCATTTTTTCGATGTCTAGAATATTTCATTTCGGTATATAATCTGTTCTAATCAGGTTTAAGGTTTGAGTTGATCAGACGGCCTATCCTTAATCCACGCCTCTTGAAACATTATCAGAGGCTCGGCGCAAAAAATCTCCCCACGTCACTGGCTTCCTCTACACCGTCGGCAATGCCGAATTCGGCGCAGGCTGCCCCAAGCCTCCACGCCAATATCCCGCTAGACTCATTCCTCGACCAGATTTCAGATGCAATCATTATTTGTGACAAGAAATTACGATAAATATACGCCGCAGCAGCGGCTTGAAAAGTTAGAGTCCATCTACGCGCAAGTGCGCCACATGAACCAGATGATGGACGACGCCAGCCTCTTGATACGTGGTTCGCTCACAGACAGGGTATTCAAGCCGCGCCGATTCAACCTCACCCAACTGTGTGAGGTCTGTGTCAAGGAAATACGGGATGCGCTCGCCACATGCCATACCCTGACATTCGAGACGGATGGGCTGGTGCAGCACGTCGAATTAGACGAGACGCTCATCAGCCGAATACTGGTCAATCTGGTCTCAAACGCCATCAAATATTCACCGGATTGCTGGGGGTCAAGCTGATTCTATGCCGACAGGATGACCAAATCATCCTACAGGTCAGCGATAGCGGCATCGGCATCAGCCCGGAAGACCAGACCCACATCTTCGAGACCTCCTTTCGGTCTGGGCAAGTCAACAACATCAGCGGGACGGGGCTTGGCCTCAGCATTGTGCGCGAGTGTGTAGAAGCGCATCGCGGGACAATCCTCGTAGAGAGCGAACTGGGCAAAGGGACGACCTTCACGGTGTCCCTACAGGGCAAACGCACCAAATCTCAAATTTCGGTGGACGCCCCGTTGGGCGTCCCTACGAATGACGATTAGGGTAGGGACGCGCAACGGCGCGTCCGTCGCCATCTACCATTTTCTTCCCTCATCTAAATTTTGATGCGTTTGCCCTAGGTGTCCCTACCGTTCGTTGGCATATCACAAGGAGAGGCTCGCGTCTAAACAGCCGAGACCTCATGAGCCGTCCCTACAAAAAGAAATTCAACCTTTTCTATTTTGACTCCTATTATTTTCGATATTTGTTCGTCAAACTTACTTACTATTTTATTTGCCAAACTGATGAACTTTTGTTCTTAATGCTGACTTGACCCTCAAAAACGCCGTGTTTTTCCGGTAAACTTGTCCTTAAACCGCTTGACAACCGTTTTCATACATTGTTCAATAAGAGAATCTGGGAACGCTCCCAGAAATTACAAATATTTGCGTCTGTGAGGCGTTTATCCTAATGGCTCAAAATATCGAAGACATCGCCAAAGCCGCCGGGGTATCACGCTCTACTGTCTCGCGGGTGCTGAATGGTGAACAATACGTCAGCGCGTCCACCCGTGAGCGCGTCATGGCTATTATTGAGCGCGAAAACTATACCCCTAATGCAGCAGCACGCTCGCTCGTGACTCAACGCACCCAAGCCATCGGGGTGATGATTCCGCACGACCTCGCCACTATTTTCGATAATCCGTGGTACTTCCCCACGCTCTTACAAGGCGTCAGTGATCGCACCACCGAGCGCGGCTACGCTATGCTGTTGTGGATGGGCAAAAGTGAGAGCGCGGAAGACTTGCTCTATCGTCGTGTGACGGCCAACCGCCTGATGGACGGGATGCTGGTCGCCTCAGCTACTGGCGACAATCCCCTCATCCCGCACCTGTTAGAGAGCGAAATGCCGTTCGTCACGGTTGAACGCCCCGCCACCCACGGCGAGCGCATCAATTATGTGACGTTGGACAACATTGAAGGCGCACGCACCGCCGTCTCGCACCTCGTCCGATTGGGACGCCGCCGCATCGGGATTATCACCGGCGCGCTGAACAATATGGATGGTGTAGACCGTCTGGTGGGCTATAAGCAGGCGCTGATTCAGGCAGGCCTACCCATCGAACCCAGCCTAATCGCTGAGGGCAATTGGGACACGCCCAGCGGGTATATGGCCGCACAACGCCTGCTTCAAAACGGTGCGGACGCGATTTTTGCCTCTAACGACATCATGGCGTTGGGCGTATTTGACGCGGCAGCCGAGAGAGGGATACGTATCCCGCACGACCTCGCGCTGGTCGGCTTCGACGACCTCCCGTTATCCGCGCCCGTCCCTTTGACGACCATCCGCCAGCCATTGCGCCAAAAAGGGGCAGCCGCGATTGACCTGTTGCTCGACCTGATCGAGGAGCGAACGGTTGGGCCACAGCATATCTTCCTCCCGACCCAACTGGTCATCCGGCAATCGTGCGGGACAAACATCAGTTCCAAGCCCTGAGGAGCTATCTCGGCGCAATGCCCCCGCTTATTCGGTTGGGCTACCACACCCCGCCGTGCCATACATACAGGTCGTGATATAGACCGTCACGTTATCGGTGTTGGTTTGAGCGCCATTGCTGATTGTCAGCGTAAAGATATACGTCCCCGGCACAAGTTGTCGCGTCACCACCGACTGGTTTGAGAAGGTCTGCCCATTACGACTCCACTGGTATCCGGTGATAGACCCCGTGCTTTGCGACCCATTTAGCGTGACATACGCAATTGGATTTCCAAGTGTCATCCCGTCGTGTACGATTTGGATGGACTGGTCTGGGCCAGCCTTGGCCTTGAACGGCACAGGCGTCGGGGTGTGCGTTGGCGCAGCGGTTGGGAGGGGAATGAGTGTTGGTGTGGCGGTTGGGGCGATACAGGGTGGCACGCCATAGGTTGTGCAAGTTTGGAATATGATTTCGCCCGGTGCGTTTGAAACATAGCTATTTGGATAATTGGGGAGTGTACTAACCAGTGCTAGAGCATAATCTGAGGGGTATATATCAAAGTCTAACACCATAAACAGGATGGACAAATCCACATAAACCAAATAATACACTTCATCTTCATTCACGATGGTGTCTGGATACCCAAACACCTCAAATAATATATTTAATTTTACATTTATAGGAGATGATACTTTAAGCACTATTCCTTGATAGAATTCAACTACAATAATACCTAATGAATTAATAGCATCTGTGACTAATTCTTGCTCTTCCAGTTGCCACGAGACTATAGTCACATCTTCTAGATCAAGTCTCTCATATTCAATAGAGGCCTGTTCAAGACTTGCTTCTACCTCCTGAATTGTCGTGACACCGGGTTCCATTTCCATAAAACATGCGAGAATACACTCATCGCCGAACAAAGCGCGTAGCTTATCACCTTCTGACTGGGCAGAAGAGTGGATAACAGAAATGAAAGTTATCATGAAAAACGATAGTAGAATTTTCATGTGTTAACATCCTCTATGGGCATAGATAGTCAATAGGATCAGTGAAATTTGAATCCTTGAGAAAAGGCCATAATGTCAATGGATCTACAAGTGTTATGTATCCAAATATTGTGTTGCCACTCGCATTTCTGGATTGTTTATATACGCTGGAATAAGCATTATAATCATTGAAAAAATATACAGTACTATTATTATGAGGGTTAGAGGTTCCAGCAGCTGTAGTTATACCTGCAATATTGTTAATAGTTCCTGAAACATAGAAAGCACTAACATCCAAATGTTTTTCGTTACTTTCAATCCCAGTGTTACCACTTGCGCCAACGCTCTGCCACATATCTACAGGAGTATAAATCCTAGACGCGGGTGTAGCTACCGTCACGCTATCTTGATGTGCATAGGCTATGTATATCCATCCCACATTTTCAGTAGTTGTACTGGCGGCGGCAATCAATGTAGGGATTTGATATGGAACAAGAGTTAGGGGTGGTGGGGTAGGTGCGAGCGGGATAGCGAGATCATTTAAAAGACGATTTCTAACACTTTGCGGTAAATTTTGAATCGGAATCCGGATGACAGTGAACTTACCGAGGTCTTGATTATCTCCCTCAATATCACTTAACCAAATCTCTGCATTAGCCGGAGAGATAAGCGGGTGACTAATGACAACCGAGGGATTTGCATCGCGTGAACACAGATGATAGAGGACGTTATTGGACGCGTCGCGTTCAATAAAATCCAGATTATCTCCACTTAACCGTACCGCGCCGTAAGTCGGGTTGGGTTGCATCGGCAAGGGAAATACCGTCGCTAGTTCAGCCGGGGACATCAGGGTTGCTGTCGGCGGGACAGGCGTCAGACTGGGTGGGAAGGTCGGGGCGGGTGTCGGCGGCGTAGTGGGGATAGGGGTTGCACCGATAGGCGTATTGGTCCTAAAAACAACCGGTGTTGGGAAGGGTGGGAGCGTGGGCGCGTGGCAGGCGGGCGCACGCAACCCACCCGCCCCAAACCCCCAATCCGGCTGGGATTCACGCGCTGAGGTGAAGGTCAATTGTTGTAGGCCCGTCCCACAAGCGGAGATGACATAGAGGTTTTGTGACATGACAAACACGATCATCTCGCCATTAGGCGACCACGACGGGCTATAGCCGCCACTCGTATTGTTCACGGCGGAGGATGTGCCGCCCGATGACGGGACAATACGCAGTTGCCCGTTCTGGTAGACGATCAGACCATCCACAGACCAATCCGGCTCAAAACCCCCGCCATTGGTGAAAATTTGCAGATTTGACCCGTCAAGATTGACCGTCGCCACGTCATAAATAATCTGTGTATTCGACTCAACATCTCCAGAAAACACAATCTGATCCCCATTGGGCGACCAATTGTGATCGGCGACATCATTGCTCGCAAGATTGACGGCGGAAACCGTCTGTGTGGCAAGGGTATAGACGTATAACCCGCTGCTAAGATTATCGTTTGCGACGCTGTTATATGAGAAGATGAAACGGTAATCGTTGGCAGACCAAGCAGGGGATTGTTTTGTCCCTTGTCCAGTGATGTAAATGTTTTGCGGTGTTACGGCGCTGGGGTTGGCAAGATAGGCTTGATAATCAAATATCCAAATGCCATATCCACCATCACGATTCGACTCAAATGCGATGTACCGTCGGTCATACGACCATTTCGGGTTACCATCGTAGACTGTCCCTGATGTGATCGCAACCGCCCCCGTACCATTGGGATTGATGACGTAAATATCGCCGTCGCGTTCATAAACGATTAACTCAGTTATATCACGAGTGGATAATATAGGTTCTTCGGCAGGTTGAATGGTCGGCAGAATCAACACGGTAGAGGGTGAAGCATTTATCACCCCTGAGAGCAGGAAACTTTCGACCCAAAAACTAACGCTACTCTCCACCCCACTGGCAAAATAAGGCGTCCCATACGGCAACGGCGCAGAGTCGATCATGCTCACGACCTCAATTCCGTTGACATAGGCCGCTGCACGATTTCCAATTACCTCGAAGCCCAACTCAGCCCAAACGTGGGTCAACGGTTGTGTCGCTGTTCCACTCGCCAAGAGTTGCGATCCACGAAAGAGCGATACTGTGCCGTCCATATTAAATTGAGCATGATAATCTCCGGCGGCGCTATGCCGCGCACCGAGAATTAAACTTCCTGCTTGCAAATAAACGCGGGCGGCTAGGCGAGTATCATGGACAAAACCAAACTTCAACGGGAAAGCTAAATCGCTTTCAACCACTTGGAGCAACAAATTCCCCGATTGGTCGAACAACATGGGACGTGGGTCAACACCCCACATCTCATAATTGTCCCCCAAAAGGAAATCTTCTTGGTGCAAAACAGGCAAGGTAATAAGCGATTCAAAACTTAAGGAATTATTTTTTCTGGGTTGAAGCGGCAAAATTGGTTGCGAAGCATCAGGTAATCCCACACCTCTAAAGCCGTCTGGTAATGGTACGGGTGTTACAGGAAGAGGTTCGCTGCGTTGAGCAATACCCCCTCCTATTATTAAGAATACAATAACGATTGTCAAGAATTATTTTGTCATTGGTATGAAACCTCTTGCAATGTGAGCGTAGATAATTATTTTCGTATCTGAATTAAAGATAACAGATGCGAATGACAGTTGTCAAGTTCGACTAAAATCACGTACACGCTTAGATTACAGAACGAAATACATTCACATCAGGCCTACAAGCGGGTTTTACACCTTTTGCCCACGTCTTGACTCTCAGGACTCGGGACTCACGATTCTTTACTTAAGAAATTAACCTATTTTCATTTTTAGAGTTGTCTTGTATCATCAGGTGTGGGAGCGCTCCCATAGTGTGGTTATAAAATCGCGTTGATGCTCCCTAAACTTAGATGTCCTCCTCCTTTCTCTGTGTCATGCCTCCGGCCTCAGCAATCGGGGGCGTGACCCCCCCAATATCGGAAGGCTATTCCGAAATCGTTTTTACGTTGTTTCATTCGCAACCGCGATTTTTCCACCCCCATCACCCATAGGAGTAACCCAAGACCATGCACTTCCCAAAAGATTTCATCTGGGGAACGGCCACATCCAGCTATCAAATTGAAGGCGAAACGCCCGAAGCCGGACGCGGTGATTGTATCTGGGGGCATTTCGCCCGTACCCCCGGCAAGGTCATCAACGGGGAAACCGGCCAAGTCGCCTGTGACCACTACTACCGTTATAAGGACGACGTGGCGCTGATTAAGTCGCTGGGCGTGAGCGCCTACCGCTTTTCGGTGTCGTGGCCGCGTGTCATCCCGCAAGGTCTAGGCGCGATTAACCCGGCTGGCCTCGATTTCTACAGTCGGCTGGTCGATGAGTTGCTGGCGAATGGCCTCATGCCGTATCTGACGCTGTATCACTGGGACTTGCCGTGGACGCTGCAAGAAAAAGGCGGATGGGTCAACCCCGACATCGCCAAGTGGTTCGCGGACTATACCGCCGTCATGACTCAGGCTCTTGGAGACCGCGTAAAGCATTGGATTACGATTAACGAGCCGTGGTGCGTGGCGCATCTCGGCTATTTATTGGGGATTCACGCTCCCGGCCTGAAAGACCCCAACATGGCGTTCAAGGCCGCCCACCACACCCACATGGCGCACGCCGCCGCGATGGGCGTCATCCGCCAAAATGTGCCGGATGCAAAGGCCGGTATCACCCTGAATATCACCCCGGCCTACCCCGCGACTGACGACCCCAAAGATGTGCTGGCCGCCCAATATAACGACGGATTCTCGAATCGCTGGTTTCTCGACCCGATTTTCAAAGGCAAATATCCCGCCGATATGATTGAAATTTTTGCACCTGCGCTGGATGGCATCGACCTCGACGAGGTGAGCGCCGCTGCCGCGCCGCAAGATTTCATCGGCATCAATTTCTATACCCGCAGCGTGGTCAAGTGGGACGAGACATCGCCGCTCAAGAGCGCGAATGTGACGCAAGAAGACGCGCCGCGCACTGCGATGGGTTGGGAAGTCTACCCCAATGCGCTGGAAGAACTCATGCTGCGCCTCAAGAATGATTACAGCGGCGACTTGCCCATCCTCATCACCGAAAACGGCGCGGCCTATGAAGACCCTGCCCCGGTCAACGGCGTGGTGGAAGACCCAGAACGCGCTGAGTATTACCGGCTACACCTGACCGCCATCAGCAACGCCATCGCCAGAGGTGCGCCTGTGAAGGGCTATTTCGCGTGGAGTCTGATGGACAATTATGAGTGGGCAGAGGGCTATGCCAAGCGTTTCGGCCTCGTCTACGTCGATTTTACCAGCCAACAACGCACGCTCAAGCGTAGCGCCCTCCAATTCCGTGAAATCACCTCAGGAGTACCCGTCTGATGCGCCGGTTAACTGTTTTCTGCCTATTACTACTTCTCGCGCTGATTCCGGTCAGCGCCCAAGATGCCCTCGCCCCCGCAGAATTGACCGGCCAAGCGATTTATATCGCGTTTCCAGTGGGAATCACCCCTGACGGTGATTTGAGCGATTGGGCGGGCGTGCCGTTCCAAACGGTTGATCGTGGCACACAGCCATCCAGCATCCCCGGCGAAAACGACGCCTTCACCTTCGCATTGGCGGCGGATGAATCGAACCTCTATATCACCGCGACCGTCAACGACAAGAACATCGTGACCGGGCAGCACGGCGGCGATTATTGGAACGAGGACTCGCTGGAGTTTTACGTCAACTTCACCGGCCAATTCGGTCTGGAAGCGTATGAGGACGGGGTGTATCAGTTCAACATCAACCCCGGCAACATCGGCAAGGCCGCTGGTGAACCGTTGACTGTGACCGGCACAAATTCCGCCGGACTGCCCCTCACAGGGGTGGTGTTCGCCACCGATACCGGCTGGGGTTTTGAGGTCAGCGCCCCGCTATCGACTCCGCCAACTCACGGCGCGGAACTCGGGTTTCAAGCTCATGCCAACGGCGCAACCGAACTCAACCGCGATATCAAGCTGATTTGGTCGCTGAATGATGAGCAAGACACATCCTACGCCAATCCGTCCAAGTTTGGCCGCGCCATTTTCTATGAAATCGGCCAGACCGACCTGCCCCAACCGTCAGAGGTGGTCATCGTGGTAGAAGAACGAATCGTCGTCGCGGTCAATCAGTTGGGGTATCTGCCGGATGCGCCCAAATGGGGCGTGTATACCCGTGATAATCGGGTGGTGGGCAATCCTTATTGGTTGATACGCGATGCCGCCACTGGCGAGTCCATCACCGCAAGCGTGACGAAAAAACGCCCAGACATAGACTCGGCCTCTGGCGATACCGTCTATATCGCAGATTTCTCGGTGTTGACCGCGCCGGGGAATTATATCTTGGAAGTAGACGGCCAAAAATCTGCCCCGTTCACCGTCGGTGCAGAGGTGTATGACGCGCTGGCGATTGACGCCCTCCGTTACTTCTATCGCACGCGCAGCGGGATTGAGCTTCTGCCTGAATACGCCGGAGCAGATTATGCCCGCGCCGCCGGACATCTCAGCGATGCCGATGTGACGTGCTGGTCGGGCGAGGCCGCCGGTCAGACCTTCGCGCCGTGCGATTATCGACTCAACGCCGTCGGCGGGTGGTATGACGCGGGCGATTATGGCAAATATGTGGTCAACGGTGGGATTAGCGCGTGGACGTTGCTCAATCTCCATGAGCGTATGCCGGACGCCTACCCAGACGGCGCAATCGGTCTGCCGGAAAGCGGCACGGGCGTGCCGGACATCCTCAGCGAAGCCCGCTGGGAAGTCGATTGGATGATGCGGATGCAAGTCCCCGACGGTCAACCGCAAGCAGGGATGGTACATCACAAGCTACACGAGCCGGTCTGGTCTGGCTTGCCGCTGATGCCGGAAACCGAAGTCGATAACGCCGACCCGACTCATGGGCGCTTCTTGATGCCGCCTAGCACCACCGCAACCCTGAATATGGCCGCATCCGCCGCGCAAGCCGCCCGACTGTTCGCAGACTACGACGCGGACTGGTCAGCCGCCGCCCTCGCCGCTGCCGAGCGTGCGTGGGTCGCCGCCAATGAAAATCCCGTCTTCACATACGGCAACATCCCCGGCGCAGGCGGCGGTAATTATGACGACGCCCGCACCGAAGATGAGTTCTTCTGGGCAGCCACAGAGTTGTATATCACTACAGGCAAGCCCGAATATGAGGATTATCTGTTAGCGTCATCGTTCTTGAACGACGCGCCCGCCGTAGATGGCTCAAAAATCTCACCGTTGGATTGGGGCAGCGTCGAGGCGTTGGGCGCGGTGTCGCTCATCAGCGCCGAGAACAATTTGCCCGCCGATGCGTTGGACAAAATTCGCGCTGAAATCGTCGCGGCGGCGGACAACTACCTGAGCATCATCGCGGCTGAAGGCTACGGCGTCTCCATCAAGTTAGACGGGTACGTGTGGGGGTCAAACTCTGCCGTCCTGAACAACGCCATCATCTTGGCGCTGGCGCATGACCTCACGGGTGATGTGAGCTATCTGAACGGCGTGACCGAGAGCATGGATTACATCTTGGGTCGCAACGCCAACAACATCAGCTTTGTGACGGGTTACGGCGCGAACGCTATGCAACACCCGCATCACCGTTTCTGGGCGAACCAACCAGATAACGGCTATCCCGCGCCCCCGTCGGGCGTGGTCAGCGGCGGCCCGAATGCCAACCCATCCGACCCGTATGCGATGGAGAAAATCGGCAGCAATCCGCCCGCCCGCCGCTTCATCGACCACATCGACTCGTACTCAACCAACGAGGTCACGATTAACTGGAATTCGCCTCTGGCGTGGGTCGCGTCATATCTGGCAGGGCGATAGGCCGGATTTCAAACTAACGTGGCGGACGGCAAAAATGCCGTCCCTACAAAATCAGGGTCATCAAAAATCGTAGGGACGCCCTTCTGGGCGTCCGTCTGTGCGTAAATCGTGCAACGGACGGCAAAAATGCCGTCCCTACAAAATCAGGGTCATCCAAAATCGTAGGGACGCCCTTCTGGGCGTCCGTCTGTGCGTAAATCGTGCAACGGACGGCAAAAATGCCGTCCCTACAAAATCAGGGTCATCCAAAACATAACGCCGCGCCCGCGGACGCGGAAAAAATTTAGTGGGGGGCATTCGCCCCCCACACCCCCCCCAGAAAAACAGAAAACAGAAAACAGAATTTTCTAAGAGAGGGCGCAGCGAAAACCGATAAAAACGTTGAGGTCATTGGGCGAGGAGTTGAAACGGAGGGCAGCGCGGGTGCTGAGATCGCTGCTGTTCCGCGAACCACCCCGCAGGATGCGCCGCCCCGTGGCAGTCAAGTCCTCACGTCCATCGTCAGTAGCATAGGGGTAGCTCTGGTACAAGGTATTCGTCCATTCCCACACATTCCCAGACAAGTCCAACGCCCCGACCCACGATTTACCCGTCGGCCTGCTCCCAACCTCTGCCGTTTGACGATTAGAATTGCCCTCATAGACCACGTTATCCGCGACGAACGCATCTCCCCACGGGTAGACCAACCCATTTGGCCCACGGGCGGCATATTCCCATTCGGCCTCGGTTGGCAGGCGTCCGCCGCGTGCTTCGCAATACTCAAGCGCCTCAAACCATGTAATACGTTCGAGAGGCCGGTTATCCCCTGTAAACCCGTTATCATTCACCCCGCCGTGGGTTCGGAAGTGTGCTTGTGTCACCTCGGTCTTATCTAACCAAAACGGATTCTCAATACATTGGGTGTGTACCGGTTCTTCATTATCCCCTACAGCGTCACTCCCCATCTCAAAACACCCCACCGGAACCAGCACCATCATCACACCGTCAAAATCACGTTCTGTCGGTATCCAATCGCTATTTGCAAAGACTGCTGTATGCGCGGATTGGATAATTTCCTCCGTCGCTATACGGTATGTCGGCAAACGATTGCGATTGGAAAAAACCAGCCAAGCCATAATCACCACGCCAATCACTGCAATCCCTACTACGGGAAGCGAGAGGGAAGATTTTTGTCTGGGCTTGGGAGTCGGCGCTGCATTGTTAGATGAGATTGGGTGACGCTCTCGTTCTTCCACTAATTTCTCACGCGCCAACTGCTCCGCTACGTGTCGTTCTTGTTCTCGTGTCGCTGTTACTGTCTCGGCCGCCACCTGTTTTGCTTCGGGAAATACTCGTTTTAGCGCCTGTGCTGCTGTCTCACTCACCACCCCAAATCGGCGTGAAATACGCTCAACAATCGGCGTCGGGTCAAGCGGAGTCGCCGTCAAGTCTATATACTGCACTCCGGCGATTTGCACAGGCATTTTCGTGCGATAGACCACCACTGGCAAAATCGGCTTTCTATCATGTTGGGCGTAGTCGATTTCGTTCAGGACAAAGCTACGCGACTGAGTGGCGGTTTCGGCGCGATTCACATCTGGCGACAATAAGACCACCACATAATCAGCGCGATCTAGTTCATCCTGAATTTGCGCCGCCCAACTTGAACCGGCCTCCAAGGATTTGTCCATCCATGCGGTCAGACCATCGATGGCGTTGAGCGCGTCAAACAACGCCTCTGCCAATGGCCGAGTGTCTCGCTTTGCATAACTGATGAAAATATGCGCCATATCGCACTACACAATCTGATCCATCTGCACGGTTCAGAGTATGGCATATCCGCATCGGACGCGCAACCTATCCGATAGGATGCGGTAGGGCAAACGCATCAAATCTCAAATTTCGGCGGACACTCGGTTGGGTGTCCCTACGAATGACGATTATGGTAGGGACGCGCAACGGCGCGTCCATCACCCTATACCATTTTCTTCTCTCATCTAAATTTTGATGCGTTTGCCCTAATAGGATACGGATGGTTCTAGGGCTGAGGCGGTGTGATGTGTACAATACATCACAGATAATTTTAGGCCGCTTGAAGAAGGATTAACCGATGTCACAAATCAAGATTTCCGCCCTATACACCTACCCGATTAAATCCTGCGGCGGAATCCGCCACCAAACCATCGGCCTCGACCAACGCGGCTTGAGCTATGACCGGCGCTGGGTGGTCACTGACCCGCTGGGTCAATTTTTCACGATGCGCGAAGTCCATCAGATGGCGCTGATTCAACCCACACTGACCGACTCCGAGATGATTTTGACCTACCCCGATATGCCGACTCTGCATATCCCGCTCATCACGGGGAACGGTAAACAGCTTGAGGTCGTGGTCTGGAAAAGCGTCTCCACCGCCGTCGATGAAGGCGATGAGGTCGCGGAATGGTTCAGCCAAATCCTCGGCACGCCCGCCCGCTTATTCAAGATGGCCGATGATTTCTACCGCAAGACCAGCACCGATTTCACCGAAGTCGCGGGTGAATTGGCCTTTGCGGACGGCTACCCGATTTTGTTCATCTCAGAGGGCAGCCTCGCAGACCTGAACAGTCGCCTGACCGAGCAAGGCAAGGATGCCGTCCCGATGACTCGCTTCCGCCCGAATGTGGTCATCACTGGATGCGATCCGTATACTGAGGATACATGGAAACAAGTCAGCATCGGCGGCGTGAGTTTTGAGGGGGTCAAGCCGTGCGCCCGCTGCGTCATAACCACGGTAGACCCCGCCACCGGCCAAGTGCCAGATGTGAAAGAACCGCTGGCGACTCTGGCAAGTTATCGCAAAAGCCCCAAAGGCCCGCTGTTCGGTCAGAACGTCATCCATCGCGGATTGGGGTCGCTGTCGGTTGGCGATGTGATCCTATTAAGCGAGGAAGCCGTCCATGGATAAAGAATCATCCCTCAAACTCCGTGACGGGCGCAACCTCGCCTATACCGAACACGGCGACCTCAATGGCAAGCCGGTTTTGTTCATCCACGGCAACCCCGGCTCGCGCTATGTCCGCCACCCAGACGAATCCATCGCCCAGAACGCGGGCGCGAGGATTATCACCCCAGACCGCCCCGGTTACGGCAAGTCGGATTTCCAGCCCAAGCGCACGCTCTTAGATTACGCGGACGACATCGCGCAACTGATGGACTCGCTCGGCATCGACAAATTCGCGCTGATGGGCGTCTCGGCGGGCGGCCCACATACGGCAGCTACCGCGTATAAATTGGCGAATCGCATCACGCGGACGGCCATCGTCAGCAGCGCCGCCCCGCTAGATCGTGAAAACCCCTACGAAAACGTCCATCCGTCCATGAAATCAGCCTTTAAGCTCGTGCAACTTTTGCCAGATTGGTTGGCGCTCATGATTTTGGGGCGTCAGACTCAAAAGCAAACGCAAGACCCCGAAAAATCGCTGGACGAACGCGGCGCGATGCTGTCCGATTTTGACCAGAAGATGCTGCAAAACCCCGCAGTTAGAGCGCAGGTTTTGGGCTACCGCAAAGAGGCGATACGCAACGGAATCAAGGGGACGCTGCGCGAGATGCAGCTTCTGGCCTCGCCGTGGGGATTCAAACTGTCGGAGATTCGCGGTGAGGTACATGTCTGGCATTGGGAAGAAGATTACCTGACGCCGATTCAGATGGGGCGCTATATCGCTGGGCAAATCCCGAATGCGAAAGCCCATTTCCTCCCCGGCGGCGGGCATTACAGCATCTTCGACCAATGGGGTGAAATCCTCACAATCTTGACCGCGCCGTAAGATACGGGGCGACTCGATGGGTCGCCCCGTATCCTATTATCACAAGACCGTCCGCCGCAACAGTTGAGCATTGGCCGCAACGATGATCGTACTCAGCGACATCAGCGCTGCGCCGACTGCCGGGTCAAGCGTGATGCCCCACGGCGCAAGCACGCCCATCGCCAATGGAATGGCGACCACATTATACCCAGCCGCCCACCACAGGTTTTGGATCATCTTGCTGTAGGTGGCACTGCTCAGTCGGGCGATTTTTACGATATCTTGCGGATTCGAGCGCACCAACACGATTCCGGCGCTTTCGATGGCGACATCCGTCCCCGCACCAATCGCGATACCGACATCCGCCATCGCCAAAGCCGGCGCATCGTTGATGCCGTCCCCAACCATCGCAATTTTCTTGCCGTTAGCCTTGAGTTCGCGCACACGATCTGCCTTGTGTTCGGGCAGCACTTGGGCAAAATAGGTCTTAATCCCCAGCGACTCAGCGACGTTTTTCGCCACGGCCTCGTTATCACCAGTCATCATCACGACTTCGATATTCATAGCCTGAAGGTCGCGGACGGCCTGTGCGCTCTCTGGGCGGATGGAATCAGCGATGATAAAGAAGCCAAGTACCTCGGCCTCGCGTGTCAAATAGACCACCGCATGTCCAGCCTTTTCAGCAGCTTCTCGCGCCGTGATAAGCGGTTGTGGTAGCGTGGCTTTCAAATATTCCAACAGGCGTGGCCCCCCAATCCAATGTGTCACGCCGTCGATGTCACCGCGCACGCCCCGCCCCGCCAAGCTGTCAAAATGATCAACCTTCGCCGGGGTGATAGACCGTTGTTGGGCAAAATCGCGAACGGCTTGGGCAATCGGGTGTTCGCTATCGCCTTCCAAGCCCGCCGCCAAGCGCACGGCCTCGTCCTCATTCAAACCGTTCGTGACAACACTCACCACGCCCTGCTTGCCTTCCGTCAGCGTGCCGGTCTTGTCAAAAATCACCACATTCAGGTCTTTGGCTGATTCCAATGCCACGCGCTTACGGACTAAGAGTCCATTACGCGCCGCCAGCGTGGTCGAAATCGAGACGACCAACGGGACGGCCAAACCAAGCGCGTGCGGACATGCCACCACCAACACGCCCACCGTATAACGCACAGCGTCGGATACATTACCCGTGAAAATCAACCACCCTATCAGCGTCAAAACGCCCGCGCCGAGCGCGATAAACGTTAAATAGAAGGCGGCGCGTTGAGCGAGAGTCTGGGCGCGGCTTTGGCTGGCTTGGGCGTCGGCCACCAATTTCATGATACCGGCCAGCGCCGTCCCATCCCCTACCCGATCAACTTTCACACGCAGCGCCCCACTACCATTGACTGCGCCCGCGATAACGCGCTCACCTACACGCTTCGTAACTGGGCTGCTCTCACCAGTCAACATCGCCTCGTTGACGCTGCTCTCCCCTTCAATCACCACGGCATCGGCGGGAATAGACGCGCCGGGTCGGATGAGTAGCACATCCTCAATTTTCAACTCAGACACCTGAACCGTCTGCGGCGAACCATCCGCCGTGAGGCGTTCAGCCGTATCTGGCAGCAATCGGGCGAGTTCTTTCAAAGCGCCTTGTGCCTGTCCCACGCTCCGCAGTTCCAGCCAATGCCCCAACAGCATAATGGTGATCAGAGTCGCTAATTCCCACCAGAAATCCATCATCGGCATCGCCCCGGTCATACTGTCAGGGATGGGTGGGAAAAAGAACAGTCCGACACTGTATAGGTAGGCCGTCACCACCGCAATGCTGATGAGCGTCATCATCCCCGGCTGCCGCATCTGAATCTCGTGACGCGCCATGCCCAAGAAAACCGTCCCACCTAAGAAGAAAATCAGGCTGCCCAAAATCGGCGCGACCCAATTACTGCCCGGAAAGACCGGCATCGTGAAGCCAAACCATGTTTGGATGGCTTGCGAATACAACAGCACTGGCACGGTCAACGCCAACGAAAGCCAAAACCGCTGGCGCATCAAAGGCAGATGGCCTTCGTGCATCGCACCGTGACCGCTGTGATCGGGGGCTGAGGCGGTAACATGCTGACTGTGATCATGTTCCGATACAGGGGTGGTTGCGGGGGCAGGCACAGTTTTTTGTGCTGCGGGCTGGTCGTGATTATGGTGGTCGTTATGATCCATGGGAGACTCCTCGTTTAGCAATATGGTGGCTTGTGTGTTTATCCTTATCTTTTCAGACGCCGTGACTGTTAACGTTGTAGGTAAGCATTTTGGCGTGTTTAACGCTATCCTAAGCGCGTAATTCCATCATATCCGCAAAAGGAGTCCCTTATATGGCGCGTGTCGTGTTCGTGATGGTTGATGGTCTGCGCCCCGACGCCATCAGCCCAGACCGTACTCCGAATATCCAACGACTCATCACCGGCGGTGCATCGACCTTGACCGCCCAATCGGTCACGCCGTCGATTACGTTGCCGTGTCATACCTCGATTTTTCACAGTGTCCCGCCCAGCCGTCACGGGATTACCACCAATGTATTTACGACCTTTGCCCGCCCGATCCCCGGCCTGATTGAAGCCGCCGAGGACGCCGATAAAACCTGCGCGTTCATCTATAACTGGGAAGAATTGCGCGACCTCAACCGCCCCGGCATGTTGTCGTATAGCTGGTTCGTCCGCGAATCCTATAACTTGTATACCGGCGACCAGCAAGTGACCGACCACGCCCTCCCACTCATCCGCGAGGGGCGCTACGATTTCACATTCGTATATCTGGGGACAACCGACTCAGCGGGGCATTTCTACGGCTGGATGAGCGAGGAATATCTTGACCAAGTACACAAGGTCGATGGCTATGTCGGGCAAATCCTCGACGCGCTGACCGAGGACGGGGTAATCCTGCTGCAAGCCGACCACGGCGGCCATGAGCGCACGCATGGGACAGATTT
>DAOTTP010000223.1:0-11892 GCA_034437835.1 Anaerolineae bacterium | reverse complement strand
ACAGGGCAAACGCACCAAATCTCAAATTTCGGCGGACGCCCCGTTGGGCGTCCCTACGAATGACGATTAGGGTAGGGACGCGCAACGGCGCGTCCGTCGCCATCTACCATTTTCTTCCCGCATCTAAATTTTGATGCGTTTGCCCTATCCCGACATGACTAGTCTCACGGTGAGGCAAGCAGGTTTGCGCTATACTCTGAGAGTACACTTTTTGCTTTTAAGCCCCTTCATAGGAGACTAACCCTTGTCTATCCCTACCCTGCCCGGCATTACAGAGAAAAGCATAAAGTCGGCGCGCATCACCACCCGCGTGCTGTTCAGCGGCGCTGACGAAGGCATACCCGTTCTGTTCATCCACGGCAACGCTTCATCTGCGACCTTCTGGGAGGAGACGATGCTGGCGCTCCCCGCCGGATTCCGGGGCATCGCGCCGGACTTACGCGGCTATGGTGACGCAGACCGCGACAAGAAAATCGACGCCACGCACGGCATGGGCAATTTTTCCGACGACCTGTTCGCGCTACTCGATGAATTGGGCGTTGAGAAAGCGCACATCGTCGGCCATTCGCTAGGCGGCGCGGTATGTTGGCGGATGATGACCGATGCGCCCTCCCGCCTGTTGAGCGTAACACTGGCCGCCCCCGGCTCCCCATACGGATTCGGCGGCACGAAAAGCGAAACCGGCGAGTTATGCGCCACCGACGGCGCGGGCAGCGGCGGCGGCTCAGTCAACCCAGCCTTCCCGCAAGCGATGGCAGCCGATGATCGGTCAGATGCGGCAGGTGGCCCGCGCAATATCATGACGACTTACTATTGGAAAGCGCCGTATAAGTCGCCGCGTGAGGAAGAGTTGCTTTCGTCGCTCAATTCTGAGCATGTCGGCGGGCAAGAATATCCCGGCGATTTCGAGGTCTCGGAAAATTGGCCGGGGACAAAACCGGGCGTCTGGGGGCCAGTCAACGCGCTTGCGCCGATTTACGCGGGGGATGTCAGCGCGATATGGAACATTTCGCACAAGCCGCCTGTCTTATGGATTCACGGCGCGGATGACCAAATCGTGAGCGACTTTTCGCTGTTCAACCTCGGCACATTGGGGCAATTGGGCGCAGTCCCCGGCTGGCCGGGTGCAGAGGTTCACCCGCCGCAGCCGATGGTCTCGCAAGTGCGCTATGTGCTGGGGCAATATGCGGCCAATGGAGGGAACGTCACGACGCATATTTTTCTGGATTGCGGTCACACGCCCTATCTGGAAAAACCCGCCGAATTTAATGCGGCCTTCCATGCGCTGATTCAGGGCTAAAACGACGGATATTCTGTAGGGACGCCCTTCTGGGCGTCCGTCCTGAAATACAAAACGGACGGCAAAAATGCCGTCCCTACAGATATGCGGTTTTCGTCTGGTGCGCCAATCAAATAAATCATGCCGTATAGGGGCAACCTGTTGGGTCGCCCTTTTATCTTATTTCCGCCGTATCCGATTCCACACCAACGTCCACGTCCCGACGATGCCATACGGGAAAATCAACACCACCGCCACGAAGATGAATCCGAGGATGAGCAGCCACGATTGCCCGACATCAACCACGGTATCGCCAATCGTGAACGTGGCGTTGCGGAACAAGACATCGGCCAATGTCAGGCCAGTTGCGCCCAGAATCGGCCCTGTAAACGTCCCGACGCCGCCGATAATCGTCATCAACAGCGCATCTACTGTATGACCAACGCTTAACATTTCTGGTCCGATTTTCTTCTCCATCAAGGCTTGGAGCAATCCCGCCACGCCCGCCAATACGCCGGCCACGGTGATTGACAACAGTTTGAACCGTAGTGTATCGAAACCGATGGCTTGCGCCCGCGCCTCGTTCTCACGGATGGCCTTGAATACTGCGCCCGTGGGTGAATTGACCAGTCGCCGGATGAAAACGAATGTCAGTGCAAACAACACCATCGCCAGATAATACAAGTTCAGGCGCGACTGTGACGCATCCAACCACGTCGGGACGTTGCTGAGGTTAAAGCCATCCTCTCCACCCGTCACTGACCACCGGCTGAAGAAGATATAGCCGATTTCGCTGACCGCCAGCGTAAAGATGGCGAAGTACACCCCTTTCAGACGCAACGAGGCGAATCCGATGGCGATTCCCATTACGGCGCACACGCCCAACGCCGCGATGACGCCGATGATGAACGCGATATCCGTCGGTAGGCCGCTTTGCTGCATGACCATCGCGCCGACATAGCCGCCCAACCCGAAAAACAGCGCGTGACCAAAACTCACCACGCCAGTGAACCCGAACATCAGGTTATAGCTCATGACCAGAATACCGACGGAAAACAGGTCGATAAGAATGCTCATCCAATAGGCCGATGAGCCGGACATAATCATGCGCGTCCCACGCGGCGTCCCGAACGGGCTAGAGCCGGTCAGCCAGCCGATGATATGCGGCAGCATGATGAGCAAAATCAGAAACAGCGTATATAGGCCATTAGACTTGAGCCAAGTTTGAGAACGATTCAGCATGGTTATCTGTCCTCCCCAAACAGCCCTTTAGGACGAATCAAGAGGATGAGCGCCAGCAGCAGCATCGGCGCGAGACT
The DNA here is from genome assembly GCA_034437835.1 of Anaerolineae bacterium. Classification (GTDB taxonomy): domain Bacteria; phylum Chloroflexota; class Anaerolineae; order Aggregatilineales; family Phototrophicaceae; genus Flexicrinis. The sequence continues at coordinate 9,294 of DAOTTP010000223.1, read as the reverse complement.
GGCCCATACCGTCCCGATTTCTGGGCGGGCGCTGAATTGCTCCATAGAAGCCCAACCGATTCCGACCACGAAACTCCCGACGGCTGTCCCCTCGAAACTGCCGAGGCCGCCCAGCACAATCACCGCGATGGACGCCAATAGGAAGGTGCTGCCCATGCTGAGGGTCGCGCCCAAAAACGGCACAGCGACTCCCCCACCGAAGGCGGCCAGCGCACACCCTAGCGTAAAGACCAGCGTGAACACGGCGCGGACATTAATCCCCAACGCGGCCACCATCTCTGGGTCTTGGACGCCAGCGCGGATGATGATTCCGATGCGGGTGAAACGCAGTAACGCAATCACGCCGACCATCATCACCAATCCCATGCCGATGACGAACAGTCGATACACGCTGAACGGTTGGCCGAACAAAACAAACTGCGCGTCTTGCAGCGCGAGTCGCTGAGTCCACGCATACGGGGTCGGCCCCCAAACCAATTTGACCAGTTCTAGCAAGATAATCGAGACGCCGAAGGTCAATACCAATTGGAACAGCGGGCGCTTATACAGCGGGCGCAGCAAACCGCGCTCCAAGATATAGCCCAAAATCCCGCCCGCCGCCGTCCCAAAAATCAACGCAACAGTGAATCGCAGGCCGGGGTCGGGGATTCCGTCTAGGAAAGACAACGCGCCGAGATTCGGATGCACGAGGTCATAGGTGATATACGCGCCCAGCATGAACGTCCCGCCCTGCGCGAAATTGAGGATGTCCATCAGGCCGAAAATCAGCGCCAAGCCCGCCCCAACAAGGAACAGCAACATGGCTTTGAGCAAGCCGGATAGTAGCGTGACGCCGAACGTCCCGATGTCAAAATTAGAGGCGAACAACGTGAAGGCGATGAGGATTACGAACAAAATCACCGTGGTCATCACCGACTCGCGCCGCTGGGTAAGTAAGCCTTTTATCATGGTCTATGCCACCCCCAGATAGCGTTTAATCGTGGCTTCATCGTCCTTGAGGTCGGCCATTAAGCCGGTCTGGACGCTGCGCCCGTCGTCGATAATCACATAACGATCCGCCAAGCGTGACGCGACGCGGAAATTCTGCTCGACCAGCAAAACCGTCTTGTGCTGCGATAGTTCGCGGATGGCGGCCATCATCTGCTCGATAATCACGGGCGCGAGTCCCTCGCTCGGTTCGTCGATTAAGAGCAGCTTGTTGTCGGGGACGAGTGCGCGGGCAATCGCCAACATCTGCTGTTGCCCGCCAGATAGACTCCCGCCGCGCAAGGTATATAAGCGTTTGAGGTCGGGGAACAACGTGAAAATCGAGTCGGCTTGACGGTCAAAATCGCCAGTTTTGCGCTCGCTGATTTTGAGATTCTCGGCCACGGTCAACTCACGGAACACGGCGCGGTGTTCCGGCACATACCCGATTCCCAGTCGGGGGATGGTATGCGGTGGCTTGCCATTGAGGGTTTGGCCGTTATATGTCACCACGCCTTCAGTGGGCGGGGTCATGCCCATAATGGTGCGGAGCGTGGTCGTCTTGCCCGCGCCGTTGCGCCCCAATAACACCGTGATACTGCCCGTCGGCACGCTGAATTCTACGCCTTCGAGGATGTGAAACTGCCCGATGAAGGTGTGAACACCCTGTAAGGTTAAGAGGTCTGCGCCGGTCATGACCCCACCTGCCCCGGCATATCGTACAGGCTACCTAGATATACCTCCTGCACGGTTTTGTTGAGTGCGATTTCAGCAGGCGTGCCTTCCGCAAGGACGCTGCCCTGACTCATGACTGTGATACGGTCACAGGCGTTCATCACGACATTCATGTTGTGTTCGACCAGAATCAGCGTGCGCCCGCCGAGGTCGCGCACGCGGTTAATAATCCCCATCAGTTCCGGGACTTGCTCGGACGCCATGCCAGCCGTCGGTTCATCCAAGAGCAACAGCGTAGGGTCGGCGGCCAATAGAATCGCCAGTTCGAGCTTACGCTTACCGCCGTGGGGCAAGATGCTGGCCGATAATGCGGCCTGTGACTGTAGGCCGACCACCTCTAACGCTTCATGAGCGCGGCGAATCGCATCTGGCAACGCGGAGGCTTGGGTGAAAATCCGAAAGTTATCCCGCCCTAGCGCCTGCGCCGCCAAACGCACATTCTCTAAGACGGTCAGGTTGGGGAATAGGTTGATAATCTGAAAAGAGCGCCCAATCCCCAGATGCGCCCGCTTATGCAACGGCACATCGGTGATGTCGCGCCCCTGATAAACCACGCGCCCAGAGGTCGGCTTGAAGTTGCCGCACAACAGGTTAAAAAGCGTGGTCTTGCCTGCGCCGTTCGGCCCGATGACGGCGTGGGTGCTGCCCGCTTCGACTTGAATCGAAACATCATTCACCGCTACCAGCCCGCCGAATGCTTTGGTTAAATGTTGTGCTTCGAGAAGGGTCGTCATGATAAAAAATGTTGAGTTTTAAGGATGAGTGATGAGATGTGATCTTAGAAATCAAACGTGCTTGTATGAATGAGAGGGGCGCACGCTGCCCGCACGCCCCTCTCAGGACTCACCACTCAGGACTTAAAACACTATTCCATCGCGGCCATACGCTCTTCGAGCGCGGGCGTCACGACATCGGTCACAAAGGCTCCGATGGTCGCGCAACGGTCAACGAACGCTTCCGGCAACAAGCACGGCGGGTTGGTGTCAATCATGCTAACTTCGCCCAACAGTTCATAGAAGGCGAATTCTGGGCTGTCGAGGTTGGTCAAGCGCCCCACATACATCGGAACCATCACCTGATGATCGGCGGGGCGGATGGCGTACAGACCCTTCGGGCCGTCGAACAGCAACCCTTCTAACGCCGGAATCATCGCTTCTGGCAGGGTGTCGCCCTCGGTGGCGGTCACAGCCAAAGACAGCGCTTGCGCGGTAGCGAAGGCACATTCGGTGAACAAATCGGGGTAATCCGGGGTCGTGCCGTCAGCGAGGGTGAACAGCGCTGAGTGCTGCGCCACGAGCCAGTCATTGGTCTCGGTCTGCGGGAAGGTGTAGTGATACACGCCGTACAGGACGCTCCCGATGGTGCTGGGGTCGCTGACTTGCATGATGTTGTTGCTGTTGATTGCGCCGACGACGGCCATCTCATCCAGCACGCCCAATTCCTTGATTTGCTGGAACAGTGCGACGGTGGTATCGCCCGCCCAAATCGGCAGAAGCACATCCGCGCCGCTGTCCTTGACCTGTTGCAGATAGCTGGTGAAGTCGGTGGTCTCCAGCGGGGCGTAGATCACATCCGTCGGGAAGGTGATGCCATACGCGCCGAGGGTGGCCTTGAAGGCGTCAGCGGAAGCACGGCCAAAGTCATAATCGGCGGCCAGAATCGCCCAATTTTCGCCCAATTCTGGGGCAAATGAGGCCAACGCCAGCGAGTCTTGCGCGGTGTTGCGGCAGACGCGGAAGGTGTTGAGGTTGAAACCAGCGCCCGTGATGTTGGGCGATGCGCCGGGGGCGGCGAACAAGATGGTGTCATAGTCCAGCGCCACTTGCTGTAGGCCGAGGGTTACACCTGACGAGGGCGCGCCAACCAAAATCTCGACGCCTTCCTGTTCAATCAGTTCACGGGCTTGCTGCGCGGCGACTTCGGCATCGCTGCCGTTGTCACGAATCAGGATTTCTACCGGACGACCACCCAATGTGAGTTCGGCCAGCGCCGCTTCTAGCGACTCGGCGGCGGACGGATCAATCCCGGCGGCGTAGAGCAGACCCAGTTCAAACCCATTGACCAATTCCTGCCCATACAGTGCCAGAGCGCCGGATTGGTCGGTCAAAATACCAATCTTGAGGGGAGTAACATCTTGTGCAGCAAGGGGGGCAATGGCGATCAGCAGCGCCACGGCGGCCAAAACGAATAACTTGAAACGCATTTTTGGAACCTCCATCGTGTTGAAAAAAGGCTCAGAGAACTTCTCCTTAACGCCTGTGGTTTATTCTAACGTGGATTTGATAAAAGAGCGAATACCTTAACGATGATTTAGCCGAGACGGGCGGCTCAAGCAGTTTCATCTTCAACGGGGTTTTCGCCTTCACCCACCGCCCACGGCATCCCGTAGACCGAGATATACATCCCCAGCCGCGCTATATCCTGCGCCGGCATCGGCAGACGGTTTTCGACCCACCACCAAATCAGCCCGATTTGCGCACCCGCGCAATAGGCCGACAGCAGACTCAGTGGCACACGCGGGGTTTTTCCCGCCGGAATCAAGCTGACCAGCATCGGCTCAATCACGGCTTGCAGATATGCCCTCACCCGCACCAGAAAGCCCATACTGCCTTTAGGACTCAGCATCGCGGCGTAGAACTCGGCATACTGCTCGACATGCAAAAAATCTTGAGCCGAGGCCAACGCTTCCCAGCAATCTTGGCTTTGATTCACGGCATCGGCCAGTTGGTCATAAATCAGCTTCATGCCGCTGAACATTAAATCGTCTTTGTCTTTGAAGTGCAGATAAAAGGTCGCCCGCGCCACGTTCGCCCTATCGGTGATGTCTTGGATGCTAATAGCGTCATACCCTTTTTCGACGATGAGCGCCATCAGCGCGTCGCGCAAGGCGGTCATCGTGCGCTCGATCCGCCGATCTAGTTTTTTTGTTATTACGTCCATAAAAAGACACCTATCCATTAATTGACGTGTCGTGCAAGTTGTTGCTTGACACTTTGCCCAAAATCTCTGACCATCATCATTATACAAGACATGATGTCCAATAAGATATAGGTTGACCAAAATATGGCTGCTATTGCCGCCCCACCCTACCACGCAAATATCCCGGAAGGCATCGATTTTGGCAGCGGCATCATGTCGCTCGTCCGCGCCGCCCGCACATTCTCTGACCCGATGAAGGGTATCCTCGGCCTGAGCGCCAAATACGGTGAGACCTTCAGCCTGACCGTCAACGGCATGACGATGGTGATGCTGACTCGCCCAGAACATCTGCACGCCGTCTTGGTCGAACACGCCGACGCCTTCTATAAGGATGCCGACTATACCGACCCCGATAAAGGTCTGGCGCGTTTCGTCGGGCAAGGCCTCATCACTAGCGACGGCGCGTTATGGAAACGCCAACGCAAATTGGTTGCGCCCGCCCTGCACGCCCGCCGTATCGCCGCCTACGCCCAGACCATGACCGACTATAGCGACACGATGCTGAGTCATTGGCAGTCCGGCGCAAAAATGGACATCGCTCATGAGATGATGGAACTCACCATCCGAATCGTCTCTAAGACCTTGTTCGATGTCGATATGAGTGGTGCGCTGGCGAAACCGATTTTTGAGGCGATGAAAGAGATTCAAGAGATGCAAGGCGGAATCAGCCTGCTCCCTGTCTGGATTCCGACCCCGGCAGAACTGCGCCGCCGTAAAGCGCTGCGCGGGATGGACAAGCTGATTTACCAAATTATCGAGGAGCGTAAGGCCAGCGGCGCAGATACCGGCGACTTGCTCTCGATGTTGGTGTCCGCTCGTGACGAAAACGGTGAGCCGATGGATGACCGCCAAATCCGTGACGAGGCCGTGACGCTGTTCCTCGCCGGTCATGAGACGACGGCCAATTTACTCAACTGGACGTGGGTGTTGCTCTCGCAAAACCCAGACATCCGCGCCAAGCTGCACGAGGAACTCGACACCGTATTGGGCGGGCGTCTGCCGACGCTGGCCGACCTCGATTCGCTGACCTACAGCGAGCGCATCATCAAGGAGTCGATGCGCCTCTACCCACCGGCGTGGTCTGTCGGGCGCGTCGCCATCCGTGACGTGCAAATCGGGGAATATCTCATCTCCAAGGGGATGCGAGTCGCCGTCACGACCTACATCACCCACCACAGCCCGACGCTGTGGGATGACCCAGAGCGCTTCGACCCAGACCGTTTCAGCCCAGAGCGCGAGTCCAGCATCCCGCGCTATGCCTATCTGCCGTTCGGCGGCGGGCCACGGGTGTGCATCGGCAATCATTTTGCGATGATGGAGGCCAAATTGATTCTCGCCACCATCGCCAGTCGCTATACGCTGGAACTCGCGCCGGGTCAAACCGTCGGGATGAAAGCCCGCATCACCCTCAACCCCGACGGCGGCCTACCAATGACGTTGCAAGCGCGTTAAATTTCCCAATCAAATGTCCGCGTGACCGCCTTTTTCCACGTTGAATACAGGCGGTTACGTTCAGACTCCGACATCTTAGGTTGCCACGCCTGAGCGATATGCCAATTGGCGCGGAGTTCGTCTAACGTCCCCCAGAATCCCACCGCCAACCCCGCCGCATACGCCGCGCCCAACGCCGTCGTTTCCGCCACGGCGGGGCGCACGACCATCACATCCAAAATATCAGCCTGAAACTGCATCAGCAATTGATTGTGAGTCATGCCGCCGTCCACTTTGAGCGCCATGAGTGGCACGCCGCTATCGGCCACCATCGCGTCCATCACCTCACGAGTCTGGAAGGCTGTCGCCTCTAACGCGGCGCGGGCGATGTGATGCTTATTGACGAAGCGCGTCATCCCGACGATTGCGCCGCGTGCATCCTGACGCCAATACGGGGCGAATAGGCCGCTGAACGCTGGGACGAAATACACGCCGCCGTTATCGGGGACGGCTTGCGCCAGCGTCTCGACATCTGACGATTGTTCGATGATTCCGAGGTTATCTCGCAGCCATTGAATCAGCGAGCCGGTCACGGCGATTGACCCCTCCAGCGCATAGACCGGCTTGGCGTCCCCGATTTGATAGCCCATCGTCGTTAACAGGCCGTGGGTGCTGAAAACCGCTTGTTCGCCGGTATTCAGCAGCATAAAACAACCCGTCCCGTAAGTATTTTTGGCCTCACCGGGGCGGTAACATGTCTGGCCGAATAGCGCGGCTTGTTGGTCACCTAAAATGCCGGTCAGCGGCACATCGCGCCCGCCGATATTGACCGTCCCATATTCGGTGCTGGATGACGGCTTGATTTCCGGCAGCATGGCGCGGGGGATTCCAAAGGCCGCCAATAATTCGTCATCCCAATCCAGCGTGTGCAGATTCATGAGCAGAGTCCGGCTGGCGTTGGTCACATCGGTGGCGTGGATGCGCCCGCCGCTGAGATTCCACGCGCACCATGTATCCATCGTCCCGAACAGCGCATCGCCGTTTTCGGCGGCGGCCCGCAATCCTTCAACATTTTCCAACAGCCAGACCAACTTGGTCGCGCTGAAATAGGTTGAAATGGGCAGACCGGTCTTTTGCTTGAAACGGTCTACCCCGCCATCGGCGCTCATGTGGGCGACAATTTTATCGGTGCGCGTATCTTGCCAGACTAAGGCGTTGTAATACGGGCGTCCGGTGTGCTTGTCCCAAACCAGAGTCGTCTCGCGCTGATTGGTGATGCCCACTGCCGCGAGGTCTGAGGCGGTGGCGTCGGCCTTGCCCAGCGCCCCAGCGATGACTTCTTGCGTCCGCTGCCAGATTTCTAGCGCGTTATGCTCAACCCACCCGGCCTGTGGGAAGATTTGCTGGTGTTCCAACTGATGCGAGGCCACATTCTGCCCCGCCTTATTGAACAAGATAAAGCGCGTGCTGGTCGTCCCCTGATCCAACGCCCCGACATAGTTTGCCATCATAAAAACCCTTCACATCATCAGAAAAATACTGTTCACCCGTCAACTCTACCCAAAAAACTGGCGTAGCGCATAGCATTTGTTATCTGCGAGCGCTAATAGCACGTTATACTCTGGTTTACACGCTTACCTAAAAATGAAAACAAACGTGATACCCTCCGTCATTCCCCCTCAATCTACCAATCATGTCCCTGCGACTCAGGGAGCGCCTTCTGGTATCTGGTGGCCGTATATCAACCCGACAGTGATAACCTTCACCTTCTTAGTCATCATCGCCAGCATCATCTTTGGGGCGCTTTCCGGAATTATTTCCACGAGTAAGGGGACAGCCGTCGTTTGGAATGACTGGGTGTCGAGCATGAATCTCAAATATGATTTCATTTGGGCAGAGGTGACTGCTGGAGAAGGCACGCTTTTCTGGGATATTGCTGTAAATGGCTATGACCACATGCCGAGGAACATTGCGAAATTCCCGTTATACCCCGGTACGGTCAGAGGGATATGGGCGTTAAGCGGTCATACCATGAGCGTCGCTTTGCTGCTTTGGTTGGTTCATCAACTCATGGTATGGGCGGGTATTGCTGAGACTTACCGATTTTGGGAAAATTATCATCGAGGTTACGGTTTTCGCGCCATTCTCTGGTTACTATCTAGCCCACTCATCACGCTCCATGTTTGGTTGTTTGATTTCATCGAACCCGGATATATCGCTTTGGTATGGCTCTCTCTAACCTTAGAGAAAAATCATCATTGGGCGGCCAGCAGCACGGCGCTACTCGCATTGACAATGCTTCAACCTAGCGGGATTATCCTCGCCTTCTTCATCGGTATCAGGCGGTTATGGCAATGGTATCAGAACAAAATCCCGCTATCTGCGATGATATGGGCGTGGCTGCCCGCCCTGATATGGATCGCATGGATGGTTGTGACCAGCATACGCTTTGATCGTTTTCTAGCGCCCTACACATTCCAAGCCGATTGGAATAGAAACGTATATCGTTGGCCGTGGGATCGGTGGGCAAAATACATCAGATATGCCATAGAGGTACAGTTTTACTGGGCGCATGTCATCACCAGCGTCTCTTTAACGTGGATCACGATTGGGTATGTTTGGGGCTTTAGGTTGTGGTTAAAGTTAAAATCAGAACAGAGACACCTATTGGCCGGATCATGGGTGATGCCCTTATTCTCATTTCTAATCGTTATCGTCCCATTTTCTACCGCTGTTTATGGGGCTAATCGATATGCCTTAACCACCCTACTTGGGATATGGCCGCTTTTATTTAGCGTTGAAATTCAATCTCAGCCTACTTTTCGTCGGTATGAGCGGAAAATTTGGCTGATTTTTTTGGCGGTAAATCTATTCGTCAGCTTTACCATCATCACAGACTATGGGCGGGAATGGGGCGTCGTTTATTGGCCGTAATTAGAGTTTGCCGTCGTAACAATTCCCTGTCATCTCGCTTAAAAAGCAATGGGTACAGAATGCACCGTCAATAGCAGTGGTTTCATAGAGTCCAGCGAGACATTAATCTGTATCTCGACCATCATACGGTTAATGTGAAATGGTTGAACCTATCGCCAATCCGCCGCCGAGGGTTAAAACCCCCGTCTAATGCACTGCAAAACCCACTAAAGTGGGTTGCTTGGTTCAAGAGTCGGGAAAAAAGAGTCC
>DAOTTP010000222.1:0-2390 GCA_034437835.1 Anaerolineae bacterium | reverse complement strand
CGCCAAAGATATATATCTCAAAAAATTCATTTGATTTAATCGTTCAAAATCATATCAACCTACGTTATACCAACTGTTCTACTCATCTTCAGAAAGGTAGTTTGACTGTCAATACCTTCGCCAAAATTTCTGACAGTGCTAAAATCTCGGTTTAGCGTACAGATTTGAGCCTTTATGAGCCATACGCAACCTGAATTTTGCTATACATTTCGTGATTTTGATGGTGTTTTCAAAATTGGCGAAGGTATTGACCATTAGGGGTAAATTCTCATCAGCATGTAGATTTGCCATTGATTAGGCCTCGATTTGCGCGAGTATTTCAGCCTCGATTTCATCAAGGTGATTATGGGCATACGCCCAAGCGTTGCATAAATCTTCTGCGCGTAGAATTGGATAATTTGCCAATAAATCGGACTCGCTCATCCCCTGACGCCGTAATTGAACCAGAAGCCAAACGGGGATACGTGTCCGCACCACACACGCCGCGCCGCCCATTACCTCTGGTTGATGTTCGATACCCGCGCTAGATGCGGTCAAATCACGCGCCACCCACTGCAAGACTTGGGTTTTTTCGGCGGGCGAGAGCGCCATAATTACAGATTCAAGTTCTCTAAGCGTCATAACAATTGTCCTTTGGCTATTACTCTCTGAGTATATAACAAAAAAATCCCGCTCACGGTTCAACACCGCGAGCGGGACTCATATAGCGTGGGGCTTGGCTTTTCTCAAACGGCCCCTCCTCTCACTAGGCCGAACGTGCCGTTTCCAACACCAGTTGACCGGCTTCGGTCAGGGTGTCTAGCAGCACATCAAGGTCTGCGGATGTGGTACGGAAGTTGACATGACACGCCCGCACGACCACTTTACCATCAATCATGGTGGTGGTGATGAATGCCCGCGCACTGGCGTTCGTCCATGCCACAATCTGGCGTTGGAGGTCATCCAGCATATCTTCTGGCACGCCAGCAGGCACATACCGGAAGCACGTCACGCTCAGAGGGCCAGCCGTCACGACTTCAAAATCGGAGCGGGTGAACAACTTGCGGCGCAGGTCGTAGGCGGTGTTGATGTCTTGGGTAATCATCTTGCGGTAGCCGTCCAGACCGTAGTGCTGGATGCTCAACCACACCTTGAGGGCGCGGAAACCGCGAGTTTGCTGTAGGCCATATTCGCTGAACCACGGCTCGGCGCGGTCTTCTTGCAGATAGGCCGGGACGAGGCTGAAGGTCGCACGCATGGCGTCGGCGTGGCGGACAATCGCGCAGCCGCATTCTACCGGGATGTACAACCACTTGTGCGGGTCAACGGCGATGCTGTCGGCGCGGTTCATCCCCTTATACAGACCTTCGGTCTGCTCGGCGAGGATGCCAAAGCCGCCATACGCGCCGTCAATGTGGAACCACATCTTCTCGGCTTCGCACAGGTCGGCGATTTCGTCTAACTGATCGATTGCGCCCGTGTTGGTCGTGCCAGCGCTGGCCGCAACGCACACCGGATGCAGACCAGCTGCCCGGTCAGCGGCGATGGCTTCGCGCAGCTTGGTGAGATCCATCCGATATTGGCTGTCTACGGGGATAATCCGCAGGTTTTGCGACCCGATACCGAGGGCGCTAACGGTTTTCTCGATACATGAGTGACCGTGGGCGCTGGTGTAGACAATCATCGGCGCATCCTGAGCCATCATGCCTTCGTGACGAACTTTGCCGTCGCTCATGACGTGACGCATGACCGCGAGGCAGGTCAGGTTAGCCTTGCTGCCGCCGCTAACGAACAAGCCTTGCGCCTCTTGTGGGAAGCCCAGCATGTCCTTGACCCATGTCAGCGCAGCGCGCTCGACATAAGTGGCCGCTTGGTCACCGCCCGCCGCAGATGGCGACATGGCCGCCGCGAACAGGTCGCCGAGGATGCCGATTTGGGTCGGGGTGCTGTTGACCCAAGCGAAGAAACGCGGGCTGGGGTTGCCCATCGGGTAGGCCAAAATCTCGTTTTGCACACGGTCAAGGAGGTCGAACGGATCGACTCCGGTCTGCGGGATGGGTTGGTCTTCCAAGCCGTGACGGATGTCGAGGGGAACCGGGCGGCGGGTAGGGCCGTCGGTCAGGTCGGCGAGTTGCTCTGCAATCATGTCGATTGCACGATAACCCAGAGCGCGGAATTGCTCCGGATTCAATATGTCCATCTGTGTTTGCCTCTCTAGCCCATATTAAACAGGCTGAACCGCCAACGGGCGGATGACCACCACGTCGGCAAGCGCAAAAGATATTGAGTTTGTAGGGTTATTCGGGTGTTTCTGGTTGCACGCGCGCCCCGAGGTCGCGTGCCGCACTCAGGATAGGATCATCGGATGAAGATGAGCCTCGACCAACAGAACCGCCGCTTTGGGCAGTCTC
>DAOTTP010000221.1:0-2202 GCA_034437835.1 Anaerolineae bacterium | reverse complement strand
GGTTTGACGGGTTTTTCTGTATTACTGGAATAAGGGTGTGTGGGATTTCCGACGTGTGGGGGATTCCCCCACACCCCCTTAGAGGGCGGCTTCGCCGCCTAGAGCTACAGAGCGCTCGTTTCACTCGCTTTCAGAGATCAGAGCTTGCAGAGGCCAGAGACGCGATAGGGGCAGACAACACCACCCGAAAACCGAGATCGTTGAAAACGTTGAAAGGACTGCGGCTGTCGCGGGACGACGCGGCGGCGCTACCCTGATTGAAGCCGAACGAGCCGCCCCGCAGCACCTTGGTTTGGCCGTTGCCATAGCCATTGATGGTTTCGGGATTTTTATAATCGTTCAAACACCATTCCCAGATCGTCCCAGCCATGTCCAGCACATCGAACAGGGACTTTCCCTGCGGATAATTCCCGACGGCGGTGGTCTGATTCAGGAAATACGGACCGACTCCTCGTTCTTGCTCATCAAGGTTGGCATAACCGACCCGATAGCCGTCTCCCCACGGATAGTCGCGTCCATCTGTCCCGCGTGCAGCATATTCCCATTCGTGTTCGGTCGGCAGACGCAGTTCAACATCGGAACCCATCAAACCTGCCGACCGATATTTGTTATCTAGCCAGCGTGTGAATGCGACGGCTTGATACCAACTCACCGCGTCACGCGGGTGATTATGATACGGGTTGTATTGCTTTTTTATCGGTTGGGGCTGATAGTCTGTCGGAAAGCCGACCCACCAGTCGGGGTGATCATATTCACCAGAATCGATAAAGGCTTGGAACTGCCGGAAAGTGATGAGGTACTTGGCGATTTTGAAGGAGTACGGTATTCTGATCGGCTTTTTGTTTGTGCCATACAAGAATGTCCCCGCTGGCACATCACACCACGCAAGGTCGGGTAATGCCCTCACCCTAAATCCCTCTCCCTCAGGGAGAGGGATTTTTACCTCGATAACCCCGACGCCCGGACGTTTATCGTTTTCATGATTTAGCCGCCCCCATTCGGCCACCACATACGGGGAGCGACGTGCGCCCTCCGCTGGCTCGTACAAGGCTTGCAGCGCGGCCTTCGCGCAGTCGGCTCCGCTCTCAGTGGCGATTTTATAGGCTAAATCCGGCTGTATCGGCGTCAGCCATTCGACGACCTTGGTGCAGTCGCGTTCCATCCCACCCAATAACACTGCCGTCTCTTCCCAGCCGGTCGGCGTCCACCACTCATCAGATGGGAAATATTTGCTCGCAGGCACGCCGCGCCCCAAGTCTTCACCCATCTCATAGGCTGCAAAATATTCTTGTAGTAGTTGGTGGCTAAACCGTACCGTATCGGTCTGTTCGAGGATGCTGGCGCTCACCGCGAAATACAGCAGATGGTCGGGTGAGGCGGTTTTGACGGCTTGGCGAAACGTCTCTAACACGAAGTCGGGCGTCACGCTCGTGCCGGTGCGTTCACGCTGCATCCGATAGGCCAACGCAGCCAACGCCTGTTTTTGGAGGGTCTCGTCAATCCACGGGCGGTCTGGGCGGTCTGCCGTTTTTCCGCGCTCTTCCATCAACAATGTCACGAAACGTCCGAACAAATCGCCCTTGTTGCGCGGCGGCTCACCGCTCAGGGCGTAAATCTCAATTACAATTTGCAGCAAAAACGGGTTGGTCACCACCCCCAACATATCGGGCAGATGATGCTGTTCACGAAATTGTTGGCGAATCGTATCCAGCAATTTTCGTTCAGGAATCCAAGCGTGTCCGGGGTTATCGTCACCAGCGAAAAACTCAGGATAGGTCACATCCTCTACTTGTGCTTGATACCACGCCCATACACGGAGGGCGTCATGACCGGCCAGCGCCCAAAACAGCGTTTCGCGTTCGGTATCCTCCAAATAATTACCCATGAACAGGCGGATGCGCTGCAAATCCAGTGGCTGCACATCCACGCGCTGGAGCGGTAACTTGCGCTCGATATAATCCAGCTTGCGACACGACACAATCACCGCGACATCAGGGTTTTTCCGTAGCCACTCGTCAATCTGGGCGTGATAGCTTGACGGCATCTCGTTTAAGCCGTCTAAGAGTAAGACGACACGCTTGGGCAGATAATCCCGTAGGTGAAGGCTACCGAATGACTCTTCGAGGAATTGTGTGAAATCACCGCCGCCGTATGCCCCCAAACGCACGAACAACGGGAAGGGGCGCGTGTAAGGTTCATCTG
>DAOTTP010000220.1:0-7452 GCA_034437835.1 Anaerolineae bacterium | reverse complement strand
CCATACGGTAGTCGCTGACCTGAACGCCGGTAGCCTCCATGTGCGCTTCGATTTGTGCCGGGGTCATGCTCAAGGAATTGTCGGCCAGATATTCAACCAACAGCGCGGCAGTACCGGCGGCATAGGGGGTCGCCATCGACGTGCCGCAGATGCTGTTAGTCCCAGCGTCTAGCCATGCTGATAAGATGGTGCAACCGGGAGCCATGAGGTCGACCAACTCGCCCGCGCCTTGTACTGGCGTCGCGTTGCTGAAACAGGTCACTTTGTCGGCAGCGCCGTTTTCGGTACACGCTCCGAAAGCAGTGGTGAATACGGCATCGCTGACCGAGCCGACCCCAACCGCGCCGGTCACGCAACCCGGGCTGCCGATTTCAGTAATCTGAGCATCGTTGCCGGTAGCGACAAAATTGGTGACGCCTTGACCGTTGAGGGTCGAGAAGGCGCTGACATAGGCCGCGCTGTTAGCATCACACGAGGCTTGGTCAGGGAAGTTGTCCCCGCCGAGGCTCATGTTGATCAGGTCAACCGTGCCGGGGGTGGTGGTGTTCAGGGCGATGACATAATCCAGCGCATTCAGGATGTTGGTATCGCTGGTGCTGCCGGTGGTGAAGACCTTGAGGGCATAGAACATGGCATCAGGGGCGACGCCCTCTGAGCCGGTGATGATACCCGCGACATGCGTCCCGTGACCGCCTTGGTCTTCGGCGCTGGTCGCGCCGCCGATGCAGTCGTTCTCGGTACGGAAGCACGCCTGACCCAAGATGTCATCGGCCAAAGCCGGGTGAACGACGCCGCTGGCGCTATCAACACCCGTGTCGATGATGGCGACAACCGCGCCCTGACCGGTGATGCCACCGGCATGTACCGAGGCGACGCCGGTCAGGGCGTTGGCTTCGGTCATATAGGTGGTGATAACCTGATCCGCGTTGATGGCATAAACCAAGGGGTTGCTACGCAGGGCTGTCAGCGACGCCTCATTGATTTTGAGCGCCAGCGACGGGATGCGGTTGAAGGTCGAGACAACCTCATACGACCCAGCGGGCAGCGCCGACAAAATCGAGGCGGCAGCCGTGCTGATGTCTTCGACGCTCATTGCTCCGCTACGCCCGCCACGAGTCTCAAATGAGACGATGACGCGCACACTCGGCGCTTGGTTCTTTTCAGCACCTTGCAAAGCGCGCAACACCGACGGGGTGATGAACACTTGCTTGGTCTGACCTACCGCAGGCAGCGGCAAAGTTTGCGCACTGGCTGGGGCGATGACTCCCAAGATGATACATAGGGTGAGCATGACGATCATGCTTAAGCGATTACGCATTGAAACTCTCCATAGAATTGACTTGACATAGGTTAGCGGGGAAAACTCTCCGCCATTTCTTACGAATGAAATTTAAGTACGAGTTAATATCTTATCTAATGTTCATTAGATATACTAGGAAACCTAACAATTGTTTCAATACTTTCACATTACTTGCACTCAAAACGAACCGATAGGCGGGGCAATCGGTTTGTTAGAAAAGCTAACTTTTCTAGGCCAGACAAAAGTCATACGATGTTACGCTATTGTAGGTATGCGTGGTTACAGCCCCGGTATGACGCGCCCGAACGCCTCCACCGTCGTCCGCAGTATCTCAACGAACCGGCGCATCGCGTCAAGTTGCGCTTGCGAGGGCATATTCATCAAGCTGCGACCCAGCGAGTCGGTGGCGACGCCGTTAATCAGCGCTTGGAGACCCGGCGATAGTTTGACCTGTGCGTTGGGGTTACTGGCGAGGAAACCGCCGACGGCGCTGGCGGCGCGTTCCGCTTGGCGCGAGTCGCTGATATTGGGCGGGACGAGCATCCCACTTACCGGCACGCCGCCCCCAGCCTGTGATTCCCCAACGATATTCGCGCCGTGGTCGGTTTGTGAGCCGCCGCCGTCAATCAACAGCACAGTGCCATTGACTGCGCCGTTAAATCCGTCTATATCCTCGCTGTATTCGGTATACCAATCAGGGCGGGGGATGGTCTGGCCGCCGCTCCCGTTACCGACGGGGAATATATCTGGGATGCGTGGGTCTGGCGCACCAAAGACGCTGACGCCGGGGGCGTTGACCGAACCAATTCCCGGACGGAAGTCGCCACCGCTGTTGACGAATCCGCCGCCGGAGAAGCCTCCCCCGACTCCGTTGCCTACAGCATCCCCTACTGGGACGACGAGTTCCGGCAGGTGGTTAATCCGGTGGGCGGCCTCGTGTTCGGCGTCGTGTAGGATGTCTCCGGCACGTAGGAATCCATAGCGCATGTCGGACAGCGCACCGCTGAGTTTACGGAGGGAAGGGATGGTTAGGTTTTCCATCTCGTTGCGATATTTGTCCGACCCGCGCCCAATCCATACCCCGTCGTCCATCATGCTGATACACAGGCGGGCTTTGGTGAGTAGCGCGTCCACGCGATCCATCATCTTACCGACCTGATGGGCGATGTCTTCTACTGATTCATATTCGATTTGAATTTTGTTGTCCACAGCGGCAACCCCGTTGTATTGATACCGCGATTATATAAGCTTTTTGATTATCGCATGGGTTTGTTTCAGGTTTGTATGGCGTTAAAATTTGGCTTCACCCGATGCGTCGCTCAATCGCTCACATCGGCTTTTCGTAATCCCAGCCAAAAAATGCTTAAATCCTCGTTAAGTTTTTCTGATCGGTTGTGCCAAAGAGTCGCCGACTCGGTTGTGGCAGTATAGTGACTATTTTGTTTGATGGTGAGATTTTCGCGGCGCAAATTCGCGCCCTTATCGGAGGATGTGTCGGTCATGCCTACTTTTTCTACACTGTTGGAACACTACGCCCTCCATGACGCCGCCTATGATGAGGCCTTCACCCACACCGTCCACCCGCGTGACCAATACCGCACGCTGATGGAAAAATTGGGTGAGTTGTCATCCGATGAACTGACTTTCCGTCAACGCGCCTCGGATGCCACGTTTTTGAATCAAGGCATCACTTTCACCGTCTATGGCGACAATCAGGGGACAGAGCGCCCCTTCCCGTTCGACTTGCTCCCGCGCATCTTGACAGGCATAGAATGGGCGCACCTCGAAGCCGGACTCACCCAGCGCGTCCGCGCCCTGAACCTGTTTCTATATGATGTCTATCACGATGGCAAGGTGTTCCGCGATAACATCGTCCCGTATGAACTCATCGCAAGTTGTAAACATTACCGCCGTGAGATGCGCGGCGTGAGCGTTCCCCAAAACGCTTACGTCTCGATTTGCGGCACTGACCTCGTGCGGCTGCCAGATGGTCAATTCGCGGTGCTGGAAGATAATCTGCGCGTCCCCAGCGGCGCATCCTATATGTTGGCGAATCGCCAAGTAACCAAGAATGTCTTTCCGCGCCTATTCAAAAATTATGGCGTCCGCCCGATTGACCAATACGGCCTCGCGCTGTTGAGTACGCTGCAATCGCTCGTCCCAAATATTGATGACCCGACGATTGTGCTACTCAGCCCCGGCGTGTTCAACTCAGCCTATTACGAACACACCTTTTTGGCGCGTCAGATGGGGATTCAGTTGGTGGAAGGCCCCGACCTCGTGGTACATGAGAACGTGGTGTATATGCGGACGACGGGCGGCCTGAAGCGGGTGGATGTGATCTATCGGCGCATCGACGATGATTATTTGGACGCGCTGACCTTCCGCCCCGATTCGCAATTGGGGGTCAAAGGCTTATTCAACGCTTATCGACTGGGGAATGTCGTGTTGGCGAACGCCGTCGGCACGGGAATCGCGGATGATAAGGCGGTCTATGCCTATGTTCCGGCGCTCATCCGCTACTATCTGGGTGAGGACGCGATTCTGCCCAATGTCGAGACGTTCATCCTCGGAGATGCCGCCCAACGCCAGCACGTCATCCAAAATATCGACAAGATGGTCGTCAAAGCGGTGGGTGAGGCCGGCGGCTATGGGATGTTGATTGGCCCACACAGCACGCGAGATGAGCAAGAAGCCTTCATCACGGCGATTCAAGATAACCCACGTAATTACATCGCGCAGCCGACGTTGGCGCTCTCGACTGCGCCGTGCTTCTTGGATGGGCAAATCGAGCCGCGCCACATCGACTTGCGCCCGTTCATCTTGTGCGGCCAAAAAGTGACGATTGTCCCCGGCGGATTGACCCGCGTCGCGCTCAAAAAAGGGTCGCTGGTGGTCAATTCCTCACAAGGCGGCGGGAGCAAGGATACGTGGGTGTTGGGATAAAACAACCTATCCCCTACAAATTATCATGATGTGTAGGGTGCGACCCATGGGTCGCCCTACTGTGATTCTATATCGCCCCGTTGCGAATCGGTGTAGTCGGGTGCGTCTTATTGCAAATAGCGCGGGATGTCGAATAGGTCGCCGCTCAGGTCAACGAAATTGGTCGAGACCCATGCGTTCAGACCGGCTTTGGTCAGGATTTGCAACCATTGGTCATCGCTGCTGCGGGCGACCACAATCAAATCATCCCCGGCGCGTACCGAACCGACCACAGCGGCGTTAGCTCTGCCCTCAGCGCGAAGATTGGCTCTGCCGTTGACCACGCCGACCTGTGCATCACGCGGCGGCGTGACCGCCCACACACGGATATTATCCACACAGACTTTCGTGCCTTTGCTGACGAAGATTCCGCCATAGCCCGCCACGCGATTGTTGTCCTCGGCCTCTAAGACCAGCACATCGTCAATCCAATAGCGGATGCGGCGCTCGGCCACTTCAACGCGGACGCGATACGATTGCTCTAAGACGAAGGCGAACGGGGCGCTGCCCAGTTCCACCGTGCGCGGCCCAAAATAACTCAGATTAACGGTCTGAGCATCGAAGTCGGCATGGGCGCGGTAGGCGTTGAGCAGGCTTGTGCCGTCATAACGAGTGGCGATTTCGACCTCGCCGCTGCTGACGAACCGCAAATCAAGTTCGACGACATAGCTGCTCCATGTGCTGCTGCCCCAGAACAGGACATCATGTGCGCCCGTGCCGTTGGCGCGATTGCAATACGCGCTCTCAGCGTTAACGTCTAAAATTTCCCACCCACCCGTGCCTTGCTGTTGGGTCAGGCCACCAGCGGCGTTATCCTCAAAATCCTCGTCATACATGCGTGAGACGGCGGGGATGAGCGTCGGCGCTATCGTCGGGGTTAGGCTAGGGGTAGCCGTCGCCGAGTCCGTCGGGGTCAGGGTCGCGGTTGCCGTCGCGGTAAGGGTCGGCGTATGGGTCGATGTCGCGGTATTGCTGGGCGTCAGCGTGACTGTCGCGGTATTGCTGGGCGTCAGCGTGACTGTTGCGGTCTTGCTGGGCGTCAGCGTGACTGTTGCGGTCTTGCTGGCGGTCAGAGTCGCTGTCGGGGTATGCGTGGCGGTATTGCGCGGCGTGCGCGTCGCGGTAGCGGTGTCGCTGGGCGTCGGGGTTGCGGTGAACAGAGTCGCCGTCGCGGTCAGGTCAATGTCGGCCAGCGCGGTAAATTCTGCGTCCAATGTGCCTTGTAGCTCACGGGTGGCGGCGGCGATTTGGCGAGAGGTCATCGTTTCGGTAAAGGTGGCCGTCGGCGTGGCGGTATCGGTTTTGGTCGGGGTCGCGGTGGCGGTATCGGTTGACGTAAACGTCGGGGTGGCGGTGTTGGTCACATCCGGCGTAGCCGATAGAATTGCAGCGACTTGTGTCCCCGTCGCATTGGCTACTGCGATGAGGTTATTGTTGTTGTTGACGAATAAGAAGCCCGCCAGCCCTGCAATCATCAGCAACAGGACGAGCAGAATAACCGGCAAATTTGAGCGTTTCCGCTCAACGGGCAGTTTTTGTGGCGACTTCGACCCGCCGTCGATTAACTCGGTGGGCGGGCTGGGCGGCGGCACAAACGTATTGAGTTCGCCCAATGGTCTCGCGCCCGTCCATTCCGCTGTGGCGGGACGGCGCGGCGTGGTCGGGGGCGGCAGCCCTTCTACTTTGAATTTGAAGAAACCCGTCGAACCGCCCTCGATGTTTTTAGCGGTCTCATTGAGCGCCTCTGAAAATGCGACGCACGACGGCCAACGGTCTGCTGGGTCTTTCGCCATCGCACGCCCCAACACGATCATCGTCTCAACGGGGAGGTCGGGGCGGATGGTATAAATCGGGGTCGGCTCATCTTGCAAGTGCTTGTACATCAGGGCGGGCGTATTGGTCGCCTCGAATGGCAGTCGCCCAGTTAGGACGGCGTAAATCGTGACGGCTAGCGCGTATTGGTCAGATGATGGCTTGACCTCCTCGCCTTTCCATTGTTCGGGCGGCATATACGACGGGCTGCCCATCGACATGCCTGTTCCGGTCAAACCCGCGCTGGTCGAGTCCACCATCTTGGCGATTCCGAAATCGACCAAATAGGCTTTGCCGTCCTCATCAAAGACGAGGTTGGCTGGTTTGATGTCACGGTGGATGATGCCCTTGCTGTGCGCGTAATCCAGCGCAGAACTGATGCCATCTAGCAAGGTCGCCACTTCTTTTAGGGAAGGTGGTGCGCCGGGACGCTGGCGCATCCGCTGTTCCAACGAGCCGCCGGTCAGAAGCTGCATGACGACGAACGTCAGGTTTTGAATCGCGCCAAAGTCATAGATGGTGACGATATGTGGGTGTTGCAGTGAGGCGGCCAGCCGCGCCTCGCGGTTGAAGCGTTCGAGGTAGCCGGGTTGGTCTGCCAGAGCCGGAGACATGACTTTGACGGCCACATGTCGCCCCAAACTGGTCTGGACAGCCCGATAGACCGCCCCCATGCCACCCTGACCCAACATGGCACGCATTTCGTACTGTCCGATGATTTGCCCTACAAGGCTGTCAAAACTCATTCAAAACCTCGCTGAGGGGTTGATGGTATGGGGGAAGAAACTTAGCGCCAATGGATTTGGAATAATTCTACCGCAAACTATAGCGCGTATATCCCACTCTCCGCAACCAACAAGGTTTTAGGGGCAGGGCAAACGCATCAAATCTCAAATTTCTGCGGACGCCCCGTTGGGCGTCCCTACGAATGACGATTAGGGTAAGGACGCGCAACGGCGCGTCTGTCGCCATCTACCATTTTCTTCCCTCATCTAAATTTTGATGCGTTTGCCCTAGGGTTATCCTTCTGCCCGCCGCCATTTGTATAGATTTAACCAGCTTGACCGACCTTGCGATACATGTATCCTGTCCGCACCAAAAATCTGAAATCGACAATTCTTTTCACATAACGATACCTGACGACGAATTATTGGCATAAAATAGTGTATTGAACGTGGTTTAACGAAATAATCGCATGGCACAATTGATTATCACCAATCCAGCACTGGTTGACCGTCTGATGCGTGCAGCGGTCAAACGTGGGATGAATGTCGAAACACTCTTAGACCATCTTGTTGTCGCTATAGATGACCTCGGCCAAACGACTGAACCAGCTACACCCAATCACACGACCT
>DAOTTP010000219.1:0-45289 GCA_034437835.1 Anaerolineae bacterium | reverse complement strand
GCGAATTCTTCTGGTGCATGACGAGAACCTTCAACCAAGTAACGGAAAATTGGGGAACCCGGCAATGGTGGTAATAATGGAGGGATGATTTAAAGTCCAAACGATCTTTGATCGGGGTTCTAGCATAAAACACACCCAAATAATCATTTGGATTTGTTTCGCTTTCCCCATAAGTCAATATCTTCCGCAAATAAGGCAAACACCAATTTGGTCAAAAAACGGGCAATTTGTAGCGCTTCCCATTTGGGTGATTGGCCTAATGGATGTTGACGCATTAAATCAGCCAATTCTGCAAATTTACCTGCAAGTGCGATGGTTAGTTTTTCGCTTTCTAGGCGTTCCTTTTCCAAATGCTGGCGGATTTTATCTGGGTCGGTCAATGCCCACCGTAATAAGTCTCGATAATGACTGTCCACTAAGTCATCATTCTTAAATTTAATCGGTTGTCCGCTGAGGTTCGGCCATTGGGGATAGATACGATAATCCAAAAAATCACACACAATCAGCAATGGTGGATTATCTAAACTAGAACGGTAGGCCAGTAATTGCGTATAGGCACTATCAAGGTCTTTTAACTTATGGGGAAATCGAAACAAATTCAAACGATTATTTGGGTGTGTTTTATGCTAAAACCCCGATCAAAGATCGTTTGGATTTTAAATCATCCCTCCATTACCCTTATACTCCCATGCGAAATGTCCCCGATGCCAAACATCGGCTCGTCCAACCCCTCCACTGGTTTTTTGGACGTGTTGTTCAAATACTATTTTTTCCCCTGTCGTAGTAATCCAATCCGATGGGCTTAATCCAATCGCTTCACAAAGTTGATAAAAATGTATAGATGCTCCTTGCTGTTCGCGTAGGATGCTAGTGTTCCAATCTGAAATAAATCTTGTAAGGGTGATTGACATGAGAATGTTCCTTTAGAGGGTGTAATGCTAAAGTTAGCATAGTATAGCATGAGTGTTCTAATTGTAAATTCTATTCGTATATGAAGAGTAAATAGGGGTGAGCTTTCTTGTATAATGGGGATGCTAAAAGATACCTATCCTCGGAGCATCCCTAAACGTGAACGAAACCATTCGCATCGCGCTCATCCAGACTCGCTGGCTGGGCAGCCGTGCCGCCATGATTGATGACTATACCGACCTGATCGCGCAAGCCGTCACTGGCGGCGCACAGGTCGTATGTTTGCCGGAATTGACCCTCAGCCCGTATTTCCCCAGCCGACCCGACCCTTCTGGTTTCGAGTGGGCAGAATCGCTGGATACTGGCGATTCGGCGCGGTTTTTCAGCGCACAGGCCGCCCAACATAAAATCACCCTGATTGGCAGCATCTTTGAGAAAGCCGACGACGGGATTTATCGCAACACGGCGGTGATTTACGGCGCAGACGGCGCACGTATCGGTTATACGTGCAAGGTGCATATCCCCAGCGGCGAGGGCTATCACGAAACCGACTTTTTCGTCGGTGGGGAGGAGTATCCGGTACATACGGTCAACGGGTGGCCGACGGCTGTCCCGACCTGTTATGACCAGTGGTTCCCAGAATTGGCGCGGATTTACGCCCTCAACGGCGCACAATTCATCTTCTATCCGACCTGTATCGGCAGTGAACCCACTGCGCCCAATGTCGATAGCCAAGATGCTTGGCGGACGGTCATGCGCGCCCACGCCATCGCCAACGGCGTTTATGTCGCGGCGGCCAACCGCACCGGCACAGAAAACGACATCACGATGTACGGAGGTAGCTTCATCTGCTCCCCGACGGGCGAAATCCTCGCGCAGGCTGGGCGCTATAACCGTGAAGTGATTTACGCGACGCTCGATCAGAGCGTTCTAAATCATTGGCGCGGGCTGTTCCCGCTTCTAACTCAACGTAAACCGGCGGTGTATGGGCGTATCGCTCAACCGGCTGAGGTCTCCTTGCCGGATCGTTTCAAGAAAAGTTTGGAGTAATGCACGTATGATTCCTCAACTGATTGCCAGTACCGCCTGTCAGACCGGGGAAAACCCGCTATGGCATCCCGATGAGCGTGCGGTGTATTGGACGGACATCCCCGGCGGCGTGATTTACCGTCAGGCATGGGGCGCATCAGACTATGAACAGGTCTACAACGGCGATGTGGTCGGCGGATTCACGCTGCAAACCGACGGCGCGCTCTTGTTGTTCGGGGCGGGCGGCAAGGTTCAACGGCTGGCTGGTAAAACTCTGACCACCGTTTTAGAAAATATCTCGGCGGAATTGGGGACGCGCTTCAACGATGTGATCGCCGATCCGATGGGGCGGGTATTGTGCGGCACGATGCCGACTAAAGCCCGCAGCGGGCGACTGTATCGTCTGGACGCCGATTTGACCCTGACTCAAGTGGTTGACCACATCGGCATCTCGAACGGGCTGGGTTTTACCCCGAATCGGGCGCAGATGTACTATACCGATAGCGACCCGGCGCGGACGATTTGGCAGTTTGATTATGACGCCGCGACTGGCACGCCGACCAATCAGGCCAAGTGGATGGTCTTTACCGGGGGCGATGCCGTACCGGATGGTCTGACCGTAGACGCCGAAGGCTGCATCTGGTCGGCACAATGGGACGGCGGGTGCGTGATTCGGTTTGACCCCGACGGGCGCGAGATGACGCGGATTCACGTCCCCGGCGCGGTCAAGGTCAGCAACATCACGTTTGGCGGGGATGATTACGCCACGATGTTCTTGACCACGGCGGGCGGGGATGATAAAGGCTCTAATGGGGCGAACGCGGGCGCATTGTTCGCGGTGCAGCCGGGGGTAAAAGGGGTACCAGAGTTCAGGTCGAATATTCAGATAATGTCGTAGAATGAGGGTATCTGTTATTTAACAAACCACGGTAGGTATTGTAGGGACGGGATTCTTGCCGTCCGCGTTGCGTTACTCACACGCGGACGCCCAGAAGGGCGTCCCTACACACGCCATGTTGATTTGTTAAATAGAATGAGCTTCTTGAGAAGGTGTTCTTATGCGCCGTATTTCCATCCCAATCCTGCTTATTTTATTCGCGCTCCTCAGCTTAAACGTCGGGGCGGCGGGGCCAACCCTCACGGTAAATGTCTCGCAAAATCGCGCTCCGATTGACCCACTGATTTACGGCATGAATTATGCTGACCCGGCGCTCGGCGCAGAACTGCATTTGCCGCTGAACCGGTGGGGCGGCAACGATACCAGTCGCTATAACTACCTGTTGGACACCAGCGCCAAAGGGATGGATTATTTTTTCTCGGTCATCCCATATCGCCAAGAGAATAATCAAGGCGCGACCTTGCCTGACCAATCCACGGTCAACAAATATATCGAACAAAACGCCTCGTGGGGCGGCCAAACAATCATCACCGTCCCGCTGATAGGCTGGACTCCTAAATCCGAAAATTATTTGTGCGGCTTCCCAATATCGCGCTTTCCTAATCAGCAAGCGTTTGAGCCGTTTCGCGATCAGTGTGGCAACGGTATTACCTCCGGCGGGGTGAGGATCACAAACCCTGTGGCGAGTGATACCAGCGCCGTCATCGGCACGCCGTTCGTGACCGGATGGGTGAATTATCTGGTAAGTCGTTACGGCGCGGCCAACGCGGGCGGCATCCGGCTATATGCGTTGGATAACGAGCCGTATCTGTGGAACGATACGCACCGCGACGTGCGGACGACCCCACTCAGCTATGATGAACACCGCGATTTGACCTATGCGTATGCGGCGGCGGTCAAGGCCGCTGACCCTAATGCCCTGATTATGGGACCATCTGATTTCGGTTGGACGGCTTATTTCTATTCGGCGTTGGATGCCTCTGCGGGCGGGTCGTGGTGGGAAAACCCGCAAGACCGCCTCCAACACGGAAATACCCCCTTCATCGAGTGGTATCTCCAACAGATGCAAGCGTATGAGACGGCTAACGGCGTGCGCTTGATTGATTACGTCGATGAGCATTTTTATCCCCAAAACTATGTAGACCTGAACGAGGACATCAGCCCGACTATGGCGGCGCTGCGCTTGCGTTCGACGCGGGCGCTATGGGACCCGACCTATCTTGACGAAAGTTGGATTAACGATACCGTGATGCTCATCCCACGGATGAAGCAGTGGGTAGCGGACAATTACCCCGGCACGAAAACCGCCATCACCGAGTACAACTGGGGCGGTCTGAGCGACATCAACGGGGCGCTGGCACAAGCAGACATCCTCGGTATCTTTGGACAACAAGGGCTAGACCTTGCCACGCTGTGGGAGCCGCCATCGTCTAATCAGCCGGGCGCGTATGCCTTCCGCATGTATCTGAACTATGACGGGCAGGGCAGCAAGTTTGGGGATACCCGCATCTATGCCAGCAGCAGCGCCCAAGCCACGGTACCGGTTTATGCTGCCGAGCGCAGTTCTGACGGCGCCATCACCATTATGGTCGTCAACAAGACGAGTGTGGATAAAACCGATGTCACGCTCTCGTTGGCTGGTGTAAATCCGCTGGCGACGGCGCAAGTCTGGCGTTATTCATCGGCGAATCTCTCTCAAATCATCCAATCCGGCGTGTCCGTCTCGGCGGGCGGTTTCACGATGGGTTATCCGGCCAATTCCATCACATTGGTGGTGGTGTGTCCGGTTGGGGCGGTCTGTGATAATAGTTCACCCACCCCATCGCCCACGCCGGTGACTCCTACGCCGGTGACTCCTACGCCGTCCCCGACCACTCCGTCGCCCACCACCGATATGGAACTCCTGAGTAATGTTGAATTTATCAGTGGCGAGACTTGCACCTTGTCCGGCTGGGTATTCACCAACCCGACCAGTGATAAATTGATTGGCACACTTGCCAAGCCCAAGGGGGCATTTGACCACTGCGCGGTGATATTCACTGGCACGGCGGGCAGTACGGTCAAATTGACGACTACGGCGATGACGACGAACGTGCAAGCAGGCGACACATTGCGCTTATCGGCATGGTTTAAGGGGCAAAATATCAGCAGCGGCGGGGCGCTCATCGCCAATATCACCTATGCGAATGGGACAAAAGGCAAAATCCGCGTGCCGGTGCGGGCGGGGACCTATCCGTATGAATTCACGGAACAGACCTTAGTTCTGCCGGCTGTGCCGAATCAAATTAAAGTTGTGCTACAGATGAAAAACGGCAGCGGTAAATTTTTCGCGGATAATATCCACCTCATGCAGAATCCGATAACACGCTTCCGCCTACCCTGAAGTTGATCTTCGGATGAAGATGGAAATCTGAGAGCGTTACAGGCCGCCTCTTGATGAGAGGGGCGGCGCGGTGAGTGGTCATAGAAACCAGAGGTCTCACATGTTGTTACATTCTACTCCGCGCCGCGACGGATTTTATATGCCGCCGGAATGGGCGCGGCATGACTGTTGTTGGATGATTTGGCCGGAGCGCCCGGACAATTGGCGCGATGATGCGCGTCCGGCGCAGGCCGCATTTGTCGCCGTCGCTGAAGCGATTGCCCAATTTGAGCCGGTGACCATGGTCGTCAGCCCGCGCCAAACGGAACGCGCCCGCCAAATACTCAGCCCAAACATTCGTGTAGTCACTGCCCAAACCGATGACGCATGGGTGCGCGATGTCGGCCCGACCTTTGTCACGAATGAAAAAGGGGGTTTGCGCGGGGTTGATTGGATATTCAACGCATGGGGCGGCTTGAACGGCGGATTGTATCACCCGTGGGAAAATGACGACGCGCTGGCGGGGCAAATCTGCTCGTGGGCGGGCGCTGACCTTTACCGTGCGGATTTTGTGCTGGAAGGCGGGTCGATTCATGTCGATGGGGTGGGGACATGCCTGACGACGCGCCAATGTTTGCTGAATGCGAATCGCAATCCGGGCGCGACGCAATCACAGACCGAGGAACGCTTACGCGACTATCTGGGCGTCGAGAAGGTGATTTGGCTGGATGACGGGGTGTATCTGGATGAGACGGACGGGCATATTGATAATCTGGCCTGCTTCGTCCGCCCCGGCGAGGTCTTATTGACGTGGACGGATGACGACTCCGACCCGCAATACCCCATCAGCCGCGCTGCGTATGACATCCTGAGTCAAGCGACGGATGCGCGTGGCGAACGCCTGACGATTCACAAACTCCATCAGCCCAATCCGTTGACCGTCACCGCGCAAGAGGCGGCTGGGGTGGTCACGCAGCCGGGGGTGCAACCGCGTCGTGCTGGGGAACGTATGGCCGCCTCGTATATCAATTTTTAC
This sequence comes from Anaerolineae bacterium, assembly GCA_034437835.1. GTDB lineage: Bacteria > Chloroflexota > Anaerolineae > Aggregatilineales > Phototrophicaceae > Flexicrinis. Next base: position 39,055 of record DAOTTP010000219.1, on the reverse strand, counting down.
ATCGCCAATGGTGGAATCGTCGTGCCGGTCTTTGACGACTCTCACGACGCTGCGGCGCTAGATACCTTACAGCGGGTTTTCCCTGACCGGAAGGTGGTCGGTGTGCCGGGGCGCGAGATTTTGTTGGGCGGCGGCAATATCCATTGCATCACCCAACAGCAACCGGCAAAAATGGAGTGATGCGTCCTGAGTCTCAAGTGAATAGACAGAGGGCTTGTGCGCCAAGCCCTCTGTCTATTCGGATTATTATTTCACGACGCGATAGACCAAATGGGTGACGCCGATTCCCTGAACGACTTTGGTCTGTTCAAGTTGAATCGGCGTCACGCCTAACTTATCAAACAGCCGGACTCCGCTACCGAGCAAAACGGGCGCGAGGTCAAGTTGGATTTCATCTAACAAACCAGCCGCGATGCACTGCTGCGTGACGCTGGCGCTGCTCATGGAGATGTTTTTATCTCCGGCGATTTCCCGCGCCTTACGGATCGCGCTTTCGATGCCGTCCGTGATGAAGATGAACGGCGAGTCTTCCTTAATCCATTCCGGTGGCGGGTTATGCGTCATGACGATGCACATCCCGCCGCCGGGAGGGTAGCCGCCCCATCCGCCTGTGATGTCGAACGTCCGTCGCCCGACGACCATCACGCCGATTTGCGCCCATTCTTCTTGAAGGTGGTCGGCGCTGGCCTGTGAAATCTTGAACGCCATATCCGTACCCGGTAGCGGGAAGTGGGTATCGCCACTCTGATACCATGCGAACAGCGCATCCCCGCCTTCACCCAACCCATTCTCTTGATTGTCGTTCGGCCCCGCGACAAACCCATCTAGCGACATTGAAAGTTCGACAACAATTTTACCCATCTGGAAATCTCCTGAGCTGTTCGGACTGCGATTTAGTAGAACATCTGTATTATATAACGTTCTTATTTAACTGTAAAGTTAAATACACTTTTGGGGTAAATATTTAGGACGAGAAACGTTACGGACGCCTCATGAGGCGTCCGTACAGGCAGAAATATGACGCCTTATGTGAAATGCAACTCACCTATAAATAATGTCCAGATTCATCCGCCGCCCAGCACTAAAGTGCCGGGCGGCGGGAAAGTAAAGTCCACTAAAGGGACTCTTTTTTTTCCGACTCTTGAACCAAGCAACCTACTTTAGTGGGTTTTACAGTGCATTAGACGGGGGTTTTAACCCTCGGCGGCGGATTCACGATATATCCAATCATTTCACATTAGCCGTATATGGGTAAGTCCTATTTCAGTGCGCCAGTTCTTCCCTCACATTATTCGCACAGGGTCGGGCAAACCGTATAGCGGTCAGCCGGAAGCAGTAGGCCGCCTTCGACACGCACGAGTTGGACGGATTGTGTCAGTTCGCCAGTGGCATAAGCCGCAGGGGTATAGACGCCTTGCACGCCGGTGAAATCTGCATCCTCACGCAACCATGTCGTGACGGCGGCGGGCGCTGACCCTACCGCTTCAACGGCGCGCCGGAGCAGGTGAACCGAGTCGTAGTAGGCGGCGGACAAGTCGGACGGGGCTTCGGCGTACAGGTCGGTATAAGCGCGGGTGAAAGTCCGGCTGCCCCAGTCCGATGCTTGCGGAGTCCACGGTGTTGAGCCATAGAGCGTGATTCCGTCGGGGATGGTCAGTTTGGCGGCAAGGCTATCGTTCAGGTAGCCGTAGAATACCGTGCCATTCCAATCAGCGGCGGCCAGCGAGTCCAACAGGCTTTGCAGCGCGGCGGGCGTCGTCCATGCGAACACGGCCTCGACTCGCTGTGCGCTGATTTGACCAACCGCGTTGCTCAGGTCGGATTGGTCGGGCGCGTGTTCAAGGCTGAGGACAACTTCGCCGTCGTCTGTGGCTTGCGCGGCGTCCTTAACGGCACGGGCGGCGTTCAGGCCGTAATCCGCACGGGCGACCACCGTGGCAAACTGGGTGAGTTCCAACGTATCCACGGCGTAGGTGACGGAAGCACGGGCTTGAGTCAGGTCATTGGCGCGGGCTTGGAGCAAGAAACGCGCCGTCGCCAGCGTGGGTGAGGTCAGGCCGGTGGCCGTCACCAGATACGGCACGCCCACCGTATCCGCCGTGAATGGGGCGGGCAACACCCAGCCGTTGAGGTCTGAACCGAGGACAGCGCCCGCGCCATCTTGCACGGCCTGACCGAAAGCGGCGGCGGCCTCGGTTGCGGTGCTTGCGGCATACGTGCGAAGGCGCAGCGAGTAGCGGACGGTTTGTGGGCCAATCAAGCCGCCGGCGTCATTGATTTCGCGCACGGCCAACTCTACAGCCTGTTCGATACTGCGTCCGGTATCGGTGTCGGTATCCGCAATCAGCGCAAAGGTATAGACCGCCTCGCGGCTGGCATCCTCGTCGGTGGTATCGGCCATAAAGATGTCGGGGCAGGTCACACACTCCCCGGCGGTATAACGGGCGGCCTCGACGCTGGCTGAGTCTCCGCCTGAGAGTTCAATCAGGCGGATGCTGGTCGGCACGCCATTGACGTATTCGCCTTGCACGCCGGTATATTCCGCGCCGGTCAGGGCGGAACGGGTGAGCGATTCAGCATCACGGAGGGCTTGGGCGGCCAGATAAATCGCGTCATAGTAGGCGGCGGATTCATCGCCGGGGGTCTCGTTCCAGCGGGCGGCGTAGTCCGAGACAAATTCCCGCGAGGCGCGGTCATCCGCACTGGCCGTCCAAATCACCGGCGTGAGGATGCCGTCCGCCGATGCGGGCGGGTTCATACTGACGATTAGGCCGTCCCAGCCAACCTCGTCCAAGGCGATGACGAGCGCCGCGCCGGGGGTTTGCAAGGTATAGATGAAGGCGGCCTGTGCGCCAGAATCGCGGATGGAACGCGCATCACTAGCGAAATCGGTCTGGTCAGCCTCGTGGGTCAGGCGAATCGCCAGCGCATCAGCGCCGATGTCGGTCACGAAAGCGTCCGCGCCGGTATCGGCGGCGGTGGTGTCTGCATTGATGACCGCTACGTCGGTGAGGGCGCGGATGTCGGTCAGATAATTGGCGGCGGCCTCGATTTGACTCCGCAAACTCGGCGCAATCTTGAGCGCGGTGGCCGGGGCGGTATCATCTGCCGCGTAGTACAGCACGGTCACATCGGATGTGGTGCTGAGGACGGCCTCGCGGAAACTGGCGGTCAACGGCGCGATAATCAGGTCTGCGCCATCGTCTAGCGCTTCTTCTACCGCGTCGGCGGCGTCATCGGCGCTGGCGGCTGCGTACTGGCGGATTTCCAGTGTGTAACGTGTGTCGTCGGATGCTTCGATTCCGTCGGAGGAATCGCGCAGTTCTTCGGCGGCCAACACAGCGGCTTGATAGGCCAGCCGGTCACGCTCGGCGTCGTCACCGACGGATGAGATGATGATGGCGATTTGGCGGCTTTCGCTCTCTTGCGCCAGCGCGGTGCTGACGGCCAAAATCGAGAAGATGAACAGCGAAGTGAGTAAGGCTCTTTTCACAGGTCGGATACTCCGGTTGTGCGGGTTATTCGTAGCGTAGGGCTTCGATGGGCTGGAGGCTGGCGGCGCGGCGGGCAGGCCATACGCCAAAAAATACGCCGACCAAGACTGAGAAGCCGAGGCCGAGGGCGATTGAGTCGGGCGTGATGGTGGCGCTGATGACGCCGCTGGCGTTGACCAATTGGGCGAGTCCGATGCCCAATAGCACCCCAAAGATGCCGCCAGTGGTACTCATGACGATGGTCTCAATCAGGAATTGCTGTAGGATGTGCGATGGGCGAGCGCCGAGCGCCTTCCGTAAGCCGATTTCGCGGGTACGTTCGGTGACGGATACGAGGCTGATGTTCATGATGCCGATGCCGCCGACCAATAAGGATACGCCCGCAATCGCGCCGAGCAAGATGGTCAGTACGCCAGTGACGGCGGAGGCGGCATCCAATAACTGCTGCTGGTCGAACAGCAGGAAGTCGTTCTCGTCCTCTAAGCGCAGATTATGACGGCGACGCAGCAGGCGCTCAATCTGGTCTATCGCGGCTGATACCGCATCGCCGTCGGCCACTGAGATGATGATGGCGCTGACGCTCTGGCGGGTACTAGCGACAGCACGCGCCTCGAACAGGCTCTTATAACTAGTCGTCAGCGGCACGTAAATCTGGAAATTGGGGTCTGCACCGAAACCGGCGTCGCGTTCTTGCATCACACCGATGATCTGGATGCGCTGACTGTTGACGCGAATCGTGCGCCCGACGGGGTTTAGGTTGCCGAATAATTCCTCAGTGATGCCTGTCCCAATCACTGCGACGCGGGCGGCGTTGTCGTATTCGTTCTCATCATACGGGCGTCCGACATCAACCGTCAGATTATTAGCGAGGAAGTAATCGGGCGTTGAGCCGACGACCCGCCCTTGAACCGACCCGTTCTCGTTCTTCATCTGTGCGCCCGCGATATACTGCGGCACGACATAGGTCAACCCGTCGATGGCATCCCTGAGGGCGGTGGCATCTTCTAAGATGAGCGAATTACTGGCTGGAGCCGGTTGGATGAAAACCAAGTTCGTGCCGATGGCGCTAATCTGCTCGGTGATGGCGGTCTGTGCGCCTTGACCAATCGAGAGCAGCGAGACGACGGCCATCACGCCGATGATGATGCCCAACATCGTCAGGGCGGAGCGCAGTTTGTTGGCGCGGAGCGCGTCGAACGCGACCCCGACGTTTTGACCCAAGCTGACCGAGGCCGTGCCGCGTGCTTGTAACTCTGTCTTGACGACGGGCGAGGGCAGTAGCTCGCGTAGGATTAACGCCAACAACCCAGCGAATGCGACCCAGAACAGCGGTGATAGATATTGCGTCAGGCGCACGGCGCGGACGAAACTGTTTTGCACGCCCAGCACGTAGACGAAATACAGGGCGACCACGAGTCCGCCGATGCGTATCAGCCAATCCATCGAGTCTGACCACTTTGGACGCCAGAGTGCCAATCCCGCGCCCACGGTGATAATCAGGCCGCCGATGCTGACCAGCCACGGGATGCTGAAGGCGGGCGGGACGAATAATCCCGTCGCCGACGCGATTAGCACTCGCTTCTGGATGGGGGTCAAGTCATAGCCTGTGAGGGCAGTTGCGCCACCATCGTCCCGTGTCGCATCGGCAAATGCCTGACGCGGGAGCGGGATGTTGTCTGGGATTTCCAACCCTAAGACGGTTTGAGCTAAGTCACGGATTAGCGGGTCAAGCCTGAGCCAACCGGCGGCGGTCAAGCCGATGACCATTAAAAACGCGCCGAAGATGAGTGCAGTCGTGAAGCGCCATTGTGTGCGGGCAAAAAATCGGCTCATGCTTGGGCGACCTCCGGCGTGTTCAAGATATCGCTTTCAATCAGGCCGTCCTTAATTCGGATGACCCGCCGACACTGCGCGGCGACTTCTGGCGCGTGGGTGACGATGATGATGGTGATGCCGTTCTCTTGATTGAGCTTATGGAACAGCCGCAAAACTTCTTCCCCAGTGTGGCTGTCGAGATTGCCCGTTGGCTCATCGGCTAGGATCATGGCTGGTTGATTGACCAATGCACGCGCAATCGCCACACGTTGCTGTTGACCGCCAGAGAGTTCCGTCGGTTTGTGGTGCGTTCGGTCTCCCAAATCGACCAACTCTAGGGCTTTTTTGGCGCGTTCGCGGCGCTGACCCGCATTCACTCCGGCGTAGACCAACGGCAGGGCGACATTCTCTAGGGCGCTGGCGCGGGGCAGAAGGTTGAACTTCTGGAACACAAACCCGATACGCCAATTGCGGATGGTCGCCAATTCGGTCTCGTTCAAAGTCGCTACTTCTTGACCGTCCAGCTTATAACTGCCGCCGCTGGGCAAGTCCAACGCACCGATAATCGCCATCAGCGTGCTTTTTCCGCTGCCGGATGGCCCTGTGATGGCGACCATCTCGCCCTCGTGGATGGACAATGAGACGCCGCGCAGCGCGTGGACGGTGGTCTCGCCCATCTGATACGACTTGGTGAGGTCGTGGGCTTCGATGACCACTTTATCAGCCATGGTTAGCGGCCTCCCCCCGGCTGGAAGATGTTGGCACGCGCCCGCCCGACGACTACCGTCATACCTTCAGACAGTTGACCTTCGGTGATGGGGGTGACGACAGTCAATTCCCCAACGGATTGGCCGGATGTGACGGTGATTTGCAGCGGGTCGCCCTCGGTTTGTGGGACGAGGACGTATTCAGTGGCCTCGTCACGCTGAATGGCGCGGGTCGGGACGGCCAACACATTTTCTAGCGTGCCGACCACCACATCGACCTCGCCGCCCATCGCGGCGCGTACCACGTCTGGCACATCGCCGGTCAATTCGATTTCAATCGCGTAAGTCGTCACGCCTTGCACGACGCGCCCAACCGGGGCGATGCGTGAGAGCGTGCCGGTCAAAGTGGTATTTTCTAGCGCGTCTACTGTGATGAGCGCGTCCATGCCTATCGTAATCTGGGTGACATCCAACTCATCAACTTCCGCCTCAATCCGCAACGGCACGAGGTCGGCTAGGGTGATGACGGCGCCGCCGGGGCTGACGCTCTGACCAATCCGCAAATTGACATCGCTAATCACGCCGTCAAATGGCGCGGTGATGGTCGCATTATTGAAACTGCGTTGCGCTTGTTCTAGCGCGATTTCGGCTTGGCGTAGCTGTGCGCCGCTAATGGTGAGTTCATTTTCTGTCGGTTCATCGGTCAGCGCCGCGAGGGCGGCCTGTGCTTGTGCGACGGACGCTTCGGCGGCGATAACTTGGCCGCTATCTTGGGCGTTGTTGCGGGCAATACGGCACTGCGCCTCGGCTTGGTCAAAGGCGCGTTTGGCGTTGTCGCGGGCGATGGCGGCGGGATGATCGCTGTCTGCGGAAAAGGTCGGGTCGGCGTTCAGGCCGTCACGCACATAGCGGTCATAGGCGGTCTGCGCGTCATTCAAAGCGGTCTGGGCGGTATCGACACCCATGCAAGTCATCATTTGTTGGTCGGGCGCGTTGAGGCGGGCGGTTTGAGCGTTTGCCAGTTGCACCTGTGCATTGGCGAGGGCGGCCTCAGCTTGTGCCACTTGCGCGGCGGTAGGGGATTCGGTCAGGCGACTGAAATTGGCCTGCGCGATGGTCAGTGATTGTTCAGCGTTCTGGACTTGTAGCGCTAGTGAGCCGGTATCGAGGCTGGCGAGGGGCTGGTCGGTGGTTACGATGTCGCCCTCTTTGACCAAAACCTCCTGAACCGTGCCGCTGACGCCAAAACCCAGCGAGGCGGTCTGGTCGGCGGCAACCGTGCCGGTGGTGCTGACCACGATATCGACATCAATCTGCTGGACTTGGGCGGTTTCTTGACCTGTGCCGTTGTTGGCCTGTTCGCCCATCGCCGGGGCGCTAATCGCCACCGCAACGAGGACTAACACCAGAAGCACGAACAAGACGATAAACAGTCTTCGCATGGGAGTTCCTTCAAGGGGATTAGGGGTGGGGCATATACAGCGTGGAGCCATAACTTTCTATTATGACAGATACGAATTGAGATTGGCTAAACGTTTCGTTAATCTTGTGAAAACCCACACAATCCTTATCGAACAATGATTGCGGCTATAATGGACTCGTTTGGTATAAGGGGCGGGACTATACTGCGATCACTGTAATTGTTTACGTGTCCACCCCTTAGCCACCCTGAAAGCCCCCTCCCATGACTGTTGGTCTGTCCGCGTCAAAGGCGCGGCCAAACATCCCGGAACAAGCGCCGGAAATTTCTACGCGCTACATGACCCCCATTCAAATCCTCATTTATCTGATCAGCTATGCCGCACGCGGGTTGTATTCACCGTTCATCAGCTTGTATCTGCTCTCGGTGGGTTTCACGCCGACGGAGTTGGGCGTTTTGGTCGGTGTGAGCGCTTTGCTCCGGCTGGCGCTCACGCCATTGATGAACGCGCAGGCCGATTCACGCGGGGCGCACCGCAAGCTGTTGGGGGGGATGATTGGCGTGACCGGTGCTTCAACGCTGGCAACCTTGCTGCTCCCATTTAAGCCGTGGCAGATGGCGATGTTCCTCGCCCGTGATACCACCGATGTGCCGGGGGCGGCGCTGATGTCCCAACTTACGATTACGGCACATAAAGATCGCGGGTCGTCGATGTATGGCAAACTGCGGGCGATGGGGTCGTTGGGGTGGGGGATTGCCACCATTATCGCGGGTTGGCTGATTTCATTGGGTGGTTATGGGTTGCTGATGGCCTTATCGGGGTTGCTCAATCTGTTGATGCTGCCGATGTTGAAGGTATTCCCAGAGCGCACGGCTGAAAAAACCACCTATACCGAGAATCGTCCCAAGCGGCATAAGGCGTTCTGGCTGTTGATGGCGTCTAACCTGTGCTTTTATATCGGCATGAACGCTTTGATTGTGTTCATGTGGGCGTATTTTAAGGATTATTTGGGCGCGGATAATACGATGGTCGGTTGGCTTGCCGCGTTGCTGGGTATCGCCGAAATCCCGTGGATGATGCTCATGAATCGCATCTATAAGCGTGTGCCGGTGCGGGTGGCGCTGATGCTTGGGATTGCCGGGCAAGCCATGTTCTTCCTCGCGTTGTCACAGATGACCCAATCCAGCGCGATGCTGTTTTGGGGTGTGATTCGCGGCTTCTTCTATGCCTTCCAGAATATCTCGCTGACGCTGATGGTCAGCCGGATTAGCCACCCGATTAATGCGGCCACCAATCAAGCGATTGCGTGGGTGACTGTGCCCGGCATCGCGGCGGTGTTGATGGGGCCGATTAGTGGCTGGATGTATGACCACGGCCATGCGCGGATATTGTTCATCCTATCAGCGGGGATTGCGCTGATGGGGTCGCTGTTGCTGACGGTTGGGCGGGGTTGGTTCAAAGAGGCCGAGGAGCGCCGCCTACAACTTGAGGCCGAACAACTGGCGATGAATACGAGTGCGGGGTAGGTTAAATATCCGTCAGAAAGGGATGGCGCGAAGCCATCCCTTTCTGACGGATAGGTCTAACGATACGGCTTACGGGGCGCGGAAGTTGACGGGCGGCAAAACGAGTGCCTCAGTCGAGTCACCGCGTAGCGCGGGGAGGGCGTCAATGCATTGATTCTCATGGTCTCAGGTGGCTCTAATTGCGGGATGTGGGGTGGGCGTATGATGTATTTTACGCTGTCGTTTCCCATCCACAAAAGTCGAGTCACTGTGCGCCTGTTATCATCTCTGCTTCCCGGCCTCAATCGCCAATCCGGTCTTATCTTGTTGCATAACACCATTTTCTGCCTCGCCGTGTTTGGCGTGGTTGATGTGCTGCTCAACTTCTATTTCGTCAGCCTCGGCTATCAAGAGGAAACGATTGGGCTACTGCAATCACTCCCGCGCATCGGCGGGTTATTCGCCAGCCTGCCGTTCACCTTATTGGCAAGTCGTTTGAGCATCCGGCGGGCGCTCATCATCTCTGCGGTGCTGATGACCGTCTCGCAAGGCGTAATGGTGTTTTATCCATCGGTAGCCGTGATTATCTTCAGCCGCGCTGCATTTGGGTTTTTCTTCGGGGTCAACCAAATCGCCATCACCCCGGCCACAGCGGATAGCGCCGATAAGAACCATCAGACGCACATCTTCGCCTATCTGAGCGCGACCACCAATATCTCGTCCTCGCTGGGGAGTTTTGTCGGTGGGTATTTGCCGACATGGTTGGTCATGCTACTGCCGGGGCTGGTTGTGCCGTCGGGGACTCTGCCGCTGGCGCAAACGCCGTGGGCGTATGGCGTCGCGCTGTTGATTGCCACCGTCGTGACGGCTTTATGCGTCTTACCGTTGTTGGGCATCCGCGAGGTCACGCCCGCTGACGAGTCGCGGTCTATGGGCGGCGTGCGGGCGCGTACCCCGTGGGGGCGTTTATGCCTGTTATCGCTGCCGATGCTATTTTTTGGCTTAACCGGCGGCCTGACTTTCCCGTTTTATAACCTATTTTTCCGCAGCGTTTATGATGCGCCGGATGCGACAGTCGGCGTGGTTTTGAGCGCCGGTTATCTCTTGATGGGGGTGACTCCGCTGATTGCGCCATTGATTGAACGGCGGCTGGGACGGGTGGTTGGCTTGATGATGGCGCTGGGCTTGGCATCGGTGGCGTTTGTTGGGTTGAGCATCGCGCCCAATCTGTGGGCCGCGTTCATCTGTTTTGCGGCTGCGGTATCGCTGCGGAATATGACTCAGGTGATTTTCCCGCCGATGCTGATGGGGAGCGTGTCTTCGCAATTTCAGGGCGCGGCCTCGTCAGTGGGGTTTCTGGCGTGGAATGTCGGTTGGTTCGCTTCAACGGCGGTGGGCGGCAGTCTGCAATCTCACTTCGGTTACGATTTCATGATGCAATTGGTAGCCGTGGGCGTACTCGCAATCGCGGCGGCCATTTGGTGGATGTATCGCCAGACGGTATCCCCGGTGTTAGGCGGCGCACCGTTTCCCATCCCGCCGATGGATGTTTAGCCGCATCATTTTCTGACGACTACTAACGCACCTGTGCCGATTTGGTCAGGTGCGTTTTCATTTTTGTGTAAAACACATGATGAGCATGGGCTTGACAATCCTTAAATTGAGACTATATTTTAGACATGACTAAAAAATATAGCAGGTTTAACTAAAACCTATCAGGAGTCCCGATTATGAAACTTCGATTCATCACAGCGCTGATGATGGTAGTGTTGTTGGTATCTCGTGCAGGCGCACAAGCCAGCGAACCGGTAAAAATTGTGACCACCACCACGCAAGCGACTGACCTTGTTACGATTCTATTGGGTGAATTGGTCGGCACGGAAGTCCAACTCACGGCGTTAATGGGGGCGGGGGTAGACCCGCATTTGTATAAGCCCACCGAGTCCGATATTGCTGCGATGGGGGAGGCCGACGCGATTTTCTATAGCGGCCTACACCTCGAAGGTCAATTCGATACCGTGTTCAATGCACTCCGTGAGCGGGGCGTCGTGACTTATGCGATTTCAACGCCGGTCAAAGAACAAGGCTTCACATTCGGCGGCTTCACGTTGTCTGCGGAATTGGTGGACGTAGACGACCCACATTTTTGGTTTGACCCGCGCAACTGGGAACTGGCGACGGCTGGCACGGCGAATGCGCTGATTGAGTTGTTGCCTCAGCACGCACAGAGCATCAGCCTCAACGCCGAGGCGTATATCACCGACCTACAAACCTTATATATATGGGCGGTTGAGGCAATGTCGGTTGTGCCGGAAGACCAGCGCGTGTTAATCACCTCGCATGACGCCTTCAACTATTTTGGCGATGCGTTGGGCTGGGAAGTGCGCGGCTTGCAAGGGCTGAGTACCGAGGATGAGGCGGGCGTAGCCGATATTCAATCGGTGGCGGCATTTGTGAATGAGCGCGGCATCCCGGTTATGTTCGTTGAGAGCAGTGTCCCGCCGGATGCGATTGAAGCGGTGCGCGAATCGGTGACGGCGGGCGGCGGTGAGGTCAATATCGCCCCACGCCACTTGTTCTCTGACGCGATGGGTGCGCCGGGTGATTTCGGCGGGACATATATCGGGATGCTGGCAGAAAATGTCGCGGTGATTGTCGTGTCATTCGGGTATGAACTCCCCGGGTGGCCGGATGGTTTGTTGCCGGAATTGCCGCAAGAATTGTTGACGTTGGAGTAAATCTCGGTACATTGGGCGCAAATACACGATTTGGCCTGTAGGGGCGAATCATGAGTCGCCCACCTAAAAACGATCATGAGGAACACGCCGCCATGCACAATCACACATCTACAGGGACAACCCCTGCGCTAGAAATCAACGACCTGACCGTCGCTTATCAGAGCAAGCCCGCCCTCTTAGACATTGACCTGAGCGTGCCAGAAGGCGTGATGGCCGCGATTATCGGGCCGAACGGCGCGGGCAAATCGACCCTGATTAAAGCCGTCCTCAACCTGATTCCACGGGCGGCGGGCGAGGCGCGGTTCTTTGGGATGAGTTATGAGCAAGCCCGCAGCCGAATCGGATACGTCCCGCAGCGCGGCAGCGTCGATTGGGATTTCCCGACCTCGGTGTTGGATGTGGTCATGATGGGCTTATACGGCAAACTCGGTTGGTTGAAGCGCCCCGGTAAGCCGGAACGCGAGAAGGCGCTTGGCGCGTTGTCCCAAGTTGGCTTGTCCGATTTCGCAGAGCGCCAAATTGGTCAACTCAGCGGCGGACAGCAACAACGGACGTTTTTGGCGCGGGCGCTGGTACAAGAGGCCGATCTGTATTTTATGGATGAGCCGTTTGCGGCGGTGGATGCCGTGACTGAACGGGCGATTGTCGATCTTCTACAGGGGCTACGGGCAAAAGGTAAAACCGTGGTCGTCGTCCATCACGACTTGCAGACCGTGACTGACTATTTTGATTATGTCGCGCTGCTCAATGTGGAAATGGTCGTCAGCGGTCTAACGGAATCGGCGTTCACCGAGGAAAACCTCAAACGGGCTTATGGCGGGCGCGTCGCCTTCCTGACCAAGCAGGAGGCATAAGATGGCGATGCTACGTGGAAGTCTTAACTCGGAACGGGCGGCATGGGGCGCGGGATTCGGCGCAGTAGTCGCCCTCATCTTGATTTTGGCCGGCGCGGGCGCAAGCGGCGCGACCTTTGACCATACCTTGCGGACGGTTGCGATTGGCGGCGCATTATTGGGCTTAGTGACCGGCGTATTGGGTTGTTTTGCCGTGTTGCGCCGTCAATCGTTGCTCGGTGATGCCCTCAGCCATGCCGCGCTGCCGGGAGTGGTGATTGCGTTCATCTTACAAGGCCGCACCCTGAGCGCTCTCTTGATTGGGGCGGCGATTGCCAGCTTGATTGCGATGGCCTTCATCAGCGCTTTGACGCGCACAACCAAGATTAAACAAGACGCCGCGCAAGGGATTACACTGGCCGCGTGGTTCGCCTTTGGCCTGATGCTATTGAGCTATGTACAAGGGCGGCCTGACGCTGGGCAAGCCGGTCTCGATAAATTCATCTTTGGGCAAGCGGCGGCGTTGGTGCAGAGCGATGTTTTCTTAATCGTCGGCGTTGGCCTTGTGGTTTTTCTGCTCGTGACCGTCTTCTGGAAAGAGTTCAAACTCTTGACCTTTGACCCAGAATTTGCGGCGGCCAATGGGTTTCCGGTGCGCTTTTTAGATACGATACTCTCATCGCTGATTGTGGCGGCGATTGTGCTGGGGTTGCAATTGGCGGGCGTGATTTTGATGGTCGGCCTGTTAATTGCCCCGGCGGTAGCGGCGCGACAGTGGACTCAACGCTTGGGGGCGATGGTGTTGCTCTCAGGCGTGTTCGGGGCGTTCGCGGGCAGTACCGGCGCAGTTCTCAGCGGCGTAGATGTGAATATGCCCACCGGCCCCTTGATGATTGTCGCGGCTTGCGCCGTCGTGTTGATTTCGGTCTTGTTTGCGCCGGGGCGCGGTATGGTCTGGACGGTGATTCAACAGCGCCGTGAGCGCCAAACCGCCGCCCGTCAGACCGTTATCCCTCAAAATGGTGGGGCGCAGCCGGTCATCGCAAAACGGTCTGCCAAGCATCAACGTTAACGCGCCAAATATTAATGCAATGTAGGGGCGACTCATGAGTCGCCCACCCGTGAAAGGGGGATAAATCCCTATGGAACAGGTATTGGTAAATCTCGCGCTGAATTTTTTTAGCGCTGAACAAATAAACGCTTTCATGAGCGACCCGCGTAGCGTGGCGACTCTGGTTGGCGCGTTGGTCGCCATCAGCGGGGCGGTATTGGGAACTTTTCTGTTCCTCCGCCAGATGTCGCTGACCACCGACGCCATCAGCCACACGATTTTGCTCGGAATCGTGGTTACATTTTTGGTGATGACGGCGGGCTTGGGGCTGGAACCGGATATGTCGTCTCCTGTGCTGATTTTGGGCGCGGCGGGGGCTGGTCTGTTGACCGTCATGCTGACCGAGACGATTCAACGGACGGGGTTGGTCAAAGCGGATGCGGCGTTGGGGTTAGCCTTCCCGTTGTTGTTCGCGGTGTCGATTATCTTGGTTTCGCGCTACGCCGAGGACGTGCATCTGGATGTCGATTCGGTCACGGTGGGCGAGATTGGGATTGCGTGGGCGAATACCCGTAGCGTGTGCCTTGAGGGATGCGAGCCGGTCACAATCACGCCGGATAATCTACAGGCCGAAGTCGCCCGCACCTGTACCAATTGCGCGGCGGAAGGCATTAGTCCGCGTAGCCCACAGGCGATATTTGAGGAATCATGCGCCAATTGCGGGACGTATACCGCCGCGCAAGCCTATGCTCAAGGGTTGACCGATACCACGCCGATACTGGTTTTTCTACCCAAAGCGGCGATGACGATGGGCGTGATTACGCTCATCAATCTGCTGTTCGTCGGCTTGTTCTATAAGGAACTCAAGCTGGCGACGTTTGACGCGGCTTTAGCCAAAGCGTTGGGGTTGCGCCCCGGCCTTTTGCACTATGTTTTGATGGGATTGGTCAGCGTGACGGCTGTCGGGGCGTTCGACGCGGTAGGCGCGATTCTGGTGGTGGCTTTTTTCGTCATCCCGCCCGCCACGGCCTATCTACTCACTCAGCGCCTGAGCCGGATGCTATTGCTTGGGGCGATATTTGGGGCGCTGGCCGCTTATATGGGCTATGACCTCGCACGCGGTAGCTTGTTAGGGATTATCGACATGAATCGCGTGTTGGTCGGGCTAGATGGCCTGATTGGTTTAGGCGGCTATACGACGTGGAATGTGTCGATTTCCGCCTCCATGGTCATGATGATGTTCGTGTTTTTGCTGCTGGCGTGGGTGTTTTCGCCCAGTCAGGGCTTGATTGCGGGGTCTATTCGGCGGCGGAGTCAGGCCGTGCATTTCACCGGTCAAATTGTGCTGCGGCATATCGCCAATCATCAGGGACAAGCCAATGAATCGGTTGAGTTAGCGGTCAATACGCTGCACGAACATTTCCGTTGGTCGGCTTCACGGTTGCGTTGGACATTGACCCGTCTACGCGCTTTGAATCTGGTTCAAGTTAAAGATGGTTTGGTTCACCTGACCGAACGCGGCACAAACGCAGTGACGAGTCTGGAATAGAAGCGGGCGGTTCACGAACCGCCCATATCTCATAAACAGTCAAATGGTCAATTCACCCGGAATGAGGTGTATGTTACAACCTCCATTCCAGATTGACCGTATACTGTATGTACCATTATTCACAAAACGACGTGCGAAAAGATATTGTGTGAAACCAAATCCGCATTTTTCTAATGCACTTCCCGTAGGACAACAAGCGCGTGAGGATTTCCCACGTTTTGGTATCACGCGATTCGCTCCGTATCGGGGGATGGTCTCTGAGGATTACAGCGTGTTGATCGCTGGCGATGTTGAGGCGTTCAGCATCACACAAGCCGATTTAAGCACGCTAGAACGGGTCGAACAGGTTTCGGATTTTCATTGCGTGACGACATGGAGTTATCGCGGGGTAAGATGGAGTGGTTTTCGGTTTAAAGATGTCTATCAAACCCTGATTCAGCCTCGTTTGACGGGCAATCAAACGATTGCGCTGGTCGCGTTTCGGGCGCGCGATAAATACAAATCCAGTTTGCTGATAGAAGATGCCCTTTCTGATGATGTTTTACTGGTGGATAGGTTGGATGGTGAGCCGCTATCGGTCAAACATGGCGCTCCATTGCGGATTGTCGCGCCCGTCCATTATGGCTATAAAAATGTTAAGCACCTACAAAAAATTGAGTTCTGGCAGGATGCAGTCTCATATCATCCCTCCAAGCCCCGTTTTGCCGAACATCCCCGTGGGCGGGTGGTGCATGAAGAGCGTGGGCGCTATTTGCCGGGTTGGATTTTTCGGTATTTGTACCGCCCATTGATTGGCTATGCTGTGCGCCAAATGCGCCAAGACGAATAACCTCAGGCCTATAGCCGCCCATGATTCCGATGAGCGTTCCTATCTGTTCTCAAATGTCCCCGTGTGCGGGTCATAGGTCAGGCCGGGGACGGAAAACGCACGCGCCAACCCGCCATATAACGCAGAGTCGTTTAGCGTCCCGCTGATGACTCCGCCTGTGCCGTCCATCAGCCACAACCGGTCTGCTGAACGCTGCGCCAATTGAAGGTCGTGGGTTGAGGCCAAGACCGCGCAGTTGGCCGTCCGCGCCACTTGCCGCAGTAAAATCATCAACTCGGCGCGGCGCGGCGCGTCTAGGAACGCCGTCGGCTCATCCAACAATAGGACGTGCGGCTCTTGGGCGAGAGCGCGGGCAATCATGAGTTTTTGGCGTTCGCCGTCGCTCAGTTCGATAAAGGTTCGCGGCGCAAGATGCTCTGCGCCGACGGCGGCCACGGCGCGTTTGACCGCCTTCACATCCTGCTCACTGACGCCTCCCATCCAACCGGTATGCGGGTGACGCCCCAGCGCGACCAACTCCCAGCCAGTGAGCAGCCCGGGGCTGACGCGCTCGGTCAGGACGACGGCCAATTTCTTGGCGCGTTGATTGGCGGTGAGGGCGTGCAAATCTGTGCCATCGATGTCTACCCGTCCGGCCAGCGGGGCTTGCATCCCGGCCAGCGTCCGTAATAGGGTTGATTTACCCGCGCCATTCGGCCCCAACAAGCAAACAAATTCCCCGCCGGAAACGGTTAAATTGAGCGATTCCGCGACGATGCGAGTCATTTTGCGCGAGGGGGCATATCCGACGGACAGGTTGTGAGTAGCGAGGGCGAACCCCTCACCCCCTGCCCCCTCTCCCACAAGGGGAGAGGGGGTTAAATCTGCATAGGGAGTGAGCGGTAAATCTGCATAGGGTGAAGGGGAAATCTGTGGTTTGAATATAGCCATTATTATCCCCCAAACGCTTTATGCAGCTGGCGCTGGCGCATCAGCACGAACATGACTACCGGCGCACCCAGCAGGGCGGTGACGGCGTTGAGGGGGAGAATCACGCTACTGCCGGGCAGTTCTGCAATCAGCGCCGCACCGAGTCCGACACAGGCGCCCATCAATCCGCAAGCGGGGAGCAGAATTCGGTGGTCAGAACTGTTGAACATCGCACGGCACAGGTGCGGCACGGCTGTCCCGATAAAGCCGACAGGGCCGCAGAAGGCTGTGACCGTCCCCGCCAAGAGCGCCGTCCCGGTCACGATTAACAGGCGGACGCGCCCGACGGATAAGCCCATCGTGCGGGCGTATTCTTCACCGAGTAACAAAGCGTTGAGCGATTTCGCCAGCCCGCCGGTCAAAATCAGCCCTGCAATCACCCCGGCGGCCAGCGGCACAAGTTGCGAGGTCGTGACGGTTGAGAAACTCCCGAACGTCCATTGAATATAGGTCTGGACGCGCTCTGGAGCGCTGAAATACATCAATAGGCTGACGATGGCGGACGTAAACGACCCGAACATCACGCCCAAGACCAATAGAGTCAGGCTATTTTCGACCCGACGGGCGGCGATGAGGACGATTCCTAGCGCTAAGGCCGCGCCGATAGAGGCCGCCGCCGCGAGTAAGAAATCTCCGCCGAGTCCGACCCCAATCACCAGACCAGACGTCGCGCCGCCCGCCAATACAACCAACCCGACGCCCAGACTCGCGCCGCTGCTGATGCCCAAGATATACGGCCCAGCCAATGGATTACGGAAAAACGTCTGCATGACCAAACCACTGACCGATAGCGCCGCGCCCGCCAAAATCGCGGTGATGGCCTTTGGCAGCCGGACTTTCATCACGATGCTGACCCACGATGGTTTGCTGGCTTCACCTGTCGTTAAGACGCGGACGACCTCATCCAGCGGGATATTGACCGACCCCCACGCTAGAGCCAGCGCGAATAGGACGACGATTCCCAGCCCTAGCGCCATCAATTTGAGATGAATGCGACGGATGAACAAAAATCCCGCTGGTGCGCGGGATACGGTCTCAGAGTAGAGGGTTTCTACGCTCATATCCTTTGGCCTCGAAAGGTGAGCTAAAGGATGGGGGCGGGTAATCGGGCTTTCGGCCTGTTGCGGCCTTTACCGTTGCGGGACAGCGCCGGATTCTCACCGGACTTCCCCCGATAATCCCCATCGGTTAGGTGTGTTACAGATAAGTTTAGCCTAACAGGTTTGCACTGAGGCGTCAACACACGACTCCCAATTGCAAACAGCGGTGAAATGCGTCACAATTCAACCAAAAGCACGGGGTATTGTGAGGGTTGACCATGGGCAAAATTGGGCTTTTCTTCGGGAGCAGCACCGGCAAGACCGAAGCGGTGGCGTTTCAAATCAAGGCTGAGTTCGACAAAATCGAAAACGGCATCGTCGATGTCCACAACATCGGCTCTGCCGGGGTAGATGTGATGATGAAGTATCAGTACCTCATCATGGGCATCCCGACGTGGAATACCGGTGAGCTTCAGGACGACTGGGATGTGTTTTTCCCCAATTTCCGCAGCATGGATTTGAACGGCAAGAAGGTCGCGCTGTTCGGTCTGGGCGACCAGAACGGCTACGGCTTCAACTTTCTTGACGCGCTGGGTATGTTGGCGGATGAGGTCTTGATGGCGAATGCGGATGTCCACGGCTTTTGGTCAAACAAGACCTATGAGTTCGAGGACAGCAAGGCGCGCATCGAGGATTATCTGGTTGGCCTCGGAATCGACGAGGACGGGCAGCAAGACAAGACGCCAGCGCGTATCACGCAATGGGTCGGTCAAATCAAGACGGAGTGGGGTCTTTAATCCACATACCTGTTATTAACATTCCGTAGGGACGGCATTCTTGCCGTCCGTTTTGTCATAGTGAGACGGACGCCCAGAAGAGCGTCCCTACGAAATTCTGGTTAAAAATCCACCGAACGCATTGCGCCGCCATCGACCCGCAGAGATGTGCCGGTGGTATATCCGGCTGTCGGTGAGAGCAAAAACGCCGCCGCCGCGCCAAACTCATCGGGCGTCCCCAATCGCTTGAGTGGGATGCGTGCCTCACTACTGGCGCGGACGGCCTCCGGTGTGCTACCCGTGCGTTGCGCGGTCAGATGATCCAAGTGCAATACGCGGTCTGTCTCGATGCGCCCCGGAATCAAATTATTGACGCGGATTCCACGCGGCGCGAGTTCTTCCGACAAAACTTTCACCATCCCAAATACGCCCGCCCGCATCACGGTAGATAAGCCCAGCGATGCGATAGGCTCACGCACGGATGACGACGTGACGGTTAAAATCGCGCCGCCATCGCGGAAGTGCGGTAGGGCGGCGCGAATCATGCGTACAGCGCTCATCAGCGTCAGTTCAAAGGCGGCCTGCCATTGTTCATCGGTGGCGTCTTTCAATTGGAGGGCAGGCGGGCCGCCCGCATTGACCACCAGCGCGTCAATCCCGCCGCCCCATGCCGCCGCCGAGTCAATCCACGCGGCTACCGAATCTGGGTTGGTCACATCGCAAGCGGTAGCGTGAGCCTCTACCCCAGTTTCGGCGGTGATTTTATCGGCGGCGGCGCGTACTTCATCCCCGTTGCGGGCGCACAGCGCGACCCGTGCGCCTTCCCCTGCGAGTGCGCGGGCAATCCCATAGCCCAAGCCTTTGCTACTGGCCGCGACCAGCGCGACTTTTCCTGTTAGCCCTAAATCCATAATCTGTCTCCAAAATCGGTGTATCAGCACAGTGAATCGGACGGACGGGGTACGATTCCCTTACATTTTTTGGCTCATGTTCAAAATGAGTGCCGTAGGGACGGCATTCTTGCCGTCCGTTTTCGGAACAGGCGGACGCCCAGAAGGGCGTCCCTACAGTCACAATTGTTTCACCCAGTCTGAACATGCGCCTCTGTTTTTTGTTGTGTTAAACATTCAGCGTTATACTAAACGTGCGTTAGATTAGCGTTTTGGAGACCCAGATAATGGTTGATATGGCAGATATTACATCCGGCATCAATTTCAGCTTGACCGAGGAGCAATTGATGCTCCAAAAAATGGCGCGGGAATTCACCGCCAAAGAAATCATCCCCGCCGCAGAGGAACATGACCGCGAGGCCAAATTCCCAGAGGAAATTTTCCACAAGGCGCGGGCGCTCGGACTCGCCAATATGAACGTCCCAGAGGAATATGGCGGGATGGGCGCGTCGGTGTTGGATGAGTGCTTGGTCAGCGAAGAAATGGCCTATGGCTGCTCTGGCATCAGCACCAGCGTCGGGACGAACGGACTCGGCTCACTCCCGTTGCTATTGGGCGGTAATGACGCGCAGAAAAAATATTGGTTGGGCGAGCGTTTGGTCGATAACGGCGAATTTGTCAGCTATTGCGTGACCGAATCCAGCGCAGGGTCAAACGTGGTCGCCATCGAAACCCGCGCCGAGAAAAAAGGCGCGTCGTATATCCTCAACGGCAGCAAAATCTTCATCACCAACGCCAGCCATGCCAACTTCTTCACCGTAGCCGCCAAGACCGACCCCAATGCCGGACACCGTGGCATGAGCTTTTTCGTCGTAGACCGCAACGCCCCCGGCGTCAGCATCGGCAAGAAGTTCGATAAAATCGGTCAACGCGCCAGCGATACCGCCGAAATCGTGTTTGAGGATGTCGAAGTCCCCGCCGAAAACATGCTCGGCGAGGAAGGCAAAGGCTTTTATCTGGCGATGAAGGTGTTCGACTTCAGTCGTCCGGGTGTGGCGGCGGCGGCGGTAGGTTTACAGCGCCGTTGTCTGGATGAGAGCGTCAAGTATGCCAGTGACCGCCTCGCGTTCGGCGTCCCGATTTATCAACATCAGGCCATCGGCCACAAAATCGCGGATATGGCGATTAACTATCAGGCGTCGCGCTTGCTGGTCTGGCAAGCCGCGTGGCAAGCAGACCACGGAATCCACAACCCCGCCGTCCCCGCCTATGCGAAGGCGTTTGCGGCAGATATGGCGACTCGCGCTGCTGTCGATGCAGTACAAGTCTTGGGTGGCTACGGCTATATGAAAGAGTACCCTGTGGAAAAACTGCTGCGCGATGTGAAAATCTTCCAGATTTACGAAGGCACGAGCGAGATTCAGCGCAACATCATCGTGCGTGAGTTGTTCAGCGGTAAGAACTAAAACGATTATATGGCAATACCTTCGCCAATTTTGACCATTGCCCATCTATCAGGGCGCAGAACGCGGCCATTTTCCCTACGAATACCCTGTTTTTGTAGGGACACGGCACTGACGTGTCCGTTTTGGCGAAGGCATTGATATGGGGATGATATTTACCCATAACCGCCGATAAATCTGTAGGGACGCCATTTTTGGCGTCCGTTTTGAGATTATCTTGACGGACGGCAAGAATGCCGTCCCTACAATATCATCGGTCATGGGAGAATTCGTAGGGACAATGCCCGCGTTGTCCACTGAAGGTTTACGTGTCCTACCTGTGGACTCCTGTGTCCCTATAGTTTTTGTTTTTTGCCGATATGATTTACGGATGATTTGATTCTATTTCTGAATTAGGGGTTTTATGTCTCAGCCTGCTGAGGGAGAGCGCGGCATCGTCTCGGCGGTGCTGACGCTGACGTTTGTGCGCTTGGTCGTCAATATGACGCGGCGCTTCACGTATGCGTTCGTGCCGGGGATTGCGCGTAATCTGCTCGTGCCGGAATCAGCGGTACAGGGCGCTCTCGCGTCACAAAGCGGAATCCCGTTGCTGAGTCCATTATTTGGCGGATTCGCCGAGCGCTATGGTCGCCGTCTGGTGATTATGGTCGCGTTGGTCGGCCTCATCAGCGCCGCCTTGATTGGCGCGTCCTTCCCGGTCTATGGCGTATTCCTGATGGTGATGGTCGCGTTCGGTTTCGCCAAGATGTTGGTAGACCCGGCGATACTGGCCTATATCGGAGACCGCGTGCCGTATAACCGGCGGGCGCTGGCGATTGGCACGACGGAACTCAGTTGGGCGGGCGCGTTATTGGTGGCCGCGCCGCTGGTTGGTTTCTTGTTGGAGCGTTCCACGCTGTCGGCGGTATTCATCGCGCTGGCGATTGGCGGGGCGTTGGGATTGTTCGCCATCTGGTATTTTTTGCCGCCTGACCGCCCGACGGGAGAGGCGAAAAATCTCTCACTGCTTGAAGTGTTCCATACCGTGCGAAAAAGCCCGGCTGCGATGGCGATGATTTTGTTCGGGACGTTTAACTCGGCCTCGAACGAATTGGTTTTCATCAATTACGGCGCGTTCATGGAAAAATCGTTCGACCTCGCATTGGTCGCGCTGGGATTCGTCACCATCTCGATTTCTGTGGCTGAGGCGATTGGCGAGGGAGTCGTGACCGCATTTGGGGACAAATTTGGCCCCAAGCGCATGACCTTATGGGGGATGGGAGTCGCGGCGGCGGCCTATCTGGCGCTGCCATTTTTGAACTTCAGCTTGCCCGTCGCCGTCGTAGGGATTTTCGTCATGTTCCTGTCCTATGAAATTGCGGTGGTGGCGAGTATTCCCCTGAATACCGAGGTTTTGCCCAATGCGCGTGCGCCGATGATTTCCGCGACGGTGGCAGGTGTGGCGTTGGGGCGCTTGGGCGGTGGCGTGATTGGCGGCCTGAGTTATGCCTTGACTGGCGGATTCGTCCTCAGTGGGGTATTGGCGTGCGTGTCGGCGTTGATTGCGTGCTGGCTGCTCTGGCGCTATGTCAAAATCGCGTGAAATGTGTCAATCGGGCGCATAAGCCCTCGCCGCAACTTCTAACTTCTGACTTCTAACTGTTAACTCCCGTGGTATCGTTAAGCGCATAGATGACCCTCAGACGAGAATCCACCAAACATGACCTCAAGCGAAGTAGTAAAACAGCTAGAATTGGCGCAGGCAGCGACTCAGGCGGCGATTAACGCGCTCAACAGCCTGATTGTGCCGCATGATTATCAAGATGTGGCCGCGTTTGTGGCGAAAGCCTCGCTCCAACTGTTGCAAGCCACCCACGCCTTAATGCAAAGTGACGACACCCGCGCCTTTGCCGCGATTGAACAAGCCGACGAATTATTGGACGGCGCGTTTGAAATCATCGACAGCGAATTGGAAGACGACGAAGAAGCATGAGCCATCACGAGACGGCAGACATCGCCATTATCGGGGCGGGTGCGGCGGGCTTAATGGCGGCGTATTGGGCGGCGAGAGCTAATTCTCGGCTGCGTGTCGTGGCCTTAGATGGCGCGACCAAATTGGGCGCAAAAATTCTGGTGGCGGGCGGCGGGCGCTGTAATGTCACCCATGACGAGGTGGACGAGGGCGCTTATGCCGGTTCGACTCGCCCCGCCATCCGCAAAATCCTGCGGCGCTTTGACGTGGCGCAGACCATCGAATTTTTCGCTGAGAACGATGTAGACCTCAAGGTCGAAGATTCTGGAAAACTATTCCCCGTGACCGACCAAGCGCGGACGGTTTTGGACGGTCTGGTACGGGCGGCGGAGTCGGTTGGCGTGCGAATCTGGCATCCGCGCCGGGTCGAACACATCACCCGCGAGGACGGCCTGTTCAGTATCCGGGGCAGCTGGGGCGATTTGCCCGCCCGCCGGGTGATTTTGGCGACGGGCGGCAAGAGTCTGCCTAAGTCGGGGTCAGATGGGTTGGGCTATACGTTCGCGCAAGGGTTGGGGCATTCCCTGACGCCGCGCATCACGCCGTCGCTTGTGCCGCTCCTGTTGCCCAAAGACCATCCGCTGACGACGCTCTCAGGCATCAGCACAGTGGTGCGGATTGCCTTGCATGATGGGCGCGGCAAATTGATTGTATCGTTTGATGATTCGCTGTTGTTAGCCCATTTTGGCGTCAGCGGCCCCGCCGCGCTAGACATCAGCCGCTATATTTTGGATACCCGCCCAGATGACCCCGCCGCGACGCTGCGCGTCAATTGGCTGCCGGACATCGCGCCGGAGCAAGCCGACGCCGCGTTGGTTGAGGCGGGCAAGCTCACCCCGATGCGTTGGATTGGCGAGCGTTTGCCTGACCGCCTGATTCGCGTCTTGTGCGCCGAGGCTGTAATTGACCCGATTGTGCCCTTGAGCAATCTGACCCGCCCGCAACGCCAGACGTTGGCGCGCACATTGACCGCGTATGTCTTGCCGGTCAGCGGAGACCGTGGTTATACCTACGCGGAAGTGACGGCGGGCGGCGTCCCACTGAGCGAGTTGGACTTGAAAACAATGGAGTCCCGCGTGACTCCGGGACTCCATCTGTGTGGTGAGATTTGCGATGTGGACGGGCGCATCGGCGGGTATAACTTCCAATGGGCGTGGTCGTCCGGGTATGTCGCAGGCATTGGCGCGGCAGACTCTTTCGGGAAGGCTTAGGCCGGAGTTACCACGTTTTGGGTGGCGTTCCACTTGACCGTCGGCTTGATTTGACCCATATCCACGCGATGGCGATTCTCCACCGACAGCTTAATCATGCGCTCGATTTCGGCGTCGTCCAACAGGTGCGGCTCTAGGCCGAGGTCGAGTAGCTTGGTGTGAACGACTTCATAGAAGTGTTCTTCCTTCTCAACGCGGGGGTTGGGGATGGCGTTGATCTGCACATCTAAGCCCATCGCGCAGCCAATCCGCTGCACGCGCTCGGCCAGACCGCTGACCGAGAACCACTCGGTAATCTGGTTGAACACGCGGAATTCGCCCGCCGCCGCAGGGGTTTCAATCGCCAATTCGATGCAGCGCACGGTGTCCTTGACGTGGATGCAGCCGCGAGTCTGGCCGCCGCGCCCATAAACGGTCAATGGGTGGCCGACTGCCGCTTGCACGCAGAAGCGGTTGAGCGCCGTGCCATACACTTGGTCATAGTCAAAACGGGTCGCCAATTCTGGGTCAAGCAACGTCTCGTAGGTGTCTGCGCCATATACTACGCCTTGATTCAGGTCGGTGGCGCGTAAGCCCCACACGCGGCAACAGAAATGGATGTTGTGCGAGTCGTGGACTTTGCTCAGGTGATAGAACGACCCCGGTTGCTTGGGGAATGGGAGGGTATCGGTACGCCCTTTGTGGGTGATTTCGATATAGCCTTCTTCGATGGGGATGTTGGGCGTGCCGTATTCGCCCATCGTCCCCAGCTTGACCAAGTGGGTTTCGGGCGCGAATTCTTTAATGGCGTACAGCAGATTCAGCGTACCGACCACGTTGGTCTGTTGGGTATATACCGCGTGTTCGCGGTCAATCATCGAGAACGGGGCGGAACGCTGTTGCGCGAAGTGGACAACCGCCTCCGGCTGGAACTCTTGGAAGGCCGTCGAGAGCGCCGCCCAATCGGTCATGTCCCCGTGATAATTGGTGATGGTCTTGCCGGTCAACTCAGACCAGCGGGCGATGCGACGCTGCATGGTCTGAATCGGCACAAGACTGTCGATGCCGTGTTTCAGGTCAAATTGGCGACGGGCGAGGTTATCAAAAACCGCGATTTCATGCCCTTTTTGCGACAAATACAGCGCCTGCGGCCATCCGAGATAGCCGTCTCCGCCTAAAATGAGAATACGCACTGGAGTCCCCCTAAAAATCGAACGTCAGAGTGTGACACTGCACAAGGGGTACATCATAGCGGGCTGATTGTTAAGTTTCATACCGCAAGTTTTACCAGTTCGTTATCCGTGTCTAACTAATGCGTATTATGTAAGAAATTTATTCAAACCTTAATAATCGTCTGAATCATCGGGGCATGACATCAAGCATTTGTTTGATGGTTTGTTCTAGTAAAGGAACACCGCCCAATCTAATGCCCAAATCGGCCAGACGACGGCTAACCATAATATTTTGCGGTGCTGATGGCGACTCGGATGGCAGGTCGCCGGGGATGCCGGAAAACTGACGCCCTAACCGCACAATATCTCGTGTGCTGACGGTCAAATCGCTGAGATGGAGCGCGGCGGGCGCATTTTCTGGCTGTTTTATCAGGGCGGTGATGGCGCGGGCGACATCTGCGCCGTGGATTTCCGTCCCGCTACGGGAGGCCGTCGCTGGCTGGTGAATCAAAACCGCCTGAATCACATCCCACCATTTTGAGCGCTCCGGCGGCCACGCCAGACCATACACGCCGGTAGCGCGAACAGTCGTGGTTTTCATGCCGGTCAGATGGGCGGCGCTGCTCATGAAGGCTTCGACGGCGGCCTTATACGCCCCATAGTGCGAATCTGGCGCGGTGGGGTGCGATTCATCCAGCACACGCCCCGCCTCGGTATGTGAGAACACGGCGCGGCTGGATAAAAAGATGAACTGCCCGACTTTGGCTTGTTGCGTCGCCGTGAGCAACCTGAGCGACCCGCCGAGGTTAGCGTCTAACCAGCCGGGGAAATCGTCGCCTTCACCGCCGCGATAGCGTCCGGGGATGTGTTCATAGGCCATGTGAATCACCGCCCCCGCGCCGTCCGTGAGGGTTTTTAGCGCTGATTCCGAGGACAAGTCACCGTCTACCCAATCGATATGGCCGGGGAATCCGCGCCGGTCAGAGTCTAGACGTGCCAATGCTCGTAGTGAAAACCCCTGCGCCAGCAATTCCGCCGCGACGAATCGCCCGACATAGCCCGTCGCGCCGGTCAGGGCAATCACGCGGCTCACGACAGGATTAACTCATCAAAGTGGTTAATGATGCGATGTGCGCCCGCTTTGAGCAAAGGCTCACTAGCTAGCGTGGTCGTAATCCCGATGACCGTCCCGATTCCAGACCATACCGCGTCGGCAATCCCAGACGGGCTGTCCTCAATCACGATGCTTTGAAGCGGGTCGATTCCGAACAGGCGGGCGGCGCGGGCGTGGTCTTTACGGTCAACCGTGTGGTCGATTCCATCCTCGAATCCCATCACGACATCGAATAGCGCGGGGATTCTGACCAAATCCAGCGTCCCCAAGACTCTCAGACGACGCGAACGCGACACGATGGCGCTATACCATCCCAGCGCGTGCGCCCGCCGAACCAACTCAACACAGCCGGGGACGGGAGAGAGCCGAGTCTTGCCGCCCTCGAAATACAGCACAGTTTTGCGCTCCAACAAAGTTGTTTTCATCTGTTCGCTGAGGTCGTCCGGCGTCCACAACTTATAAATCTCATCCAACGTCAAGCCGACCAGCGCGTGGCGTCCGGTTTCGATGTGGATGCCCATAATCTCGTCAAACGCCAGATTCCATGTGTCGTAATTGAGTTGTTCTGTATCGACCACCACCCCGTCAAAGTCGAGGATGAGGGCGCGTTTTACGCTGTCAATTTTCACACTTAACCGCCGATGGGTGAGGGGGGCGCAGGAAAGTCCTCCGGCAGTGTACCGTTTTCGTAGACGCTCCACCATGCCTGAATCAACGGCGCGAGTCGGTCACGCTTGGGATTGTCCGGCTGCCACGGCTTTTCATATTGGTAATGGATGACCTTGACCTTCTCCCAATCCCACAATTCCGGCAGATTGAACCAGACATATTGCAGGGTATTGAAGGTATATGGGAGGCCGTGCCAATCTGGGAAGTAGGTTTGGAGGAAGGTCTGGTCGGTGCGACTCCAGAACACGTCCGATTGGTCAAGCGCGGCCAGCATCGAGTCAAAGGTTCGGCTGTTGGGCTTGGCGACGAAAACCCCGCTGTTCAGGCGGTGAAAATCGGACAGCGATTCGTAGAGGTTCGGCGCGGCGGAAAATTCGGGATAGCCGAACAGCTTGTCGATGTTGTGAATCACCAGCGTGTCGGCATCTAGAAATACCACTGTCTCGAACTGTTCGAGTTCCCACAGGCGCAACTTGACGAAATTGTGCAGCGGGTCGTGAAACACAGGCTTCTGACCTTTGGTGAACGGGGCGGCGCTGTGCTGCGCGCCTCGGTTATGACGCGCTTTGAATCCGTCAGACAGCGGCAGTGGGTCAACCTTGAGGCATTGGCAGTTATAGGCCGCCAATGCCTCAAGGCCGGGGAGTTGATCATCCATCACCAGCGCGGTCAGCGGCCAGCGCGAACCACACATCACCAGTGATTTCGCCAGAGCAACCGCCCCCATCAGGTAATCGGCGTTGGCAATCAGTGTGACGTAGCTGTTCATGGGACAATGGGAGCCGTGGTGGTCGCAGTGGGTGTTTCGACGGGCGTTGGGAGTCTCCAGCCAAATTTCTTGACCAAGAACCACGCCGGAATCGCCATAAACACGAACATGAGCGCATTGGCTAGGTAAGGCGCAAGTGAAGGCCGCCCTGCGATTTCGATATTGAGCAATGGGCCGGCCACCAATGTCCCCGCGATGATACCGAGGCTTTGTGCTGAGGAGGCCAGCCCGACCACTGCACCGCGCGCGTTATCCGGTACGGCATACGTGACCAATGATTGCAGCGGCGGCATCATAATCCCCGTGCCGCCCGCGAAGGTCATCGCGCCGACAATCGCCACCCACGGCAGTGCATCTTGACCGAAAACTGTCAACGCGATAGGCAAACCGAGGATTAAGAACCAGAATTGCGAGAAGGCACGCACCAATGTGCCACCAAAGACCAGCGGTGCGTCCCCGTATCGCCTCAGTAGACGGCGAAGTAACAGGGTTTGCGTCAGGGTCTGACCGAGTCCTACCGTCCCGAACAATAATCCGACCCCGAGTTTGATGGTGTTATCGTCTTTACCCGCGAACAGGATGTCTTGGCTATAGATAGCGAATGTCGTTTGTACCAAACCGAGGCCGACGCTGCCGAAGGCAATCAAACTCAGAATCATGAGGATGGTTGGGTTGGAGAGCATCTCTTTGAAACTGACATTACCACGGGCGCGGTTTGCCATGCGCTCCTGGGCGTTGAGCGTTTCGTTGAGAGTGTATTGAGTCATGATGGTCGGGACGAGCGTGACCAATGCCGCCGCCAAAAATAATCCTTGTTGGCCGATGGTCGCCGCCAATGCGCCGCCGATGGCGGGGCCGATAATGAATCCGATCCCGAATACCGCGAAAATCAGCCCTAGCGCCTGAGTCCGCTTTTCGCGTGGCGTGATGTCGATCACATAGGCTTGTGCGACAATAATATTGCCGCCCGTCACGCCATCAAGGATGCGTGAGGCGTATAACATGCCGATTCCGGGTGAGAACGCAATCATCAAGAAACTAATAACCGTCCCCAGTTGGCTGTAAAACAAGATCGGGACGCGGCCAAATTTATCACTCCAACGCCCCAGAAACGGCGCGGCGAGGAATTGCGCGATATAGAACGAGGCTTGCAGCAGTGGGGTGGAGTCTTTGGGCATCCCCAACTGGTTAATGGCGTATAGGCTGAGGACTGGGAGGATCATTGATGCGCCCAATTGTTGGGCAAACACAATAGCGAGGATCGTCACGAGGCGACGGTCACGCCCTTGTGTGGAGGGTTGAGACATGATGCGGCTTTCTCTAACAATAGGGGGAGAATCAAAACGACTGCACTTCATTATCGTGCAGTCATTTTGACGGGTTGGTAATGCTTGGACTTACGTTTTCTTGATAGGTGGGCGACTCATGAGTCCGCCCCTACGTTGGTATCGCTTGGATACAAATTGGTTACAACGCGCCGACGGCCATTGGTGGGGTGGTCGGCGTGGCACTACCGCCCAATGGCTCAACCGAGATCCCAAAAGCGTTGAACGTGTCGAGGGCGATTTGCGCGTTAAACATCAAGGTCGCACGGCCATCTGAGTCCACTATGAATGTTCCGGCGCTGATGGGCGTGCCATCTGCATCAATCAACCAGAGTTGGTAAGTACGGGTCTGGTCAAGTGTTGGGAGCGAGTGGGTGAACATGAGCGCCTCAGAATGTCCCGGTTGCCACATCACCATCGCCCGCATCGCGCCGGAATCATCCACTAATTCAGATTTTGTCCCCGTGACCATGATGGTCATGGCGTCGGTTATCTGGGCTTGGCTGACCTGTTGTAGCGCGACCAATTGGGCTTGATTGGTCTGCTCTAGTACGGTTTGGCGGGCGCGTAGCTCGTTGACCTGCGACATCCAGAACATATTCATGACCAATAAGACCACGGCTGCGGCGGTAGAGACCCAAGCTAAAATCGGGCGTTGGGCGCTACGTAGCGATGCCGGTTTGGGCGTCATACGCGGCAAAACGTGCAACTTGGGCGCGGCGGCGACGGGTTGCGCTATGGGCGGGCGTTGGGCGCGGGCGGCGTCCAACAGTTTTTGGCGCATTGCGGCGGGCGGGTCACGCCGGGGGACGCCCGCTACCAACAGCAATGCGGCGGCGGCGTAATCGGTTGCCTCGGCTGCGGCTTCAGGATGCTGGCGCAGATAGTCCACAGCGCGGGCGGCTTCGGCAGGGTCAGTCGCGCCAATCGCGTAACTAGCCAAGAGGTCACGGGCATTCTCTGGGTTAGATGTTTCGGGTATCGGTTGGGATGTCATGGTTTATTCACCTAACGCGGGGATAGGAATATCATCCGCGCTTAATACATTATTCGACTCCAATCCACCATTTAGATGTGTGGATTTTTGAATGAGACCATACGCTTCCACAAGGATTCGCGCCATTTTAACTTTCGACCTCGGTCTTTTGCAACCACAGGGCGCGCAATTTGGAGAGTCCGGCGCGGACACGGCCTTTGACCGTCCCTAGCGGGATGTGTAATTGGTCGGCCATTTCGGTGTGAGACATATCGCGGAAGTAGGCCAGTTCCAAGACTTGGCGCTGGTCAGGCGGGAGTTGTGCTAAAACCTCGCCCATGAGTTGCTCATCCGCCCATGCAGGCTCATCTACGTGGCTGTTTTCGCCCATTGTATTGATGATGTCCTCAAGGTCAACCTGTCCACGCCCTTCGCGCCGTTGTTCCGTTCGTAGCCGGTCAATGGCGGTATAGCGTGCGATGGTGAGCAACCACGTCGTGACCTTGCCACGCCTGGCATCCCACTGGTGAGCGCGATTCCATATCTTTAAAAAAGTATCTTGGGTGACTTCTTCAGC
Source organism: Anaerolineae bacterium (assembly GCA_034437835.1). GTDB lineage: Bacteria > Chloroflexota > Anaerolineae > Aggregatilineales > Phototrophicaceae > Flexicrinis. The sequence goes on along the minus strand of DAOTTP010000219.1, from coordinate 8,172 downwards.
GAGCGTGTCATTTTGTAAAATGTGATAGGTTACGCTGAAAACCAAGCGGGCGAACTGGTCGTAAAATTCGGCCAACGCCGCTTCATCACCAGTGCTGATGCGTGCTAGGAGTTGTGCCTCAACGGGTGGGGATTCGGCAGACATCAAACGTCCATAGGGTGCTGTGGGTGTCATGATGAGAGTATAACATCAAAAGGTTACATTCGTCAGACCTTCGGCGCTGTATTCACTGGGCGCACGGACTGTATAATGGAACGATGAAATACGGGTAGGGTAGAGAAAGGCGCAGCGATGGATATCTTAGGCGTCGGCGGTTGGGAAGTGGTAGCGATTTTGGTCATCGCATTGGTGGTGGCTGGGCCTGCACGGATGCTTCGCTGGTCGTATGTGCTGGGGCAGTTCTTCGCCAAGTTGCGCGTCTTGTGGGCGCAAGCGGCAGCCTCTTTACAAAAAGAATTTGACGAGGCAGGGATGGACATCCAAGTGCCAAAAGATGTCCCGACGCGCCAGACTTTGCGCCGTGACTTAACGAATATGGTTAACCCGCTCCTGCGCGATGTGCGCGAACCGTTGGATGAATTCACAGAAGAGGTTCGCAAAACCCGTGCTGAGGTGAGGGGCGTGATTACCCCGCTCAAGCCGCTAAAAGGGTCGGGTAGTATGAGCGACCCAATGGGAACACGCCCAGCAAAGCCCGCCGAGCCGACTACTCCGCCCGCCAGCTTGCCATCCGATTTAGGGACGTGGGGCGCGATGCCGACCCCGACCCCGACCGCAGAAAAACACCCTTTATCTGCCGAATTCGGCACATGGGCGCAGAGCCAGCCCGTCGCTGAACCCGATACCGATAATCCCGCGCCGACAGGGGAGAATTAACCTATGCTACGTTTTTTGACTTGGTTGAACCCGTTCCGCCGCGCCGCGCCGCGTGACCCGGAAGGTCACATGACGCTCTTGCAGCACCTTGATGAACTGCGAATGCGCGTGATGCGTGCCATGATTGGCCTGATGATTGGGACGGCGATTGGCTTGACGGTGGCGACGCCGGTTTTGAAGTTCCTACAGCAACCGTATGGCCGCGAGTTCACCGTCTTGGGGCCGACGGGTGGCGTGGTCGCGTATTTCCGAGTCGCGCTGCTGATTGGCGCGATTTTGTCGATTCCACTCATCACGTATCAGGTGATGATGTTCATTTTGCCGGGTCTGCGCGATAACGAGAAACGGATGCTGCTGTCCTCATTGCCCGCCATTACAGGCTTATTTTTGGTCGGAGTGGTGTTCGCGTGGGGGGTGCTAATTCCCCCAGCATTGGGGTTTTTAGAGGGATTTGAACCGACTCTGTTCAAACCAGAATGGACGGCAGACCTGTATCTGAGTTTCGTCAGCGCGTTGGTATTTTGGATGGGCGTGGCGTTTGAAATGCCGCTCATCTTCTTTGTCTTGGCGGTGATGGGCGTGGTCGAACACGGAATCTTGATTAAACAGTGGCGGATTGCCATTGTTGTCGCCTCGGTTGCCGCCGCTGTGATTACCCCAACGGTAGACCCTGTGAATATGGCGCTGGTGATGGGGCCGTTGTTGACACTCTATATCATCAGTGTGGCGTTGGTGGCATTAGGTGGGCGGATTCATCGGGCGCGATTACCTGCACCACTCTGACCTATTATGACCCCGTATTGACATTTGATTTTTTTCAACTTAGACTGTTGAAATATCTCAACAGTACTTGTGTTGAGAACTAATGTTCGGTATAATCACGACTAACTAATCCGCTGCGCCGATGGACATACCCGTCGGCGTTCTTGTCGCATCGGAAGTCGAAGGGGTCGAAATCTATGGCACTGAAAGCGGAATTCAGCGTACAGTCCGCCTATGTCTACAACCGCACCAGCGCAATCCGGTGGGTATTATCGCACCTGTGGCGCACCAAATGGCTGGTCATCAGGACATTGGGGCTGTTCCTCATCGCGTGGACGAGCTTTTCATTCACCCGTATCTTGATTGGACAGGCCGCCGAAGAAATCCTTCACCCAACGGGTTTTCAGACATTGGTCGGCATCACGCTGGCCGTTTTGGTCTTCCAGATGTCGGATGCGCTGACCGCGTTGGGGGCGTCACTTTCGATTGAGACGGCTGCTCAACGGTTGGAGCATGACGGGCGTCAGGAATTGTACGAAGCCCTGTTGGGCAAGAGTACGACATGGCATGACCGCCAGCGGGTGGGCGACATCATGGCACGCTCCGGCGATGACATGAAAATGATGAACACCATGATTAACCCCGGCGTTTTGTTCATGTGCGATATGACGATGGGTTTAATCGTCCCCATCATCACGTTCGCCACGATTAACGTGGAATTGGTCATCCTACCGATTTTGTTCGTGCTGTCGTATATCTTTTTGATTCGGCGCTATATCCGCCAACTCAGCCCAGTCGTCGGGGCAGAGCGCGCGAGCTATGGCGTGATGAACGCCCGCCTAGAAGAAGCCATCAGCGGTATTGAGGTGGTTAAGGCCAGCGCACAAGAACCGTATGAGCGCACCCGCTTCCGCACCAACGCTAAGGTCTACCGCGACTGGTTCGCCAAACAGGGGCGCATTGAAGGGCGCTATTTGCCGACTCTGGTCTATGCGTTTTTCGTCGGCGGCATGTTCCTGCACACCATCGCGCTATCTTCACGCGCACCCATCGGTATCCCGCAGATTATCGCGGTGATGGGCTTGGTTTCGGCCATGCGCTTCCCTGTAGAAGTCTCGATTTGGGCGTTCTCGATGTTCCAAGTTGGGTTAGCTTCGGCTGGGCGCGTCTTGGAGGTCATCAATGCCGAGGCCGAGATTGACGAGAACACGGGCGGTCATACCGCGCCGATTGAAGGCGAAATCACGTTTGAGAACGTCTCGTTTACCTTTGACGATGGCAAGCCCATCCTCAGCGACTTGTCGTTCACGGTTAAATCGGGGCAGACCGTGGCGATTGTCGGGCAGACCGGCAGCGGTAAGTCTACCTTGACCGACTTGATTAACCGCACCTATGACGCCACCAGCGGGTGCATCTTGATTGACGGGGTGGATGTGCGCGAGTGGAGTCTATCGAGTCTGCGCGGTCAAATCAGCCGAATTGAGCAAGACGTGTTCTTGTTCAGCCGTAGTGTGAAGGAAAACATCGCGTTTGGCGCGCCCGATACCCCGTTCGAGAAAATCGAACAGGCTGCCAAAGAAGCCCAAGCGCATGAGTTCGTTACAGGCTTTAAGGGTGGCTACGACACGGTGGTCGGTGAGCGCGGCACGATGTTGAGTGGCGGTCAGCGCCAGCGCATCGCTCTCGCCCGTGCATTCCTCAGCAACCCGCGCATCCTCGTCCTAGACGACTCGACCAGCGCGATTGATAGCGCCACCGAGGATGAGATTCAGAAGGCGATTCTACGCGCCCAAGAAGGGCGGACGACTCTGCTCATCACGCACCGCCTGAGCCAGATTCGGTGGGCCGACCATATCATCGTCCTAGATCAAGGGCGGATGACGGCCAGCGGCACGCATGACCAACTGCTGCGGACATCGCAAGAATATCGGCGCATCTTCGCTCGGTATGACGCCCCGCTGCCGCCACTAGAGCCAGCCGCGTCCGTCGCCGCTGCCGATTAACAGTCGTCCATGATATGCGGTTTTATAAACAATAACGGACCAAATGTAGGGACGCCCTTCTGGGCGTCCATCCAGCAATCACAAAACGGACGGCAAAAATGCCGTCCCTACAAACACCGTATCGATTCGTGAATTTGCATTACCATGCCCCTACCATAATCCATCTGACACGACGCATAAAAGGAGACCAACACGTATGGGTTTCATTATGGACGGCCTCGACGGTGAGGCCTATGACCGCAAGTATAAGGACTCCGACCTCGTAAAGCGCATTGGAACGTATCTCAGACCAGAAGCCCAGCGGATGGGGATTATCGTGCTGGTGATCGTCCTCAGTTCGCTGTTGGGGACGGCGCTACCCGTGGCGATTTCTGCGGCGCTTGACCAGATTCAAGCCAATGGCTCGTCTGCGTTGACCGGTTCCGTCGCCCTCATCATCATTTTGGGCGTCATCGCATGGGCGTTCAACGCTGCGCGGCGCTGGTTGGGCGCGGCAACTGTGGGGAACGTCACGCTCAAATTGCGTGAGGACGCCTTCGATGCGGTCATGAAACGCGACCTGTCGTTTTATGACCAGTATCCGTCTGGCAAAATCGTCAGCCGTGTGACCAGTGATACGCAAGCCATAAGCATGACCGTCCAATTGGTGGTTGACCTCGTGAGCCAGTTGCTGATTGTGGTCTTTCTGATTGGCTATCTGCTCTCGGTTAATGTGCAGTTGGCGCTGGTGACATTGGCGATTGCGCCGTTCGTGGTGTTCACAGCGCTGGCCTTCCGTCGTATTGCCCGCGCCACGGTCACGCAGTCGCGCCGCGTCAACGCGGAAGTGAACTCGCACATCCAAGAGACCATCAGCGGCATCCGCATCGCCAAGACCTTCCGGCAAGAACAAGCGATTTATGACGAATTTCTGGACGTGAACCAGCGCTCGTATCGCATCAACTTACGGACGGGATACACCTTCAGCAGCATCTTCCCGATTCTGAGCGCGTTGGCTGGTTTGGGGACGACGGCGATTGTGTATGTCGGAGTGCGTTTGGCACAGACCGACCCCAATATCTTGAGCGCGGGCGACTGGTATCTGTTCATTCAGGGCATCTGGTTGTTCTGGTTCCCGTTGACCAGCATCGCGTCATTCTGGTCACAGTTCCAATTGGGGCTGGCCGCTTCTGAGCGCGTGTTCGCGTTGATGGACGCCGACCCGAAGGTGGTTCAGACCGACCACAAGCATCCGGGGCGCATCAAGGGCGAAATCGCCTTCAAAGACATGACCTTTGCCTATGTAGAGGGCGAGCCGGTGCTGACCGATTTCAGTTTGACCATCAAGCCGGGTGAGACATTGGCGCTGGTCGGGCATACCGGCAGCGGCAAGTCTAGCATCGGTAAGCTGGTGGCACGTTTTTATGAGTATCAGGGCGGCTCCCTCTCGATTGACGGGCAGGATGTCCGCACGCTTGACCTCGAAGCGTACCGCCATCAGTTGGGGATTGTGACTCAGACGCCGTTCTTGTTCGATGGTACGGTGCGCGATAATATCCGCTATGGCAAAGCCAACGCCGCAGATTCTGAAGTCGAGGCGGCGGCGCACAAGGTCGCCAATGGAGACTGGTTGAACGTCCTACCCAATGGCTTGGACAGCGAAGTCGGTGAGCGCGGCTCATCCTTGTCGATGGGGCAGCGCCAGCTGGTCTGTTTGGCGCGGGTGATGCTTCAAGACCCGGCCATCTTCATCTTAGATGAGGCGACGGCCAGCGTTGACCCGTTGACCGAAGCGCTGATTCAGGAAGGGTTGGATGAGGTCATGCGCGGGCGCACCAGTATCGTCATCGCCCACCGCCTGAGTACCATCAAGACCGCTGATCGGATTATCGTGCTGCGGAAGGGTGAAATCATCGAGCAGGGCAACCATGACTCGCTATTGGATCAGGGCGGCTATTACTCAGAGTTGTATAACACTTACTTCCGTCACCAAAGCCTCGACTATATCGAGAACGTCAAGAACCTCGTCGCTTAAAAGCCAGCGATGAGTGTTGAGTCCTGAGTGATGAGAGAGGATTGACCAAACCGGCCAATCCTCTCTCTTAATATCCAGATGTTTTAATCGTTTGCCGTCAGAAAATCACGGGCAGTATTTGACCTGCGTCCCCTGTACAGGCCGTTTTTCGGCGTCGGTACATGGGAGCATCAGGTTTTCAATATAGCGCACGCCCGATTGGTCAAAATGGGCTTTGACGAGCAGAAATCCATCAAAATTTACCGTGATGGGTCTGACTTCTGGGGGAGATGCGGCCAATGTATTGAAATCCCGTTGCATCACTAGGGTCAAATAGACCGTCCCAGCCGACATCACGACCAAGAGTAACCCGACGTTGACGATCAATGTAATCAGCGCCAGATGGATGACTCTCCGCGCCCAACCGTCAACGCGCATCAGAAAACCAGCGACCAATACCGCCCAAACCCATAGGTGCGGGACGTATCGCGCCCACCACGCATCGAATAATACGATAGTCAGTAGCGCCCCGCCCGCGTATACGAATGGCATAGGGATGCGCGGGGATTTTTTCTGAATCAGCGCCGTGATTGCAGCCGCGACTATCAATATCACCCCACCGCTGAATAATGGCCCGAATCCTGACCATCTCGCATCGGACACCCAGAAAATCTCCTCCGGCGCGATGGTGAACGGCAATTTGAGCGGGCTTTCACCGCCGGGGGCGTAGCGGGCGAAGAATGAGCGCGTGAATTTTTCAGCCCAACCTTTGCCCAATAAATCTGGCGGGGTGTTTCTCTCAATGAAAGTGATGGCCTGCCAGCTGGTCGGATAGAACGGGTCGCGATGTTCGATGGTTTGTGTGGCATATTGGGTGACGAACGGATTCCAACTCACCAGACCGATTCCGACAACATAAGCGATGATTCCGCACCATAAAAGTGCGCGGCCACCGGGGCGGCGTGTCAACCAATGCCATAGGGCATAGATTCCCGCGCTGGCGGTCAGGAAAATCACGCCATTGAGTTTGACCGAGATGAGCAAGATAGACGCGCAGGTGAGCGCAACCCACACGGCACGGCTTGGTTTTGTGCCAACAGCGGCCAGAGTCAACGTTACAAGGGTGAGCGCACAGGCCAATTGTCCATCAACGTAATAGGTGAGGACTTGCGCGATGTTGATGGGATTGAGCGCCAGCAACCCCGCTACCAGCCATATCTGCCATCGTTTGAGTCCAGACGCCGCCAGAGTCAGCGGCGCACAGGTCAGGACAGCAGCCATCAGAATCAGATTGATTGCCTTGCCGATTTCGGGATTGTCAAATAATTTGACCAATGCGCCGGACATCACCCACGAGCCTTTGGAATAGAACCCCAGCCATAGCGGTTGAATCGCGCCATCTGGGGCGTTTTGTCGGTAGATGTCCCAACCATCTGCGATGGCCCGCGTCCCCTCGAATTGGTAGCCTTGTCCATCCCATGAGGCGTCATAAATCGCTACGCTGAGAGTGAGTGAGACGCCGATAATGACAATGGAAGCGACCAAAGAGATAATGATCTCTCGGCGGCTCAAGTTCAGCGACGGGGCGCACCATACAGCAGCCGCAATAGCGACAGGAACGGCCAAAATCGGCGCAAGTGCCGAGATTTGCCCTGTGAACAGGATGGTCAGGCAACCGATGATGAGTAGCGTTGTCACCCATAGTAAGAGGGTAATGCCGGTTAGGAATGGGCGGGTATAGGTCAAGAGAAGCGCCTTGTCTATCAAAAATCAATCCTATATTGTACACCGATGTATAATAAGGTTTAGAGAATATATTGAACGGTGGGGGATTAATATGGCATTACCGATGAATCGTGGCTGGACATCTGATGATTATCTGGCGTTTGAGCGCGCTAGCGAGTTGCGTCATGAACTGATTAACGGCGAAATTTACGCCATGACGGGCGCAAGCCTTGAGCATAATACCATTAGCACAAACATAGTCATAACGTTGGGTATTCAGCTTCGTGGACAATCCTGCGATCTTTATTCTAGCGATATGCGCGTGAAAATCAGTCGCACTGATTACTGCTATCCTGATGTGGTTGTTGTGTGCGGCACGCCTGAATTAGAGGATAGTCACGGTGATACCTTGCTCAATCCGGTGGTGGTATTTGAAATCTTGTCCCCATCCACTGAGCGCTATGACCGTGGCGAAAAATTCCAACGCTATCGCTCGATTCCGTCTTTACAGGTTTACATCTTGGTCAGCCAAGAGTCACCGCGCTTGGAAATGTTCACCCGTCATGACTCAGATGGGACGTGGGTGTTGTCTGAGGCGATGGTCTTAACTGATACACTATCTATCCCAGTGATTGATTGCACATTGCCATTGTCTGAAGTCTATATGCGGGTGTTTTAATCGAGAACCTGAATAGAACTAGCATAATGCACATCATTGGGAATTTTCGTAGGGGCGAGGCTTGCCCGCCCGCTATTTGAGATGACATAAACGCTGGTTGTAATCATGCCGTTTTTGTTTCAGTTCTCCATAAG
>DAOTTP010000218.1:0-66720 GCA_034437835.1 Anaerolineae bacterium | reverse complement strand
TGCTGCCATTTGTGCAGACCGAGTATCGTGTTGACCCGGCGCGTATCGGCATTGGCGGGGTGGGGATGGGCGCAGTCGCAGCTGCCCACGCTGCCCTCAAGAATCCGACTTTGTTCAGCAGCCTCATCATGTTGTCCGCGCCGTTAGGTGAGGGCAAGTCCGCCGCTGAACTACGCCAAATCATGCGCCGCTTTGATGATACCGAACGCCTGCCCGCCCGGATTTTCCACTCGGTTGGGCGTTATGAAAGCAGCGCCCGCTTCAAGAAACCGGCGCGTGAACTGCGTGAAATCCTCAACCGCCGCCGCACCGAGACGAATTATCAGTACGTCGAAATCGGCAGCGGTCATTCGTTGGTGGCTTTCCGGTCTGTTTTGCCAGAAGCATTGGCGTGGACGATTCCACCGCAAGAGTAAGTGATTAGAGTCGTGTGAAGGCCGAGGCGTGAGTGAAAAGTTGGTCTGTTTCGCTCAGGTCTCGGTATTTGTGTGAAGCGGCGCTCTCAACGCACCTGACCAATCCAAGAATCTCTCTTAACCCGTTTTACGAAGTTGTCTCATTATCCTTGACACATACCGGGCTGACCGTCACCCATAGCGCGGTCAGCACCGATGCGGGCTATAACGGGATTTCCGTCGCTGATGTGACGGTCAGTATTGGTGATGATGATACGCCCTAAATGAAACGAACATCATGACACATCATCGCGAAAAAACTTGCTCGACATACAGCGAAAACGCCCCGCCGCTGAGATAGCCGTTGACACGCACCTGATACGTCCCGTCGGCGGGTAAAATCGCCTCAAAATAGGCGTCAAGTGAGTCCGGGGCGTCATCTGACCCGGCGATGGTCGTACCGTCGGGCGCGATTAAAGCCGCCACTGGATCAAGTGAGCTGCCGATAATGGCATTAGCATAAATCCGCACGGTTTGCCCGGCCTGACCATAAAACGGGATGAAGCTATACGCCCCCGGCTCGACTTCCCCATTGATGGCCGCTAACGGCAGAGTCCCCGGCGGTGGGGTCGGGGTCGGCGCAAAATCCAGATAGCGCCATGTGACCTGATATGACCCCAATTGGGCGGGGTCAGACGGGCGCACCCGCAGATAATGATAGCCGGACTGCGAGGCGCGGACGCCGTTGATTTGTGGGCTGCGTTGGCCGCCGCTATCACGGTCAATCCCCATCAATTCACCATCGGCGCGTACCAATTCCAACACGGGCGCGACCAGATTATCCAACGGCAACACCGAGGCTGAGATGATGTCGCCCGCATTCAGGTAGAAGTGCCAAACATCCGCCGTGGCGCGGCGCTCAAACGCGGCTGTCCCCGCCACATCAGGCAATAATTCCCCGCGCATGATGTCGAAGCGGGCGCTCTCATAGCCAAATGAGATGAGATATGTGCCGACAGTCCCGCCCTCCCCCGTCACATAAACTGTGTATGGCCCTTCAATCGGCGCGACGTGGCCGGTGATGATTGCATCGCGGTCAATCGGGGTGACTCCGCCGCTGGCCGTCCCGACCAGATTGCCGTCCGGGTCAATCAGTTCGATTTTGGGGATGAGGCTGCTATCGTTGTGCGGCGCGACACCGACGCTCAAATTATCGCCCTGATAGGCGTAAAACGAGTGCGTATTCAAGTCCGTCGGTTGGCGGATTTGGTCGCTGACCGGCGCGTTGGATGACAGCCGCACGCCGCGCTCGGCCACAGGGAAGTCTGGCGTGAGGACGGGCGTCGGTGGGACGGCGCTGGGCGTGATCATCACCGTCGGAGTCAGCGGGATGAGCGCGTCTGAGAGGTCTAATCGCAACGTATACAGCCCCGGATTACCGCCGCTGTCGATTTTGACAGTGTACGCCCCGTCTTCGGCTAATGGGATATTTTGCAGTCGTGCGCCGCTGCCGTTATCGCTGAACATATCAGACGCGATGAGTGCGCCCGTGGGCGAAATCAACGACATCAGGGGATTGGCCGCCCCGTTGACCTGTGTCAGCGCTAATTTCACGACCTGCCCGGCTTGCGCCTCAAAGGTGTACAAGTGTGGCGCGTCGGTCACTTTTAACTCGCCGGCCAGCGTCTCTAACGGGGTGAGAATACCGATGAATACGCCCTCTCCGACCAGCGCGGGCGTCGGGGTTGGGACGCCGACCATCACAGGGATAGGCGTCAACGTGGGTGGCGGCGGCGGCGGAAATTTGTCACTGCTCAGGCCGAGTTGGAACGTCCCCGCGCCGGAAACGGCTTCGACGCGAGTCTGATAGTCACCCGTCTGGGTGATGATGGCTTCTAACACGCCTTCCCCTTCAGCCATAAGAACGCCGTCAGGGTTGAACAAGGTCAGATGCAACCGCGCCGTATCGCTTAGGGCGCGTAGGCGTATCGTATCGCCACGTTCAGCCTCGAACACCCACGCCAAACGCTCGCCTTCGCCCAATTCGGCGCTGATGGCTTCGTTATACGGCAGATTGGTGAGGTCGGCAACCGGTGTGAGGGTTGGCGCAATCATGGGCGGGCTTTCACTGGGAAGCCGCATCACCGTAGGCAGCGGGGCATCCCCCCCACCCGGAACGCACGCCGTCAAAACCATCACCATCACCACGATTAGACTCAGCCGTCGCATAATACCGTCCTTTTTTGTCCGGCGGAGATGATAACATATATGGGGATGAGATTCTTCGAGCGTGTTTTCTAGGCGAGTTGAGGACGTTACGATATGACCCTTTCAATACGACGCGCACTGCTGTTTATGCCGGGGGATGACCGCAAGAAGATTGATAAGGCCGCCAGCTTGGGCGTCGATTCAATCATCATGGATTTAGAGGACGGGGTAGCGCTCAACAATAAGCAAGCCGCCCGTGAGAGTGTGGCGTCCGCGCTACGCGAGGTCGATTTTGGCCGGTCAGAGAAATTGGTGCGCCTGAATCCGCCTGCCGAACAGGTCATGTGTCGCACCGATTTCGAGGCTACCGTTGCCGGATTACCTGACGGGTATGTATTGCCCAAAGTCGAAACCGCAGAGCATGTCCTGATGGTCGATAGATGGCTGACCAATGCCGAGCGCTCACGCGGGTGGCCGTTGGGCGGTATCGCGTTGATTGCGCTGATTGAGACCGCTATGGGCGTGGTCAATTTGCGCGAAATCGCCTCTGCTGCGCCGCGTTTACAGGCGCTGGCGTTCGGGGCGGAAGACCTCGCGGGGAATATGGGCGCGATGCGGACGATTGAGGGCTGGGAGGGGTTTTATGCCAAAAGCGCCGTCGTCACCTATGCCAAAGCCTTTGGCCTACAAGCGCTGGATACCCCGTTCATTGATGTGAAGGCCGATGAATCACTGTTAGAGGCGGAGGCCGAACGCGCCATGCAGATGGGCTATACCGGCAAACTGGCGATTCACCCGCGCCAAATCGCGCCGCTACAGCAGATGTTTACCCCTACCGCCGTGCAGATTGACCGCGCCCGCCGCTTGATTTCTGAGCATGACGCGCATCAGGCCGCCGGTTTGGGCGTGTTCACGTTTGAGGGGAAAATGGTCGATATGCCGATGATTCGCGCCGCCGAATCGATTTTGACCCGCGCCCGTGCCGCCGGGATTCGGGTCTAACGCCGTCTAAACTCACGGGCGATATGGTCAGCCGAAAACTCTACCAAGACGGCTGACCCGTCCGGGGCGGTCAGCGGGTCAGGCGTGCGCTCTAGCTCACGTATCAACGCCTGCATATCGGTTTGAGAGAGCAGCGTCCCAGCTTGAAGTGCGCCTAGACGACATAACGCGATGAGCGCCGCATCGCCAATATCCTCACCGGGGTTGAGCAGCGCGTTCAATACAGCGCGGATGACCGGTTCGGCGTCTAAGTCGGCCAAAAAGCTGGGCGCAGTCGCCACCCGATAGACGTGTAGGCCGAACGGCTCAATCCACAGCCCATATTGGCGCAATAGCGGCGCGAGGTCATCCAATTGACGGGATTGGGTGGGCGTCGTCCGCGCCGTGCCGCCGACAGTCTCCGTGATGGGAACATCCTGCCCTACTTCCAGATAGCCACGCACGGCGTTATATAAAATGCGCTGGTGGGCGGCGTGCTGATCTATCAGATACATCCCGGCGGGGCCTTCCGCGATGATGTAGCGTAGCCCCATCTGACCCACCACACGCAGCACGGGCAATGTGCGCGGGCGGTCTGGTTGACCGATACCCTCTGGGATGTGCGATATATCAAACTCGCGGGGTTCGGGTTCACCCGTATCAGCGGTGGAATAGCCCTGAGAGTCGGTTGTCTCATCCGGCGGAAAATCGGAGTCATCGGATTGCGGGCGATGCTCAACCATCCCCCTAAATCCACTAGGAACGGGGCGGCGTGATGCGCCGAAACCGGATGGTGACGGACGATGGGTGACGTTCACGCCCGCCGTGCCAATGATGGACTCGCGGACGGCACGCTGCACGGCGTTATAGACCGCGCCGGGGTCACGAAAACGGACTTCGGCTTTGGTCGGGTGAACGTTGACATCCACATCTTCCGGCGGGACGCTGACCATCAGGACGCTGACGGGATACTGCTCATCGGCGAGAATCCCCTTATAAGCGTCGGTGATGGCGCGTAGCAGGGCGTGGTCTTGCACGGCGCGCCCGTTGATGAAAATGTGCATCCGGTCACGATTGCCGCGCCCCGCCTCTGGCGTGGCGGTGTATCCGCTAACGTGGATACCGGCGGTATCGCTCTCGATAGGAACGAGTTGTTTGAAGGTTTCTGAGCCGAACGCCGCCGCCAATACATCCGATAATTTGCCGCTACCGTTTGACCTGAACGCCTCGCGCCCGTCTTGTTCCAATGTGAAACGGATTTTAGGGTAGGCCATCGCATAGAGCGTCACGATTTGCGCGATTTGGCGTTTTTCAGTGGTTTCTTTTTTGAGGAATTTGAGGCGGGCGGGGACGTTATAAAACAGGTTTTCCACCGTAATCACCGTGCCAGCCGGTGCGCCAGCCGCTTGTTTGACGGTGATAGCGCTGCCTTCTAAACGCAGGCGCAGGCCGGTCTGTTCGTCACGGTGGCGAGTGATACACGTCACATGGGCGACGGCGGCCACGCTGCACAGCGCTTCTCCCCGGAAACCGAGGGTTTGCAAGTGCAGCAGATCATCTGCGGTGCGGAGCTTGCTGGTGGCGTGGCGGGCGAAAGCCAATTCGACTTCGGATACGCGGATGCCGCTCCCGTCATCGCTGACGCGCATCATCTTCTGGCCGCCCCCAATGGAGGCGACCCCGATGTGCGTCGCGCCAGCATCAAGGGCGTTTTCTACCAGTTCTTTGATGACCGAGGAAGGGCGTTCTACGACCTCACCAGCGGCGATTTGCGCCACCACATGGTCGGACAAGACATGAATCGGCATTATCGGTTGTCGTCCAAAAAAGTGTTAACTGAGGCTGGTTTCAATAGGCTTCAGCGGTAAGGTTAGATAGAAAGTGCTGCCTTTGTCAACCTCACTCTCTACCCATGCCTTCCCGCCGTGGTGGAAGGCCGCGCTGTAGACGATGAATAAACCCAACCCCGTCCCCTTGACGCTGCTGTGCATCCGGTTGTTATCGCGGAAGAACTTGTCAAAGACGTGGCGCTTGGCCTCTTCGCTCAAGCCGACGCCGGTATCGCGCACCGAAATCAGTATCGAGTCGTCGCGGCGTTCGACGCATATCTCGACCTCGCCTTGATTGGTATATTTCACGGCGTTATCGACCAAATTGGTCAGAGCGCGGGTAATCATGCTCTTATCTGCGCTGACGATGGGGAGTTCGCGGTCTACCTTCGCCTTGAGGTTGAGTTCTTTTTTCTGTGCAGCCGCAGTCAAGTTTTTGATGATGATGCTGATGATGGTCTCAAGGTCTACCGCCTCGCGGCTGAGGGTATATTTTCCGGTGTCTGGGTCATATACCCCGGCGACAAAGACGTGTTCGAGCAAGTCGCTGATAGCGTCAATGTTCGCCATGATTCGCTTGAGCATCTTGCTATAGGTGGTATCACCGCTGCGGGTCAAGCCGCCGTCCACGATGTCGGCGGTGCTTTTGACCACGGTCATCGGCGTGCGGAGATCATGTACGAAATCGGTGACGAATTGGTCTTGGTTCTTGATATAACGGGCGCGGGCGTCCTCTGCACGCAACTTAGAGGTGGTCAGGCTCAACAAGTTGGAGAGCATCGAGAACATTGGCGTCTCAGTTGCGCCTTCTGGAACGTTGAGCAGCAATACGCCCAACAGCGCACCCGAATCACGCATGATGACGGCATGACGCAATAGTTGAGTTGGGAGCGCATCATGCAACCCTGCCTTTAGCGGGGTCGCCCATGCGATCAGGTCTGCAACCCATTTCTCATCGGCCTCACGGATGGCGTCCCCAGAGATAACTTGTGTCAAATCCTGTGGCAGATACAGCGCCACCTCACCCGACTGTGTATAGGCGGCGATTTGCACGACAATCGATTGAACACCTGTAATTGAAGAAGGCGTACTCACCACCTGCGCCAACAGGTCATTGAACGCGACCAGCGCGTGATTTGGGTCTACTTGAATCAACTGTGACATCGACGCAATCTCTACGCTAATCTTAGTGCGGAATACAATAGAGTATAACGTCAAAGGTTAGAAAGGTGCAACACACCCCGCGCTATAGCGCTATAGCGGGTCTATAGGTTCGCCAAGTTCGGTCAAAATACGCTGATAAGCCGTATTTAATCGCTGCATCAGGTCGTGGGCTTCTGGAGTATGGTTCAAATCGGGGTGATAACGGCGTGCCATCCGGCGATAGGCGCGTTTGACCTCATCGCGCTGAGTGGTCTTGGCGATGCCGAGGACTTCCCACGGATTTTCCCTACGAGGGCGCTGGGTGGGTTTCTTAGGTTCATCAGATTTTTTGGCGCGTTTAGGCGGCGGGGTCGCGCCGGTGAAATCTGCTATCAGCCATGTTCCGGTCAGATCGCGGTAGCGCATCTCGGTACTGGTGCAGCCCAAACGGGTGACATCAATATCTGCGCCGTAATGGACGCGGTAGCTCTGGGCGTCGATGGGTTCAAAATACGCGGGGAAGATGCGGATGTCCTTCCCGTAGACATCGAAGGCATATAGTTTTCCGCCGTATAAGGTTATCAGCGCCAACATCCACGGGTCAGGCTGAAAGACTTCGCCGTCGTGGTGCAAAAACATATCGCCCCACAGCACAAATAGCGAGTAGATGTCGTCCTCAGCGTTTTCAACCAAGTTCAGTTTGAGTTCATAAATGGGGAGGATGGTTTCGATGAGATGGATGCTGACCTCATGACCGGACTTAAGTTCGACCAAGACGGTATCACCGCCGTCATGCGATACGGTAGCGATGCCGGAAGCCTCTAGCTGCCGGACGAGGTGTGCGCTGGCGTTATAGGTATCGAAGCGTACCACGGTGATTGTCTAACGATGCAACTCAGTGAGGCGGGCAATCACCATCATACAAGATTGCCCGCCCCCGATGTTGGTTAACTCACGGAACGTTAAACGGGATGAAGATGGGCTGTTGAACCAGCGTCCCGCCGGGGTTATACAATTCCAGCATCAGTTGATAGCCCCCAGCGGTAGGCGGCGGGTACAGCACTTCTAGCTGGCCGTTAACCACTGGCGAATAGTGCGGCTCGCCGATGACCGTCCAATCTGGGAACTGTGGGCCTTGAATCAGGAAGCGATAATACTGCACCTGCCCCGGCGCAAAATCGATTGTGCCGAGGATGGGGAAAGGCGCATTCCCAACATTTGACCCCGGTGCTGGGGAGTTAATCTGCACGTTGATGACATTGGTCGGCAGGTTGCCATAGGCAGGGCCGCCACCACTGCCCGCCGCGCCGATCATCTCTGGCGAACATTCGATGGTCGGCAAGAAGGCGAGGCCGCGTGCGCGGGCATATTCCTCAGCGGTCACAGCGTCATTGGAATCCGGCGGCGGCGCGATGAAGAATTGCTCACGGGCGTTGGTCGCGCCGCTGATGAGCGACAGCGGGATACGGCAGTATAACGGGGCGGGCGGGCGTTTTTGTCCGGCTGCGATTGAGAAGTTAATCGAGTTGGCGACCTCTGGCGGGAGTTGGACGACCCACGCCTTATACACGCCGGGGCTGACCAACTGAATAGAACTGTTGGGGTCAACCAGCGCGGCTTGAATCGGCGGATAAATCAACCCGCCGCCGCCATCAGGGATTCCGGCTGGGCCATCCAAAAGCCATTCCGAGGTCTGTCCAGCGCATCCGGTGGCTGGTTCTTGCATGGCACGCACATCACAGATGGTATGCAGCGACATGCCCTGCGCGGGCGTATATCCGTCAGGAAATAATTGTCCCTGAAAGGCGAACTCATTGAGGTAATCCGGCGTGTTATGGATGGTGTTTATCACCTGATTCCAAATCGGGGCGGCTCCGCTCAGACCAGAGGTATTCACCATCGGCGAGCCGTTGCTATTACCGACCCAGACGCCTACTGCGACGTTGCGGGTGAAACCAACCGTCCAGTTGTCTTTCACTTCGTTGGTCGTGCCGGTCTTGACCGATGAGATGAACGGGGTACGCAGTGCCGAATTTGCGCCCATCGCCGGGGTGCGCGATGGGTTATCGCTGAGGATGTCCGCAATCAGGTAAGCGATGCGCGGGTCGAGGGCGCGGACGGTGCTGCGGCTGCGGTTGATGGTCTGCGCGGTGGAATTGCCGGACGGACACGAATTCTCGAACTGGTAGACGATACGATTCTCGGAGTCTATGACGCACAGAATCGCCTCGCTATCGACCAAGACCCCTTCGTTGGCAAACACAGAGTAACCGCGTGTGAGTTCCAACGGACTGACCTCTGCCCCGCCCAACGTTAACGACAACCCATACAGGCTGGGGTCGGCACTGACGCTAGTCAACCCGAGTCGCCGCATGAACGAAATCAGGTAATCGACGCCGACATTGTGCCGTAAAGTCTGCACGGCTGGGATGTTATAGCTGTTAGACAGGGCATAGCGCATCCGCATCGGCCCGTGGAAGGTCAGGTCGTAGTTGCGCGGGATATAAGGCGGCTGACCGGGGATTCCGATTTCAGTTTGGGTGTCCCAAATCACCTCACCGGGACTCATCCCGCGCTCAATGGCGGCGGCGTAAGTGAACGGCTTCACGCTGCTGCCGGGTTGACGTAACCCAGTCGTGACGTTGAAACTGCCGTCGATAGCCTCGTTGTTGTAATCCGCGCTGCCGACCATCGCCAAAATCTCGCCAGTGATGGGCTTGAGGACGACCACCGCGCCGTTGGTGACGTTGTTCGCGCCTAGCTTGGCGACTTGTTCTTGGATAGCGGCCTGTACCATATCATTGAGGCGCACATCCACCGTGGTAAACACGCGATACCCGCCCGTGGCGACCTGCTCTGGGCTGAAACCGAGCGACCCCATTAAGTTATTGAATTGGTCACGCGCAAAAAAGGTGAAATGCGGCGCATTCAGCGGGGTATCTGGGTTGACCAACGTATAACCATCACGTAGCGCTTGGTCGTGTTGCGCTTGGGTGATATAGCGCTCCTCCAACATCAGGCTCAACACCAAGCGCCAACGGTCATAGACCGCTTCTTGTACGGCAGGATCGGGACTCAGCGGGTCAAGGTCACGCGGGGCTTGCGGCAGACCCGCCATCAGCGCCGATTCCGGCAGTGTGAGTTGGTCAACCGATTTGCCAAAGAAGGTCTGCGAGGCGGCCTCTACGCCATAAGCGAGATTGCCGTAGTAAATCTCGTTGAGATATAGCTCTAGGACTTCTTCTTTGTCCAACCGACTGTTCAACGCGATGGCGAGCAAGATTTCTTCGGCTTTACGGCCTGCGCTACGCTCAAGGCGATATTCATAGGTGAACAAGATGTTGCGGACGACTTGCTGGGTGATGGTGCTGCCGCCAGCCGTGTCGCCGCCTCGGACATAGTTCAACAGCGCGATAGTCGTGGCAGGGATGTCGATGCCGATATTCGTCCAGTATTCGTCATCCTCAGTGGCGATGGTCGCGTTGACCAAATCCTTCGGGATACGCGCCAATTCGACTTTCGTCCGGCGGCCTTCGCCAATCAGTTGATATAATTCGCGCCCGTTTCTATCCAGCAGATAGGTGGTTTGGAATGAACGGTAATCCTCAATATTAGCGAGGCGCTCATTCACCAAATCGCCGACGCGGGCATAGGCGATGCCGCCGACAATCAGCGAGAGCAAGGTCAGGCCGCCGCAGAAAGTCACAATCAGGCCGAGCGCTAATGCGAGGCAACCGGGGCGGAATCTACGCCGCCGTTTGGCCGGACGACCCGTCCCCGGTTGGGGTGCGGGCGGCATCCCGCCTGCGACAGTTGGCGGTGCGGGGGCATAATTACCGCGTGCCGCGATGGGCGCACCTTGCGGGGCTGGGGGCTGCTCTGGGCGGCGGTAGCGCGTATCACTGTTCGGGACTGCGTTCGGCACTGTCGGGTAAGAAGTCGGCGGCGGCACACGCGGCACTTGCACGGTGGCCGGGGCTTTAGAGCGGATGGGCTTGTCGTCTGGGTTAGGGTCAAGGCCGCCCGTCCCCATCAAGGTCTGGGCGTCCGGCTGATGGGACGGGCGTTGCTTGGGTGTGGGCATCTTGGGCGTGACATCTGGCATTTTGGGGAGTTTGAACGGCACATCTTGATCGGTGTCGCCGTCCTCAACCGGGCGCGGATCTGCGCGGCGAGCTTTGGCGATGACATCAGCGGGGATGTCGTCCGTCTCGTCGAGTTTTGGCGTCACCGGCTCGTGTAAATTAACGGTTGATTCTGACCCCAGCGGTATATCTTGCCCGCGCAGCACCGAATCGCTGAGGGGTTCTTCAGAGTCGCTGCCGTAGTTATCACTCTTGGGGAGTTTGAACGGGATGTCGTCATCCTCGTCGTGTTCTGGTAGGTGGGGTGGATAAGTCATGGGGTGATTTTCTGGTGATGAGCGTGCCGTTTAGGTTGCTCAAGTGTACCAGAAACCCACCCTTCTGGGCTGATACGCTTACCCCACGACTGAACCTTGAGCGCTGGGCGGCAAGACGATTATAGGGGGTTAGAATCGGTATACATGCCATGCCCGCACCGCTATAATCATCCCGAAATGTTTGTTGCCTTTAATATCTGGAGATTACCTACCGTGACCGACTTTGTGTTAGATGAGACAACCCAAGCCAATTTATACCGTGCGCGGCATGTCCACGGCCTGCCGCCAGAACACCGACTCGTCCCGTATCAAAATTTCCGCCATTTGATTAGCCAGCACGCCAAGACCTCCCCCAGCGCACCCTATCTGATTTTCCTCGATAAGGACGGGACGCGGGAACAGTTGAGTTATGCCGAATTCAATGCGCGGGTGCATCAAGTGGCGAACCTGCTGCACGGCGATTTTGACATCAATCGTGGCGATACGGTGGCGACCATCGCGCATAATCACAGCGACACGGTGCTGATTTATTTTGCCTGTTGGGTGATTGGGGCGCGAGTTGCGCCGCAGAACGTGACCGAAGATGACCGGCGAATCGCGTTCATCCTCCGCAACAGCGAGGCCAAAATCGTCTTGGCGCGCTCTGAGTATTTAGAACGAGTCGAGCGCATCCTGAACGGCAGTGCCGAGGACGGACTTAGCGCGGCTAATGTGCATCACGTCATCCAAGTGGGCGGTGAAGATACCGGAAAATACCCGCATTTCCACACGCTGGTCAAGAATCTCCCCTACACTTATCTGGGCGACGGCGCGCCGGTCAAATCCAGTGACGACACGATTTATAAGAATGACCGTGTGCCGACCTTAGATGATGAGGCGCTGTTGGTCTATACCAGTGGGACGACGGGCGCACCCAAAGGCGTCGTGCTGACCCAATATAACCTGATGGTCGATGCGATGGCGATTTCGCAGGCGCAAGGGATTACGGGCAATCAACGCTTGATGTGCGTGCTGCCGATTCACCATGTCAACGGGATTGAGGTCACACTGGTGACACCGTTATTCGTAGGGGGCGCGGTGGTGCTAAACCGTCAGTTTTCGGCCAGCGGATTCTGGCGGACTGTCATCAGTGAGAAGGTGAATATCGTGAGCGTCGTGCCGACCTTGTTGGCCTTTTTATTGGAGCAAGGCAAAGCCCAAGACGCAGAAGGTCATGGCATTTTTGGCGAGGGGATTAACCGTCGCGGCCTGACGCATTTCCGCCATTTCGTATGCGGAGCAGGGACGCTGGCGATGAGTTTAGCAGGGGAATTTGAGGACACGTTCGGCTACGCGATTCTGCACGGGTACGGCCTGAGCGAGACGACCTGTTACTCGTGCTTTTTGCCGGTGGATTTGACGTGGCAAGAGCATCAATCATGGATGACCGACCACGGCTATCCCAGCATCGGCGTCCCGATTCACACTAACGAAATGGCGGTATTTGACGCCGAAGGGCGCGGCGAGTCGTTGGGTGAGGGAGAACGCGGCGAAATCTGCGTGCGCGGGCATAATGTGATGTCCGGCTACTTCAAACGCCCAGACAGCAATACCGAAGCGTTCAAATTTGGCTGGTTCCGCACAGGCGATGAGGGGTTTTATAAGCTGGATTCTCGCGGGCGCAAGTTTTTCTTCATCACCGGGCGACTGAAAGAACTCATCAATAGGGGCGGCGTCAAGTTCAGCCCGTTTGACATCGAAGAAGTGATGTTAACGATTCCCGGTGTGAAAGTCGCGCTGGCCGTCGCGTTCAAAAATGACTATTACGGCGAGGAAGTCGGCGCATATCTGGTTTTAGAGGATGGAGCATCCGTCACCGAAGAACAGGTTTTGGCGCATTGCCGAGGGCGCATGGGATTCGAGAAATCGCCGAAGGTAGTCAAATTCGGCACGGAAGTCCCAGTCACGACCACCGGCAAATATCAACGCTTGAAGCTGCAAGACCTGTTCACAGAGTATCAGACAGCGCAATTTAAGAAGTAAAAAAATGAGAGCGGTCAACATCTGACCCGTTTTCTTTTGTTCAGTGTGCGCGACGGCAAACCGTCCCCTACAGGACATCCAGTGGCTGTGAATTGAATACACATCAGCGGAAATTTTGTAGGGGCGTGGCTTGCCCGCCCGTGCTGGAACATCACAGAAACCGAATTTTCAAACGGCCTCTCAGATGTACTCAGGACTCATCACTGTCCTTTAGCTGTATTCCCGCATATCCAGCGCGGCAGGTTCTGGTTGCACCACATCAAACACATCAAACCGCTGATTGTCGAGGTCTAGCACGCCGTAGCTGTGCGAGGTCGAACGGGCGCTCTTGAAGGTATACAGCGACCCCGGATTGATCGCACACCCGCGCCCAACTTGCGCGAACAATGGGACATGCGTGTGGCCGGTAATCAGGATATCGACCCGCAGCGAGGCCAACATCATGTCCAACAACGTATTAGAAATGTGATCCCGGTATAACCCCCACAGGTTATTGCCGGGTTTGCCGTGGCACATAAAAATAGAAACCGAGCCGAACTTACCCCGCCAATCCAATGGAAGACTGCGTAAATAGGCGGCGTTTTCAGGGTCTAAACCATGCTCCCACTCGTCATGGTTGCCCTTGACGGTGATGATTCCACGCTCTCTCATGCGTGTGACGACTCCGTTGGCCTCTGGCCCGCGCCCCACAAGGTCGCCTGCACAGAGGATATGTTGAACGCCGTGATAATTTTCCAGTCTTGCAATGGCAGTGTCTAAGGCACGTAAGTCTCCATGGATATCCGACAATATTCCAATCTTCATCCGCTAACCCCATCGATCTACATAATTACAATTATACAGTACGGGGGGTTAGAATGGTGTAATCATTTCTGCCGCCCACATCCGCACATAGTTGTCGCCGCTGCCTGTTAGCAACAGTGAACCGGTGGGATTGAAGGCCAGCACCAGCACAGGTTTGGTATGTTCGCCCACCGTGACCAGCGGCTGCGACTCACCTGCCAACAGTGCTTTAACATCCCACAGCCGGGTTTTCATATCACGTCCGCCAGTGGCGAGTAAGCCGCCTACCCGTGAATACGCGATGGTATCTGCGCCGCCCTGATGCGCCAAAACTCGGTGAATCAGGCTGCGGCTCTCGCTGTTCCATAGCGCCAAGTGACCATCCTTACAAACAGTAAACACAGTTCGCCCGTCGGGGGTGATGGCGAAGTCGCGAATCCAATCGGGTTCTTGGCCGATGACTTTAACCTCAGAACGGATGTCAGATGGGTCAACACTGACCAGCCGCCCATCGCGCCCGCTGCTATACAGTCGCCCCATACGGAAGGCCAGTGCCGTGACCTCACCGTCGTGTAGTTGAAATTGATAGGCTTGCGGTAGTTGACCGGGCAGTGTTGGGCGCTCATGTTGGTCAAACACGCGCACCGCCCCATCAGAATGACCGATGGCGACGATCTGATTGTCGTGCTTGAGGGCGATGGCATTAAAAGCGACATCCGTCCGGTCTTTGAACACGATTCCGGGCGGCTCACCCTCTATAAGATGGATGCGGTGCAAAATGGCGATGGGGTCGGCGCTGGTGCTGCCCAACCATTCACCGTCCATCGAGAAAACCATATCGTTGACCGGCCCGACGTGCTGGTGTCCGGTGATTTTGGGGCGATGGGTGGGTTTTCCGCCGAAGGTGTCCTCCCACAGCGCCACCCCATCCCCTCCAGCGACGGCAATCATCCGGCCATTGGGCGACCATGCCAATGCGCCAATCCAGCCGAATCGAACCGACCCAATCGACTTGAGTCCCGCTGCATTTTTGGGCGTGATGGTCTGTGGCATAAGTCCGTGTCCTTAAAGGCTTAGGATGAGTTAAGTGAGAATATTAGCGATAGAGTCGCCGACTTCACAGAGAGACTATCGGGAATCGTCCTCTGGGCGTCAACCTTGTATAATCATCCACTATGAACATCGGACTCAACGCCCACCTACTCACCCATCAAGCTGGATACCGCACTGCCGGAATCCACGGCTATATCCTCAATACCATGCGCTGGTTGCCAAAAATCGCGCCGGAGGATTGGCGTTTTACGGCGATGGTCGGCGCGGCCTGTGACATCGACCTGTCGGGTATGGCCGTCCGCCGTTCTGGGATGGATACGGGCAACCCGTTAAAGCGCATCGCGTGGGAACAAGCCGTGCAGCCATGGGGATTGAGCGATTTCGACCTGTACCACGCGCAGGCGTTCGTCTCCCCCGTATTACTGACCAAACCCAGCGTCGTGACCGTCTATGACCTAAGTTTTGTGCATTATCCGCAAGTGTTGAGCGCGGCGCGGCGTTTATATCTGCGCTGGTTGACTCCGCTAAGTTGTCGCCGCGCCCGCAGGGTCATCGCCATCTCGCAAAGCACCGCTGATGATGTTGCGCGGGTATTTGGCATCTCGCCAGATAAAATCGACGTGGCGCTCGGCGGCTACGATTCTGCGCGTTTTATCGCGCTACCGCCAGAGCAAATCGCGGCGTTCAAGTTGGCAAAAGGTCTACCGGAACGTTTTTGGCTGTTTTTGGGAACGCTTGAGCCGCGCAAAAACCTTGTCACTTTGATTGAGGCTTACGCCCGCTTGCCCAAGTCTGAGCGTTTACCGTTGGTCTTGGGCGGCGGCAAGGGCTGGCTATACGATGATATTTTCGCTGCGATTGACCGCCACGGCTTGCAAGCGGATATTCATACGCCCGGATTTTTGTCTGCCGAAGACTTGCCGCTTTGGTACAATAGCGCCGAGGTCTTTGTCTATCCGTCGGTATATGAGGGATTCGGCTTGCCAGTGCTAGAAGCGATGGCGTGTGGCGTGCCGGTTATCCTCTCAGATGCGTCATCCCTGCCAGAAGTGGCGGGTGAAACCTCGATGCTACTCCCCGCGCGTGAGGTCGAAGCGTGGACGGAAGCATTACGGCGGGCGTATCACGATGCGACATGGCGTGAGGCGGCACGGAAAGATGGACTTCAACGCGCAAAAAAATTTAGCTGGCGTGCGACAGCAGAAAAAACACTTGGCACTTATAAGCAGGCGCTTTCGTGACTCCCATTGAGACTCAGACAACCGAGATCGTAAAACCCCCTCCGCGTATTTGGATGCCGTGGCTCGATGCGGGATTGGCAGTATTGGCGTTCGTGACTGCTTACATTATGCGCTACGAGATGCAGATTATCCGCCCGGTGATGGAAATTAACGCCACTAGTTTCGACCCGTATTGGCCGTATGCGACGGTCTATGTGTTATGGCTGACCTTGTTTTATCGCGGGGCGGGGCTATACCGGATGGTGCGCGGGCGGGCGTATATGGAGGAGTTTTACACCATCCTCAACGGCGTGACTAACGCGACATTGGTGGTCATGGCGCTGAGTTTCGTCTTCCAACCATTGGTATTCAGTCGCCTGATGATGCTCTATGCGGCGGTGATGACGGTGACATTTTTAGGGAGCGCCCGAATTATCCAGCGCATGGTGCAGGCCAACCGGCGCTCAAAAGGCATTGGGATCGAGCGCGTCTTGATTGTCGGGGCGCAAGAAGTCGGTCAAGCCGTGTTGCGGACGATGCTGGCGCGTAAAGAACTAGGCTATTTTCCGGTAGGATTCATTGACGATGACCGCGACTTGGGCTGGCAAAGCAAAGGTCAGGTGCGCGACCTCGGCGGGTTAAGTGGGCTACCCAAAGTCATCCGTCAGGAAAAAATCGACCTCGTGGTGATTACTTTGCGTTGGGTTCACCACAGTGAAATCGTCAAGATTATCGAATCAGCCCAACAAGCTGGGGCGTTCGTGCGGGTCGTGCCTGACCTGTTTCAATTGAATCTGCGGCATGTACAAGTCGAGAATCTGGATGGTATCCCGTTATTGGGCGTTGGACAGAAGGCCAGCATACGCGGGGCGAGTCGATTGATGAAGCGCGTGATAGACCTGATATTGATTGCGCTGACTTCACCGTTTTTGCTGCTGATTTTCGCGGCGGTGGCATTGGCGATTCGGATGGAAGGCCCCGGCCCAGTGTTTTACTCGCAGAAGCGGATGGGAGAGAACGGCAAACTGTTCGATTTTTACAAATTTCGTAGCATGATTCCCGACGCCGACAAATACCGCGAGGAATTGGTGCAGAAGCATAACCAAGACCCGCGCCACCCCAAAATCGTCGATGACCCGCGCATCACCCGCGTGGGTAGGTTGCTCCGCAAGACCAGCTTAGATGAACTGCCGAATCTGATTAATGTGGTACGCGGCGAGATGTCACTGGTTGGGCCGCGCCCACCTACCCCGGATGAGGTCGAACTGTATCAGCCGTGGCATCTCCAACGGCTGCAAGCTATCCCCGGCTTAACTGGGTTATGGCAAGTCAGCGGGCGGAGCGATGTCCCATTTGATGAGATGTGCTTGCTGGATATTTATTACATCGAAAACTGGTCTATCCGACTGGACATGCAAATCCTCATGATGACCGTCCCGCGTGTGTTATTGCGTCAAGGCGCGTATTAATGGCGTAGGGACGGCATTCTTGCCGTCCGTTTTCGGAACAGGCGGATGCCCAGAAGGGCGTCCCTACAGTCAAAGTCATTTCATCACAGTCTGAACATGAACCTCTGTTTTTAGGGTGCAATTGGGTTCAAAGGCAGATGGTATGTTTCTCGCTACAATTAGGGTCTGAGAATTGAATGGGCTTATGGTTGGCGCTTTGCTATTTCACTCAAAACTCATCACTTATGAACTCAGGACTAGAAAAATATGAGCGCGGAAACCCTGTTGGATGAAACGATACGCCGTAAATTAGAGGCATTGACCCTGACCGCGCAGCGCGTCCGCGCCGGGGCAATGAAAGGCGATAGGCGTTCGACCAAGCGCGGCACGAGCGTAGAATTTGCCGATTATCGCAACTATACCCCCGGTGACGACTTGCGCCGCCTCGATTGGAACGTCTATGCGCGGTTGGATAAGCCCGTCCTCAAACTCCTAGAGGACGAAGAAGACCTCGCGGTACATCTCTGGCTGGATACGTCTGGCAGTATGGGCTTCCCTCAAACGGGCGATGAATCCCAGCAGAAATTGACCTACGCCAAGAAATTGGCGGCGGCCATCAGCTATATCGCGCTGGCGGAAAATGACCGTCTAGCGATTACGGCTGGCGGGAAGTCGTTTGGCCCTGCACGCGGACGCACCCAGATTGTCCCGATGCTGCGCTTCTTGCAGACGCTTGAATCCTCCGGCCAGACCGATATTAACCGCGCCTTGACCGATTATGCGGCGCGGGCGACGCGCCCCGGCCTGATGTTCGTCATCTCTGACCTGTTCAGCCAGACAGGATATGTCGAGGGGTTGAATCGTCTGCTGGGCAAAGGCTATGAGGTCGTGATGATTCACCTGCTCAGTCGGGAAGAACTAGAGCCGCCGCTGGCCGGTGATTTACGCCTCATCGACACCGAAACCGGCGCTCCGCAAGAAATCAGCCTCGACGACGGCCTACGCGAGTTGTATGTCCGGCGGCTTGAGGATTGGCGTGAGGGCATTCGTTCCGACTGCTCACGGCGGGGTGTGGGGCATGTCTCCGCGTCATCCGATACCCCATACGAGCGTATTTTGCTCAACGATTTACGGCGATTGGGGACAGTGCGCTAAGGCGAAGGCGGACATGTAATGCCATGTCCCTACAAAATCTTCGGCATTTTTGGACGGGTGCGCTAGGGCGAGGACACGTCATGCCGTGTCCCTATTCGCTACCCAATTTCTGCTGCAAATCCGCCACAATCGCGTCCACAGACGTCCCAAACGCATAGACTGTCACCCACTGACCGTCAGGGTTCAACACAAAAATCGACGCCGTATGGTTGACGGCATAATACGGGTCAGTGCCAACCACTACAGGGACTTCGTAAAACGCCCCAAAATCAGCCGTCAAACTCGTGAGCGCATCCGGCTCTCCCGTATAAGCCAAGAAATTCTCATTAAACCGCGAGACATATCCCTTCAAAACCTGTGGGGTATCCCGATCCGGGTCAACGCTGATGAGGACGAAATTCACCCCGTTGGCCTGTTCGCCCAGTTGACGCACAATCAGCCGGAAATCGGTCAACGTCGATGGACAAAAATCTGGGCAAAAAGTATAGCCAAAATACAGCACGGTATAGTTACCGCGTAAATCGCTAAGTTTGGCGGGCTGCCCGTTCATATCGACTAATTCAACATCGACCACAGCTTTCGCCTCGACCTGATTCACGCCAGATGAGAAGGCGTTGTCATCGACAATCGCAAGCGTGCCGTTCTCAGTGGTATCAACGACTGGGCTATTGTTCCGCGTGCTAACAACAGCCACGACCACAACGATCATCAACAGTACGATTGCCCCTAATCCGATGAGTAGTTTTTGGACGGGCGGCTCAGTCGATTGCGGGGGTTGTTCGGTCATGGTATAGTCTCCCATCATCTTGTTATTTGTGAATATTGTAACAGGGCGCGTTCCATAGCATAGCGTCTTTTGTCTTTTCTCAATTTACCCACCAATACGCGAGGAGTCCGCTGTGATGCGTAATTTTCACCCGCTAGACCAAGTAAACTCAGATACTGAATCGGGTATCTTGCTCTATACGTCCTCGGTAGAAGCCCCATTCAAGCCGCAAGTTGCCATGAAGCGCGAGGGCAGCTACATCGCCTTCTCGGTCAGCCACGGCCCTATTGAGTTAGCGATGCGTCCGCGTGTCGATGAACTCAAGCGCGTCTTGGGGCGTATCAGCCCCGTTATCGGGTTGCAGACCACCCGACAGGTCGGCACAAGTGACGCCTATATTGCCCTCGGCCTTAACCCAGATGGGACGTTGCTATTGCGCCCGACTCTGGTGGCCGATGCGACGGGGCATTTTTGCTTCAACTTGATCATGTCAGATGCTATGCGCCAATCTTTGTTCGACTGGCTGGGCGTAGAGAAAGACCAAGAGTAAGACTCACCCTCACCTTGCCAAGCGCCCCTCCCACCCGCTACAATATCATTTAGTAATGAGCGTGATGTTTTTATCTCATCACTTAAAAAAATATCGTCAGACCAAGAGAGCGCCACCCAATCACATCACGGGTAGGCCGCCGAAGGGGCAAGCGGGCGTCGGTTGCGCCAAAACCCGCGAAACTCTCAGGCCAAACGGATTGGTCATGCCGAAGGACTCTGAAGGGTTTTCTCCAACAGGGCGTGCAGCAATTTTGTTGCACGCCCTGTTTTTCGTTATGCTTCTGGTTGTACGACTCTACCTATCTCTGTTGATGACAAAAAGAGGACTTCTCACCATGGCTGACTTGAATTATCCCAGTGACCTGAAATACGCCAAATCGGACGAATGGGTGCGTATTGAGGGCGACATCGCCACCATCGGCATATCAGATTACGCCCAAGACGCCCTCAACGACATCGTATACGCGGAACTCATCGCGGAAGTCGGCGGCGACCTCAGCGCGAGCGGCGCAATCGCTTCGATTGAATCGGTCAAGGCCGCCTCAGAAGTCTATTCGCCCATCGGCGGGACGGTGCTAGAGGTCAATCAAGCCATCGTGGACGCGCCGGAACTACTCAACCGTGACCCGTATGGGCGCGGCTGGATGGTCAAGGTCAAGTTGGACGGCGCACCCGACCTGTCCGCGCTGATGGACTCCGCCGCTTACGCCGACTATAACAGCGGGCGCTAACGGCAAATCTCATGGCGAAACTGCTCACCGTCAGCGTCAGCAAGGCGCAAACTCGCACGTATGCCCACCCCGCAGATGACCGCCAATCGGAGTGGGTTTCCGGCATCTTCAAGCAGGCCATCACCGGCGCAGTCTGGGTCGGGAAAATCAACATCGCGGGCGACCAACAAGCCGACCTCAAGAACCACGGCGGTGAGCATCAGCCAGTGATGGCTTACAGCGCCGAGCATTACGCCCTATGGCGCGATGAACTGCCTGATATTGCATGGGTTCACGGCGGATTCGGTGAAAACTTCACCATCAGCGGGCAAGACGAGAAGACGGTCTGCATCGGGGATGTCTACGCGGTAGGCGGCGTCCGACTTGAGGTCAGTGCGCCGCGTTTCCCATGTTGGAAGCTGGCACGCCGCTGGAATCAAAAAGACTTGACCGCCCGCGTCGATGATAACCATCGCAGCGGGTGGTATCTGCGGGTGTTGGAGGAAGGTGAAGTAGATGCGGGCATGGATATCGAACTCGTCTCGCACCCCTACCCTGACTTGTCGATTTACAGCCTGCATCAGGTTTTCGATGATTTTGAAGATTTCGCGGACGTAGCGCAAACATTCGCGGCGTGTCCGGCGCTTAAGCCCAGTTTGGCGGCTTATCTGACCAAAAAACTGGCCGCGCTCAAGCGCTGAGTCTATGCCCCCAAACATCATGGTTCGTACACGAGGCGGCTTATCCCAAAAGAGCCGCTTCGTTGTGAGAAGGTAGAGAGAGACAGTCATGAGTTACATCCCACACACCGACCTAGACCGTCAGCAAATGCTGGCGGCCATTGGCGTGACGACCATCGAAGACTTATTCGATGCCGTCCCTGCCAGCCACCGTTTCCCAAAACTCAACCTGCCCGAATCGCTCAGTGAGATGGAAATAGCCGCTGAGATGCAAGCCCTCAGCGACGCCAACGCCCACGCGGGCGATTACACCATTTTCCGTGGCGCGGGCGCGTATCATCATTTCGTGCCGTCAGCGGTCAATCATATTTTGATGCGCGGCGAGTTCTATACCGCCTACACCCCTTACCAGCCGGAACTGAGTCAGGGGACGCTGCAAGCGACCTTTGAATATCAGTCGATGATGTGCGCCTTGACCGGCCTCGATGCCGCCAACGCCAGCCATTATGACGGCGCGACCAGCCTCGCCGAAGCCGTCACCGTCGCTTTGGAAGTCTCACGCATGAAACGTAAGCGCGTCGTCCTCAGCCCGTTCATCCACCCGCAATATCGCGAGGTCGTCCGCACCTACCATCAGGGGCGCGGGCTGGACATCGTGGGCGATGATAAGCCGCACACCGTCGCAGAATTGGTCGAATTACTCGACACCAACACCTCGATGTTGGCCGTGCAGTACCCGGATTTCCTCGGCAACATCGAAGACATGCAAATGCTCTCCCAGAAGGCGCACGCCGTCGGCGCATTGTTCGTGATGGTGGTCAATCCGCTGGCGCTGGCGATTTTGAAGTCCCCCGCCGATTTCGGCGCAGACATCGCCGTCGGTGAAGGCCAGCCGTTGGGCGTCGGCTTGCAATATGGCGGCCCCTACCTCGGATTTTTCTCGGTGCGGAACGAATATGTCCGCAAAATCGCTGGCCGTATCGTCGGTGAGACCTTAGACGCCGATGGTCGCCGCGCTTATGTCATGACTCTGCGCCCGCGTGAACAAGACATCAAGCGCGACAGGGCCAGCAGTAACATCTGCACCAATCAAGGTCTGATGGCGCTGGCAGCGTGTGTTCACATGGCGCTGCTCGGCAAGAACGGCCTGCAACAGGTCGCCAAGTTGTGCTACCACAAGGCGCATTACGCCGCCGCGCAAATCGGCAAACTAGACGGGTTCAGCATCGTCAACCAGAAGCCGTTCTTCCACGAGTTCATGGTTAAATGCCCGCGCCCTGTCGCTGAAATCAACGCCGCCCTGATTGATGAGGGCATCGTCGGCGGGTATGACTTGGGGCAAGACTATCCCCACCTGAAAGACCACATGCTGCTGGCTGTCACCGAGACCAACAGCAAGGCTGAAATCGACGATCTGGTGAGTATTTTGGAGTCGCTCTAATGACGGCAAATACCCTAGAACCAACACTATACGAAATCAGCCAAGCGGGGCGCATCGGGACGAATCTGCCCAAGTGCGACGTGCCGCAAACCGACATCCCCGCCGAGTTGCTCCGCACCGAACTCATCATGCCAGAGGTCGGTGAGCTAGAGGTTGTCCGCCATTTCGTCCGCCTCAGCCAAAAGAATTACGCCATCGACAAGGGCTTCTATCCGCTTGGCTCTTGCACGATGAAGTACAACCCCAAGATTAACGAGGATGTCGCTCGTTATCCCGGATTCGCCGGTCTGCACCCGTTGACCGATGAAGAAGGCTCACAAGGCGCACTGGCAGTCATGCACCAAGTCCAAGAGTGGTTGGCCGAGGTCAGTGGTTTTGAGGCCGTTAGCTTGCACCCAGCTGCTGGCGCACACGGTGAATTTGCCGGAATCCTCATGATTCGCAATTACCACATTGATCGTGGCGAACCGCATCGCAATAAAATCCTCGTCCCGGACAGCGCCCACGGCACGAATCCGGCCACCGTCACGATGGCCGGTCTGAGCGTGATTGAACTCCCGTCCGACAACAACGGCGACGTTGACCTTGCGGCATTGAAGGCGGTCTGCGAAGGGCCAGAGCGTGGCAACATCGCCGGTATGATGATTACTGTCCCCAGCACGCTCGGACTGTTTGAACGCGGAATCCTACAGATCATTCAACTGGTTCATGACGCGGGCGGCCTGATGTATATGGACGGCGCGAACATGAATGCGCTGATGGGCATCGTCAAGCCGGGCGAATTGGGTTTTGACGTGATGCACTTCAACCTTCATAAGACGTTCAGCACCCCTCACGGCGGCGGCGGCCCCGGTAGCGGCGCAGTAGGCGTCGCCAAGCACCTCGTGCCATTCTTGCCCACCCCGCACGTCAAGATTGTGGAAGAAGCTGACGAATCAGACGAGGATGATGCGCCGCTATACGGGTTCTATAAACCCGAAAAGACGATTGGCCGCATGAAAGCCTTCCACGGCAACTTTGGGATGCTCACTCGCGCTTTCGCATACATGGCGGCCTACGGCGGCAAGGGGCTGCATGAGGTCTCGCGCCACGCGGTCTTGAACGCCAATTACATCCGCGCCCGCCTAAGCGACACCTATCACATCCCCTATGACCGCTACTGCGGCCACGAGTTTGTGCTAGAAGGTCATTTCGAGGGCGTCGATAACGTTCACGCGCTGGACATCAGTAAACGCCTGATGGATTATGGCATCCACCCGCCGACCAACTACTTCCCGTTGATCGTGCCGGAAGCCTTGCTGATCGAACCCACCGAGACCGAGACCAAAGAAACGCTCGACAACTTCATCGACGTGATGAAAAAAATTGCAGCCGAGGCGCACGAAAACCCGGAACTGCTCTTGAGCGCCCCACACGTCACGCCAGTCAGCCGCTTGGATGAAGTCCGCGCCGCCAAGCAATTGGTCTTGTGCTGCGCCCCACTTCTCAAAGAGGATTAACCTCATCGCTTGAGGATTTTGCAAAACGCGCCTATCTTAGTGATGTGATAGGCGCGTTTTTGCAGAAGTTTTCCGAATAGTTTTGTTGTATCTGGTGTGGAGTTAGGCAATTACGGTGACACTGGAACAACATCTGGAAATAATCTACATATTCATAGAGCCTACCATGAAAAATCGGAACATAATATTTTGTCTACTCGTTATAGTATGTCTTTCGTTGGCGCAACTTGTCACACACGCCCAAAGTTATGACCGTCCGGTGTTTTCGGCGGTGCAAACGACAGATGGGATTGAGGTGTATCGTGTGACAGGTGAGGGGGCAAACTTTGTGACGCTATTTAGTGGTATTTATGGCAAGGAATTTTCAGCGCCTGAAAATAGTTGGATTGTTGAAGACCATAACGATATGAGCAGTTCTTTTGATGGGCGACACATCGCCTTTGGTGCAACCCAAAATCAGACATCTGCGTTGTTTATCTACGACATTTTATCGGATAGCTTATTGACCGTCCCAACCCCAGAACTCGTCTTGCCGATTTGGTCTCCTGATAGCAATTACATCCTACTTATTCCTGCTTATCGTTCCGACTACAAGTATCTTTATGATTTCAGCACCCAGACTATAACCACCCTCAGCGATCAATTAGGGTACAGGTGGCTATCTGATAGTTCGGGTTTTACTTTTTTAGGATCCACCGAGGAATGTTTGGCTACGTTTTGTGATGTGGCACGACTATACATTACGGATCGACTAACATTAAACATGCGCCCACTCACTAATTTACTTGAAGAACTGGGTACAGATATAACCGTCATGATTTGTAATTCGTTTTGGTCAAACCCTAATCGGCGCTTATACTATGTGGTTGGGTGCAGCGGTTATTCTGACACCTTTCCGGCCTATATTTATTCAACCGATTTAGAAGGAAATAACCGTTTAGAGATCGATTTTCAGGAGTATTTCCCTGATGAAAATTACATCAAAATACATGGTGTTTATCCTCAAATTGACAATGACAACATCTACATTGTTATGGATTCCTATTATTCTTCCTACTCTTCGCGATTGTTGAAATTAACTTCACCCGATATGCTTGAAATATTGTATGAAATATCAATAGAACGTGCTTCTATTTCCGATTCAGCACTATCATCCGATTTTGGACATGTAGCTTTTTCAAATCAGATTTCGAGTAGGGAAGGAAATGCGTATGTTTATACAGGACAGATACGTGTTTTTGACCTTCAATCAGAAACATTGACGCATCAGATAAATTTCGACGGCGTGAATGCTTGTAATCTTGAATGGCTTGATGAAAAAAATCTTCTAT
This sequence comes from Anaerolineae bacterium, assembly GCA_034437835.1. Lineage (GTDB taxonomy): Bacteria > Chloroflexota > Anaerolineae > Aggregatilineales > Phototrophicaceae > Flexicrinis. The sequence goes on along the minus strand of DAOTTP010000218.1, from coordinate 41,102 downwards.
ACACTATTGTCAGTAATCAGCCTTGTGAACAAGCACATGATGATATTGCTATCATCACTCAAATTTACAATCTTGAAACCCAAACCACTATTACACTGCCTGAAAACCCGATTGGGATGAGTTGGATTATACGCTCAACTTATGTAGTAGCCCCCATAGCATTGAATATCACCGAATCAGATGGCTCCACCACCATCACCGAATCCGGCACACCAGATACCTACACGCTCGCGCTAGGGACGCAGCCGACAGCGGATGTGGTGGTCAGTATGGCGGGGACGGACCAAATCACGGTTAGCCCATCGTCACTCACATTCACGCCGGAAAATTGGGACATGCCGCAGACGATCACGGTGTCGGCGGTAGATGATTCTGTGGTCGAGGGGATCCATACCGCCGTCATCACTCACAGCGCGGTCAGTGCTGACGCGGGCTATAACGGGATTTCTGTCGCCGATGTGATGGTCAGTATTGGAGATGATGAATAGGTAAGTTGGGCGAACAAGCGAAAAAGTCACCCGACCAACCCGAGAATCTCTCTTAACCAGTTTTACGAAGTTGTCTCATTATCCTTGACACATACCGGGTAAAAATGATGAAAAACAAATCGCGAGTATTGGCACTAATTTTTATCATATTACTGAGTAGTTTGGCTACTTCATCAGCTACCGCGCAAACGTCTATAATTGATGTGCGAGTGATAGCATTATCTGACTCCGAAGACGATTTGAGAGTGAGTATTAATGAAAAAAACAGTGTATCAATTAACATTTATAACGAAATAGGAGAGCTAACTAATACTTTAAATCCTAATTTTAATACGGGAGGTATTTTAGCATTGGATTGGAATTCTGATGCAAATAGAATTGCGGCAATTTACTCAACAGATTTAGAGCAACCAAATTTAATTGTGTGGGATGTGGTTACAGAAACTATCATTGCGCAAAATCGTATCGATTTTGCCCGTTTTGTTTATTGGCATCCATTTAATCCAAATCAAATGCTTGTTCTTCTTGGTTCAACTATTGTATTATGGGATTTATCCAATAGTAATACTTTAATGCAATATGATCCTCTCTGGATAGATATTGAACATGTTGAATGGAGTCCTAATGGGCAACACATTGCCCTAATTGGGGAAGTAGGTAATGTTCGGATTTTGGATGCACAAACACTCTCAGTTGTTTTTGAGGTGTTTGAGAATTTACCTGTAACATCAAGAACCCATGCTTATTTCTCTCTGGCATTCTCGCCAAATGAAGATAAAGTTGCTTTATATGATTTGTTAAATACAGAGATTGAAATCTGGGATTTGGCCACGAATCAACAGATTTTTGTATTTGATAGTTTTGCCACAACTTCTCAACATTATGAAAGCCTACGTTGGTTTGATATCGGAATTGTGGGTATTGATATTCGCCTTGGTGAAGTGGTTTTGTATGATTCGGTTAACGGAAGTTTTGATAGTTTATTAAGTGGTATATCCTATTCACGATTCTACGTATCTGAGTTTCGTAAAGAAATTTTGTTTATGCCCTCGCAAATAGAAAATAACGAATCGTTTTTTATCAGATTAACGTTACCATCCATCTCCCTCAACGAATCCGACACTTCCACCATTGTCACCGAATCTGGCGCGACAGATACCTACACCCTCGCCCTCGGAACACAGCCGACAGCGGATGTGGTGGTCAGCGTGACGGGAACAGACCAAATCGCTGTTAGCCCGTCCACCCTGACCTTCACGCCAGAAAATTGGGATGTGCCGCAGACCGTCACGGTGTCGGCGGTGGATGATTCCGTGGTCGAGGGCGATCATACGGCTGTCATCACACACAGCGCGGTCAGCGTCGACGCGGGGTATAACGGGATTTCGGTGGCAAGTGTGACGGTGAGCATCACGGATAATGACCGACATCCGTGAATGACGACGCAATTTTTCACTAGACTTGGTGAGTGAAGTTATCTCACCTATTGTGGCACAGAAAGCGTATTTTTATTTGAATATGGGGTAAAATAATTCAAACAATCGTTGAGGAGGTTGTCATCATGGTCTTTCCAGCAGAAATGATAGCCCTACCCTTCATGACCGATGAACATGGGGCTATCAAAATTAAAGGGACGCGCGTTCCCGTCGACAATATTATCGGGGGGTATAAGCGCGGTGAAACCCCAGAGAAAATTGTCGAGAATTTCGATGTACTCAAGTTGTCTGATGTGTACGCCACTATCGCCTATTATTTGGACAATAAAGACGACTTAAACATTTACCTCGAAAAACGCGAGACAGAAGCGGAACAAATAAAACAAAATATCCTCTCTCAACCACACATGGAGACGATGAGAGAACGGTTTTCTGCGCTCAAACGTGCCGAATCAAATGAAGACACGCCGTGAAATTTTTGTTAGACGAAAATTTCGATGGTTCAATGGCACGCGCATTTCTCGGCGGCATATCCACAGCTTGACATCATACGGGTACAAGATACCCGACAAGGTATCCCTGACAATAAGGTCTTAGAATGGGCGGCCACGGAAAATCGCATCCTGTTAACGCATGATGTCAATACTATGCCCGCTTATGCTTATGCCCGTATCGAAAAGGGTTTACCCATGCCGGGTGTTATTGAAGTAGACCAATTCATCGGTATTGGAGTGGTTTTGGAATATCTCCGTATGATTATTGAAGCTACACAGCCCGACGAATGGGCAAACAGAGGCAGTTATATCCCGTTTTAGTCTGGGATGAACCGCACCACATCGGCAATTTCTGGGCGTGGGCGATCTTGCGGAATCTCCAGCCCACTCTCCGCATAAATCGCTTCATAGCGGATGCGCTCGGTGCTAAAAAATCATGTTATGATATAAGGCAAATAAATGGAGATATAACGTAATGGTATTCCCTGCAAATTCAATTCATATCCCAATAGAACAAGATGAAACCGGGGAAATTTTTGTCGAGGGGACGAGAGTTCCGATTGATATTATCATCGGTCAATTCAAACACGGCGCGACACCAAGGCAAATCGTAGATGATTATGACGTCTTAAATTTAGGGGATGTCTATGCGGTCATAGGCTACTATCTGCATAATAAAGCCGACGTTGAAGCCTATTTAATTCATCAGCAACACGAACGCGACCAAGCCAAACAACAGGCAATTGAGCGTTTTCAACTCACTGGCATCCGTGAGCGTTTATTGGCGCGTCAGCGAGAGCGCGATAAGCAATGAAGTTCTTGATATTGGACTCGCTATTAACCACTGGTGCGAGTCATAGGCGAGACTATTCTGTTTTCATGGGCGAGCGGACAAGTCTCGCCCCTACAGTACATCCGGTGACACGATTTTGAATACACATCATCAGAAATTTTGTAGGGGCGACGCTTGCGCGCCCGCCGTGAATAAACGATAAATCAGGTCTAATGTCGAATATTCAAACGGCCTCTTAGCGAACTCCATTAATCACTGACAGTCGCTGATTTTAGAAAAACAGGCTAACGAGGGAACATGATTAAAAAAGCTGCAATGACAATCATATTTGCTTTACTATGGAGTTTTTTTATCGGAGAGAGCAGTAATGTGCTTGCCAATTATGATAGCGACTCCATGTGGTCATTGTTACCTGTCAATTGTGAACAAGAATTTGAGTGCCAGACACGTCTTAGTTTAGAAGGAGATTTATTTACTTTTGTAAACAGTACTTCTACCCTATATGTAAGTAAAAAAGGTGTCGAAACCTATCAGGAGTATTCACTTATCCCATATAAATTATGGACATGTTGTAATATGGATTTTGTTCCTTATAGTACAGAGAACATTGTTATATTTTATGCTGATAGTGGCAAGCCAACATTGACTAAGTTAGATTTAAGCACAGGTCTGATGACTTTGATGCCTCAAACAGAAATATTTAGGAGATTAGTTCCTTGTACCCCTTATATAACTAGTTTGTTAATCAACCCTAAGGGGTACATCACAAGAATTGGGCTTGGGAATCAGCTTCTTATATGCTCATCAAGTGCAAATCAAACTACACCTATTCATATTGTCAATGTTACAACTGAAGAAACTATTCAAACAATAGACTTTGGGTCGCCAGAACGAGATTTTGGTCCCGATTGGACATATCTCATAGCTGGTCAAGATGGGAATATTTACTTTATTTATCAAGGTTTAAATCAAATTCCAAACTCTGAGATTTTTCAAAATCTTATTCATCCCTTACCGATATCTCCTGTCGATGAATTTGGTTATTGGGTGGTTCAATTGGACGTTAGTTCAATAATATGGAATGCGAACTTTATATTATCCCGCGAGATTAATGATGGCTCCATCAACCGTTCTTTCGTTACACGCGTTATAAACGTAAATATAGAAGGTGAGTTTCTCTTTTGGAGTCTGTGGGAGCAGCTAGATGCCTCCAGTTCAAATATAAAGTGGAGTCTTAGCCGTTATACCCAAGAACTGCAACTAATTGATCGTCTGACAAACGATGACGTTGGAGAAATTTCATTATTCTATGGAATAACAAGTGATGGATTGGCTTTATTTATCGGAAATGGAGGATTATCCGAATCTATCATTGTTGAAACTAACCCCAACCCAGCTATAGCGATTTTTTTGGAATACATCGCTGATGTTGAAAGTAATGCTGCTATTTTTCCATATGTTGTAGTGGAAGTTCGGGATACCTATAACCGCTTAATGGCTGATGTACCTGTTACAATTACATTAGGCTCTAACGGTTCAAACGGTATACTTTCTGGTGGTGAGGAAACCCTGACTGACGAAAATGGTCAAGCAATTTTTGATATGATTAGTGTCAATAGTGCTGGAATCTATACATTGATTGCTAATGGGGAAACTGAAACAAATCCAAACGATTATTTGGGTGTGTTTTATGCTAAAACCTCGATCAAAGATCGTTTGGATTTTAAATCATCCCTCCATAATGTGGGTGATATGACAGTTGAAAGCAATTCATTTACTATTACACCTCCACCATCAATAAATCTTGCACAATCCGACACCTCCATCACCATCACCGAATCCGGCGCGACAGACACCTACACCCTCGCCCTCGGAACACAGCCGACAGCGGATGTGGTGGTCAGCGTGATGGGAACAGACCAAATCGCTGTTAGCCCGTCCACCCTGACCTTCACGCCGCAGAATTGGGATGTGCCGCAGACCGTCACGGTGTCGGCGGTGGATGATTCTATGGTTGAAGGCGATCATACGGCAGTCATCACGCATAGTGCGGTCAGCACCGACGCGGGCTATAACGGGATTTCTGTCACGGATGTGATGGTCAGTATCACCGATAATGATGGACATCCGTGAGCGACGATGCAATTCTTCACTAGACTTGGTGAGTGAAGTTATCTTCTATAACATCGACTTTACAAAAACCGCACCACATCGGCAATTTCTGGGCGTGGGCGATCCAGCGGAATCTCCAACCCACTTCCGGCGTAAATCAGCCCCAACACTTGGTCTTCAGGCCGAATCCCCAATACCGACTTCGCTCCGTCGTGATAGCACGGCCAATCGGTCAACCAATTGGTAAAGTAGCCCAGCGCGTTGGCCGCAAGAATGGCGTTCATGCAGACATTGACGCCGCTAGAAAGCTGCTCCTCGTAGCGGATGCGCTCGGTGCTGAGAATGTGCGTATGCACAACCAACACCAGCGGCGCTTCCGCCGGACGACGTTCTTCCATCAACAATAATTCAGGCGATGCAGTCGGATGCTCTTGGGCGTAAATCTCTGACCACGCCTTTCCGATTCGTTGTTGTGCTTCTCCCTGTAAGACGATAATCCGCCACGGGGTCAATTTAGCGTGGTCAGGGACGCGAATCGCACAGCGCAGAATCGTTTCGAGTTCTTCTGGATTTGGCCCCGGCGCGACCATCCGTTGAGTTTTAAGCGAGCGCCGCGTGAGCAGCAAGTCAATTGCGCCGTCATTACGCGGTTTACGAATGGGGGCTGGTTGGTCAGTCATAATAATCCTTATAAGCTCTGAAATCAGATGAGAGGGGAATTATCCTGCTATTTTACCACTCATCACTGTCAACTATAAAAAAACCGCCTGACCTCACTCGGTCAGACGGTTTTGATGTGAGGAGAGAGAGGGATTCGAACCCTCGGTAACTTTTCAGCTACTCTCGTTTTCGAGACGAGCCCGTTCGGCCGCTCCGGCATCTCTCCGAGACAACCAAAATTATACACAGACCAGCCTTTATGTATAGGGGAAATTGCGCGGTTCAGCCTAAGCCTTCCGCACGACTTCCCACGCCAGATGGTTGATTTCCGGCAGGATCAACTTCTCCAACGCGACTTGGACTGCGTTCGGGCTGCCGGGCGTGCTGACCACCAATGTCTGATGATACACCCCCGCAGTCGCCCGACTCAGCATGGCCGCCGCGCCGACCTCTTGATAACTCAACATGCGGAACAATTCGCCGAATCCCGGTAGCGTTTTTTCCAGCTTACGGCTGAGGACATCGTAGGTCGTGTCACGCGGCGAAATCCCCGTCCCACCGTTAAAAATAATGATTCGCACATCTGGCATGGCGCTGAGTTCATCCAAAACCGCCTCAACTTGTACCGGCTCATCCTTAATCAGGCGATAGGCCGCGACCACATGACCAGCCTCGGTCAATTTGGACTCGAGATATTGACGGTTGATGTCGGTGTCCGGCGTCCGCGTATCGCTAACCGTCACAATCGCAAGTGTTACCGCGCCCTGCCCCGCCTTCTGACGGTGTTCGTCCGCGCCTTTATTCATGCCACCCTCTTAAAAATCATGGTACAATTTGCCGGATTAAATTACGGAAGACATATTGTACCAAACTGGAGTCCGATTCATGGCTTATCAATTCATCCAATACGAAACATCAGAAGGCGTCGCTACATTGACGCTCAACCGCCCCGACCAGATGAACGCCCTCACCACCCCGATGATGGATGAGATGAAGGCCGCCCTCCGCGACGCCGGACGTGATGAGTCCGTGCGTGCGGTGATTCTGACCGGCGCGGGACGTGGGTTTTGCAGCGGCGCAGACCTAGCAGAGATTCAGGCCAACCCCAATGTACCGGTCACAGAATTTTTGCGGGCGGGGCTAAATGTGCTGGCAGACCAACTGCGCGGCCTCGAAAAACCGGTCATCTGCGCCCTGAACGGTGTAGCGGCTGGTGCGGGGACGAGCATCGCCCTCGCCTGCGATTTGCGAGTCGCCTCGGAATCAGCTGGATTCGTGTTCGCGGCCTTTGTCAACATCGGCCTAATCCCCGATGGCGGCCTGACTTATCTACTCCAGCGGGCGGTTGGGACGGCAAAAGCGTTAGAATTATCCTTGCTGGCTGACGGCAAAAACCGATTCAGCGCACAAGAGGCGCTCCAATGGGGCGTCGTCAATAAAGTGGTCGCGCTCGACCAAGTAATGGCAGAATCCCGCGCATTGGCCGTTAAGCTGGCGAACATGCCGACCCGCGCTATCGCTCTGACCAAGCGGGCGGTCTACCGCGCCAGTGAACGCGACCTCGCCGACGCCGCCGATTATGAGGCACGGGTACAAGGCTATATGTTCAAGACCGAGGATTTTCATGAAGGCGTCGCGGCATTCTTAGAGAAGCGCCAGCCCACATTCAAAGGCAAGTAACGGTTACAACGGAGAGTCAACGCACAATGGCAAGCATTTTCACGCGCATCATCGCTGGGGAAATCCCCGGTAAATTCGTCTATAAGGATGACTTGGTTTCAGCGTTCTGGGACATTGACCCCAAGCGCAAAGTCCACATCCTGATTGTTCCCAACAAAGAAATCGCTACCGTCAGCGATGTGACTGCCGAGGACGAGCAAACGTTAGGGCGACTATTCACGGCTGCGCGTAAAATCGCAGAAGACCTCGGTATCGCGGAAAGTGGCTACCGATTGATTATCAACTGTAAAAAAGACGGCGGCCAAGAGGTCAATCACATTCACATGCACCTCTTGGGCGGTGAACCTGTCGGCCCGTTTGCACCACGTTTCAAAAACATCGAAGGTTAACTCCATGCCCACCATCACACTCTACGGCAGCGCTATGCCGCGCCCCGGCGACGCTATTTATGAAGAAACCCGCCGATTGGGAGCGCTTTTGGCGCAGGCCGGATACATAGTCATAACCGGCGGCTATAACGGCCTGATGGCGGCGGCCAGTCAAGGCGCGAGTGAGGCGGGCGGCCATGTTATTGGCGTGACGTGTATCCCTCTAGAACGCGCACGCGGCAGCAAGGTCAACCCGTGGGTTAAAGAAGTGGTGGCCTGCGACTCATTACATGAGCGCGTGTTTGAGTTGATTCGCTTGGCGGATGCGTTCGTGGTCATGCCGGGCGGACTCGGCACGCTCAATGAGTTGGTCTATACCTCAGAGATGATGCGCGCCGGGGACGCGCCGCGCCGCCCGGTCATCTGTTATGGGGACTTCTGGAATAAAATCGTCCAAGACGCCAACATCGCTGGCTACATGCACTCAGAGGGTTGGGGGGATATTCATTTCGCCACCTCGCCAGAGACAATTCTAGCGGCGCTTCAGACCTATGCGTAGGTATTGGCTGACCGGGGTATGGGGCATACTGCTGTTGGTGGCGACGAGTTGCCAAGCCGCGCTTGCCGTGCTGACCCCGACCCCATCAGCCACCCTAACACCTACCCTCAGCCCAACCAGTCAACTTGCGACAGTCGTCCCATCAACGCCTGAACCGTCCGCATTAATCGTTTGGCTACCGGATGTGCTTTTCCCGCTGGATGACGATTCACTGTCGGCAGTGCTGGCCGCCGAAGTCAACGAATTCAGCACCCAATCCGGCATCCAGATTGAACTGCACCGTAAAAAGCCTGACGACGTGGGCGGCATCCTCTCGACGCTACGAGCGGCAGCGGTGGTCGCGCCCGGCGCATTACCCGACCTCACCTTGATGCGCCGGTCTGACCTCTTGGCTGCGGTCAGTGAGGGATTGATCTATCCGGTGGAAGGGCGTATCGCCTCGGCGGTCATCGCAGACCTCTACCCGTCCGCGTTGCGTTTGGGTCGCGCCGAAGACCAGTTGTTCGGCCTGCCCTATCTGCTCGACTTCTACCTGACCGCCTACCGCAGCGATACCATCACGTTAGAACGTTGGACGTTTGCCAATATCCTGAACGCCGAAGTCTCTATGGCGATTCCGGCTGCCAGCGCGGTTGGGCTGAACGATGTGTTATGGTTGCAATATATCTCGGCGGGCGGCCTCATCCCAGAGCCGGAATCCCCGCTGAATCTCGCGCCCGGCCCGGTCTTGACCATCCTCAACTTCTACGAAGAAATGGTCGAAGCCAATCTCATCACCCGAATAGTGGTAGATTATGATAGCCCGGACGATTACCTCCAGTTGATTGCGGACGGGCGCTTAGATGCGGGCATCATCAGCACAACCCAACTCCGCGACCTCGCAGATGCCGAAGTCCCATTGGCGTTCGCACCCGTACCCAGCCCCAGCGGCGACCCGCTAACCTTAGTCGATGGATGGATGTGGGTGATTATCAGCCCTAACCCAGAACAGCAAGCGCTGAGTGGGCGATTCATCAATTGGATGATGGATTCTGGGCGTCACAGCACCTATGCCAACAGCATCGCCATCCCGCCCTCACAGCGTAGTAGTATGCGGCGTTGGTCATTCGAGGGGTTGGATAACGACCTGATTTCGGAACTGCTCAGGGATTCACCGCCCCCGATGCCGGAAGTCTCAGCCAGCAGCGCCGCCCGCGCCTTACAATCGGCGCTGACAGATGTGCTGTCCGGTGACATGTCGGCCTCAGAAGCGGCGGCTACCGCGCTCTCGCCTTAGAGTGCTTTCTCGAAAATCCGATAAGCGCGATATTCTTCCATCCCGAAGCTAATCAGCGTCCCGGCCATGTCTTGATTGGTTTCCAGAATCCAACCGGAATCTGCCGCTTTCACATAAGTTTTGCGAAGCTGAACCATCAGGTGATAAATCAGCACAAGGTCAATGCCCTTGTTGCGGTGTTCAGGCACGACTCCCAGCATAGGCACACGAGCGCGGTTCATCTTGTTCTTGACCTTCCAATGCCACAATACCTTAATCAGAGTCAACGGCTCTGGCTCAGACGGGCGCGGATAGGCATACTTGAACACTTGATTCATGTCCCCAACCGCCAGCACCATCCCGACGGGTTTGCCATCGACATAGGCGAAGTGCAGCATTTCCGGCTCAACCAACATGCCGAGGCTCTTAATCATGCCGTCGCGTTCGCGTTCGGTCAGCGGAACAAACCCCCAATTGGCGTCCCAACACTCGTTATACAATTCTTTCAGTAGCGTGAAATCATCTTTTAGCGTCTGCTTGGTCGCCATGCGGATGGTGATTCCACCTTTCTTCATCCGCCAATCGACCACTTTTTTCAGCCGTTCGGCAAGCCCATCACGCTCAACCATCGTCCAGTCGTAGTAATAGCTTTTCACATCCATCGACTTGTTATAACCCGTCGCCGACTCGATGAGTTTCTGATAGTACCGGTGCTGATAGGGCATCAACATCAGCGGCTGCTCGAATCCCTCAATCAAGAGGCCAACCTCCTCATGGGTGGTGAAAGTCTGCGGCCCCAAGAGAGTTGGATAGCCCTTCGCCCGCACATACTCCTCAGCCGTCTTGAGCAACGCATCGGCAACCGTCTGGTCGTCAATGGACTCAAACGCGCCAAACCACCCGACGCGGGTTTTCCAATGCTCGTTGTGACGATGGTTGATGAACGCGGCAATCGTCCCCACCGGTTGGTCGCCGCGCCACGCTACAAAATAAGCGCCTTCCAGATATTCCCACGCGGGGTTATCGGTCTTGCTCAACATCTCGTGCCGCATCGACTTTAGGACGGGAACCCAGTTCGGGTCGTCCTTATAGATACGCCACGGGAACTCAAAAAATACGTTGTAGTCGGCTTTACTCTCGACTTTACGGACAACAACTGGTTCGGCCATTGCCAAATCCCCTTCCACCCACACCTGTAATCGCCCGATTCTATCCCTACGCCCTAGTGCAAGGCAAGCTGTGAACGCTGGCACGCCCGCCGATGCGTCCGTATAATGGCGGATATGACCTCACTGGAGGAAATCCGTTGGCTCAAGCCCAAAAACGCTGTCCCATCTGCGAGACCACCAACCCCAGAAAAGCGGCCTACTGCATGAACTGCGGGGCGTCGCTGACTCATGCCGAGGTTGAGATACGCGATGGCGTGGCACGCCCGGTCAGCACCGGCAGATATGACTTCCGCTATGGCGAAACCGATCTCTCGGAAGATGGGTTGCGCGCCAAAGCCCGGATTTACTTCGCAGTGATTGTCGGGGTGTTGATGGTCGCGGCTGCCGTGCTGTTAGTCTTTTGGATTCGCCCCAGCTTCAGCCCCCCATTAACCCAGACGCCCGTCCCCACACCGACATTGAATGTCACCCTGACACCATCGGCGACATTGGCGCTCGTAACCGTCACACAAGGGCCACCCACCCTCACGCCATCCTATACTCCATCCGAGACATTCACCCCTGCCCCAACCGGTACGCCCGAACCGTGTATGCAGACCGTCGGCGCGGGCGAAGGGATGCTGGCGCTGATTTCGCGCTGCGGCCATATCCATTTGGATGTCATCCCACTGGTGGTCACAATGAACGGCTTAAATGACGAAAACGACCTGCGCGCCGGTCAAAGCATCGCAATCCCATACCCTACCCCCACGGTTGACCCCAATAGCGTCGCACCCACGGCGGACTCGTCTACTGGCGGACTTGGCACAGATATTGTGATGGCGTCATCAGGCGGTGGGTTGTCCATAGATGACATCCGCGCCACTCAAGCGGTTGACCCGTTTTTCATCCCCACAGCAACTAATCCGCCGGGGGTCGGCAATTACACCATCGTCAATAACGACAGCATCATCGAAATCATCACGCGCTATAACACCACGCTAGACACGATCGATAAGCTCAACCCAGAGATGGACTTCCTCCAATGCGAGATGGGGCTGACTTTTGGTGGCCCCGCGTGCATCGTCCCGATTTATGCGGGACAATCTATTCGCGTCCCCATCCCGACTCAGACGCCAACCCTGACCTTCACGCCGAACGGCAGCGAGACCCCAACCCCGACGGCGACCCCGACCTTCAACGCCCCAGAAGTGCAAAGTCCCGATAATCACGCCTATTTCCGTCGTGATGAGATTATCACCTTGCGTTGGGCGGCCAGTGGCACATTGGCAGATGGGGAGGCTTATTTCTTGACCGTACAAAATTTGACCGAGGGCGCGGCCTTCACGGCGGAAACCCGCGAGTTATTCTGGGTCATCCCGAAGGAATGGCAGGGCGTGCAGGCCGTTCAACTTGAATATATCTGGACAGTCGCCATCGTCCCGCAAGGCGACCCCGACTCTGCACGGCATATCACCGCGCCACGTAATTTTACTTGGGAAGGCCGAGGAGAAAGTTAACCGTATGACTCACAACCGCCGTTGGATTCTCTTGGCCGCCCTATTGAGCATGACGCTCAGTGCGTGTAACTTCAATACCGAGCCGCCCACCCCTACTGTATCGTTCCCGCAGTCTGCGACGCCGGACACGGCCACCCTCAGCCCAACGCCAGAATCTTCGGCGACGGCTAGCTTGACGCCCAGTACTGCGCCAACCGTCGAGCGCATCATGCTCATCACACCGACCCCACCGGGGACAGCGCAACCGACCACAGAACCCCCCACGCCGACCCCGACCCCCGGCCCGTATGAGGTCACGGTGGCATCTGGCGACACGATGTCGCGCATTTTGCCGCGTTTCGGCTATCTTGATTTCAGCGTACTTCGCGCCGTTCAGACGCTAAACCCGGACATCAATGTCGATAATCTACGAGTTGGGCAGATCATCCTCATCCCGCGTGTGACGTTCACGCCAAGCCCACCGGGATATGAGGCTACCGTCTCGATGATGGGGACGTTAGGCATCCGCCCGCCGGAAGAACTGGCCGCCAATACACAACTCACCTCTCACACGGTCATTGAGGGCGAGAGCATCATCAGCATCGCGGAAAGCTATAACACGACCCTAGAAATCCTCGCCCGCTTGAACCCCGAAATCCCGTTCACGGGTTGCGACTTCAACAATCGTAGCGGCGGCGAAACCTGTAATCCCACCATCAATATCGGTCAAGGCGTAAAAGTCCCGCTACCGACAGCTACGCCGACCCTCTCACCGACTCCATCCGGCAGTGAGACTCCAACTCAGACCCCGACTTTCCGCGCCCCGCTGATTATCACCCCGCCAGAAGGCGTCACGGTGAACGGGTTGGTTACAATCCAATGGATTAGCGTCGGCGTTCTGGGTACAGATGAGTATTATTATGTCGAAGTGACCGACACGACGCTTAACACGCAATTTCGCCAAATCACAAAAGACACATCCATGCCCCTCCCCACCGCCCTCATCCCAACCGATGGACAAACTCATCCGATGGCGTGGGTGGTGACGGTGGTTCGCCGCAACCCCGGCGGCGGTTACGCGCCGATTGGCGGGGTGATGCCCGTCCGTAGCTTCAACTGGCAGAGTCGCTAGGGTAAGAGAAGAAGCCTAACGGGGCGTCCAAATAGTACGCAATATCTGAATAGGGGTATGACAATACGGTATCCCTTTATCGAAGAGGTGAATGTATGACCGCTACCATCCCTGAAAACATGAAAGATTTACTGGAGCGCCCAATTGTGGTGACTCTGGTCACGCTGATGCCCGATAATACCCCACAGGCCACCCCAGTCTGGTTCAACTGGGATGGTGAGTACATCTTGGTCAATACCGCCCGTGGCCGGGCCAAAGACAAAAATCTTAGCGAACGCCGCAAGGCCACCATCTTATCAATAGATCCGTCCAACCCCTACCGCTATCTCGAAATTCGCGGGGAGGTCGTCTCCGACACCGAAGAAGGCGGCGTAGACCATATCAACTTCCTCAGCGGGCGTTATACTGGCAACTCGGATTACTACAAGGGCAACACGGTGCGCATGAACGCCGAAACCCGCGTCATCTACAAGATTAGGCCGATCCGTGTCGTGCCGCGTGATGTCAGCTAATCTGACCCGTGTCATCGCCTTACGCCGTCCTCGGTAAGCTGTTCCCAACCCGCCCCGCGCCTATTGCGCCGAGGCGGGTTGTGTTGATTCTGCCGTGCTGCATCGGCGATGTGGTCATGGCGACGCCGGTATTAGGTGCGCTACGCCGTGCCTATCCCCAAACCCATCTGACATGGGCGGTGGGCGGCTGGTCACGTTCGGTGATAGAGAATCACCCCGACCTCAACGACATCCTAGACACGGGCGCAGCAGCGCTCCCGGTCAAATCTTTGGGGGGATTCTGGCGATTTGTCGGCCAGCTTCGCGCTGGGGATTTCGACCTCGCCGTGTCATTGGTGCGCTCTCCCTTGATGAGCGCCGCAGTCGCCCTCAGCCGGATACCACACCGTGCAGGGTTGGACAGCGCCGGACGCGGCTTCGGCTATACCATCCGCGCCGCTATCGACCCAACCGCCGAGCGCCACGAATCTGAGATTTATTTGGATGTCCCGCGTGCGTTGGGCTTGGATGTTTCCGGTCTATGGGCGTCTATACCCGTCCAGTCAGAGAGTCGGATCGCCGCCCGCGCCATATTAGAGGGTCTGGGCGTCAAGCCGCCATTCTTGCTGATGAACCCCGCCGGTGGGAGTAACCCCGGCATGATGTTCGACGCCAAGCGCTATCCGCCACCGATGTTCGCCGCCTTAGCGGAAGGGCTTTCGCGGGCGCTGGGCGTGCCATTGGTTTTGATTGGGGCAGGAAGCGATGCTCCTATCCTAGAGGCCGTGCAACATGAACTCCCTCAGCGTGTGCCAGCCGTTGTCGGCGGCCTGACTCTGCCACAGGCGGCGGCGCTGGCGGCGCAAGCCGCACTATATGTGGGGAATGATACCGGCCTGACCCATCTAGTGGCGGCCTCCGGCGCGAAAACCGCGATGCTGATGGGGCCGACTTCTCCACAGCGCTATGCCCCCTATACGCCAGACAGCCTCGTCTTATGGAAACCAACCTCTCTCCGCAGTGGTGGGGTTGCCGCCGCCCATGATAATGAGACATGGGATTGGACGCGGGATGGTATCGCTCCCCAAGACGCCCAATCTCAGGTATTGGCGTGGGTTCAACGTTGAGTCGTGAGTTTCTCGGCTGCGCCCATCAGGTCTTTGACCACATCATCCGCCGTCACGCCGTCAAATTGCGCGTCGTAGTTCAATAAGACGCGGTGGCGGAGCGATTGTAGCGCCATCGCCTTAATGTCATCGAACGACACGTTAAAGCGCCCCTCTAGCAGCGCGTTCAATTTTGCGCCGATAATCAACGCCTGAGCGCCGCGCGGACTCGCGCCATAGCGGACATAGCGCCGCACGAAATCTGACGCATCTGGGCTGTCTGGGTGGCTGGCGAGGACGACTTGCGCCGCAAATCGGCTGACATGGGTCGGGACGGGTGTATTCATGCCCAATGCGCCCATTTGGACGATTGAAGCGCCGCTGGCGACTGAACTGGCCTTCGGGCTGACGCCGCCAGTAGTGCGCTCCAAAATCACCGTCAATTGGTCTAATGACGGGAATTTGACATTAATCTTGAACATGAAACGGTCAAGTTGGGCTTCTGGTAGCGGATACGTGCCTTCCATTTCGAGCGGATTTTGAGTCGCCAAGACGAAAAACGGCGCAGTCAGCGGGTACGTCCGCCCAGCCACGGTCACGGTCTGCTCTTGCATCGCTTCTAAGAGCGCCGATTGGGTTTTGGGAGTCGTCCGGTTGATTTCGTCGGCCAGCACCAGATTGGCGAAAATCGGCCCCTCGCGGAAGCTGAAAACCCGCCGTCCGGTGTCATCCTCAGCGAAAATATCCGTCCCCACGATGTCGGCAGGCATCAAGTCAGGCGTGAACTGAATACGCGAAAATTTGAGGTCAAGTACATCGGCCAGCGTGCGTACCAATTGGGTCTTGCCCAACCCCGGCACGCCTTCCAGCAGCGCGTGACGCCCTGCCAGCACGCAAATCAGGACGCTGCGGATGACATCCTCCTGCCCGACAATCACGCGCCGCACCTCGGATTCGATGCTGCGGGCAATCTGGCTAAATTCTTCAATCGGAAGTGGCGTACTGCTCATGGGCGGCTTGTCCTCTCAGAGTATTTTGGCTACGGTCAAACAAAAAACATCTGCCCCAAACTATACCCCGATTTTGTGGGGGTCTTGTTGGGAATTGATGAGTTATGGGCAAAAGTTGTCGTATGCTTTTGGAAGTCAAGCGGCACACCCCCAACAATTGGGTTCTTGACGGCTCACAAAGGGTCATGATATTCTGTTGGAGTGGTTCAGCACTATTTCGGGAATATGTATTGAACCTTTACCGGTGGGTATGCGTATAAGGGATAAGTACATCCAACTTACGAAAACCAAAACAGCCCACTAGGAGGCGCATCATGATCGGTTTTGAATATGAGTTTCACAAACAGCGCCAGACCCGTGCAATGAGCGAAGCAGAGTCACTCCGCCAAATCAAGGCGATCACACCTGCTACCCCATCGCTCAGTCACATGATTGGCCGCCAACTCGTCAAACTCGGTGAACGCCTTCAGTCTGTTGAGCAACCCGCCGTTTCCGCCCGTCCCGCCGCTTACGACTCGCTTTAGTCTTACCCGGCAGAACCCCACCCCATCCACCTAACCAATCTCGCAAACCAACCTAACCCACTCGGAGTATCAAACATCATGAACAACCCATTAACCCTAGAGTTAGCCCAACTGCGACAACGAGAGTTGCAGCAAGCGGCGCAAGCCCTTCGCCAAAACGCCGTCACCCAATCGCAGAATCCGCTGTCCAGTACGCTCAACACCCTCTTCCAAGCCCTGACCCACCGCGCTCCGCAAGAGTCGGTACATCAGGTAGATGAAACAGCGCATCTGGCGTGGTTGGCGGATCAGGCGTAATTCGCCCTCCCCAATCCCATTAAACCGAGGCAGAAGGATACCCCTTTCTGCCTCGCTTTGTTTTGGGGGATAATGGGCAGCCTATTGATGAACTGATAAGGACTCTGGTTTATGCCGCATACGGCTCTGATTTTTGATTTCGGCGGCGTGCTGATGAAAACCCAAAGCCAAGCCCCGCGCCACGCATGGGATGACCGGCTGGGGCTGCCACACGGCACGGTTGAGCGCGTCGTTCATGGCAGCGAGTCATGGCGCTTGGCGCAAATCGGGCGCGTCTCAGTCGCGGATTATTGGGCGGATGTCGCAGCGCAACTCACCATAGATGACGCTCAACTACCGCAATTAGAGGCTGATTACTTCAGTGCCGACCAGCTAGACCCGGCGCTCATGGCGTTGATTCAAGAGTTACGCGGCGCAGGCCACCCCATCGCCTTATTGAGCAACGACAGCCCCGCACTATTGGGAAAACTGATCGGATTGGGCATCGCGCAGTTATTTGACCCACTGGTGATTTCTGGCGACATCGGCATGATGAAGCCGGACCCCGCCGCTTATAGGATCGCATTAGACCGTCTGGCGATGCCCGCCGACCAAGCTGTATTCATCGACGACATGCCCGCCAATATTATGGGCGCACAGGCGATTGGGATGCACGCCATCCAGTATCATGACGGGATGGACTTACGCGGGGCGCTCGCGCCATACTTAAGGCGCTAATAGCTATCCCTAGCGTCGCTTTCGCGGTATAGTCAGCATAGTTGTATCGAATCCATCTCACCCAACTCTTGGGGGAATTTATCATGTCTAAACGTATTGCCATCCTTGCCACATTCATCATGTTGGCGCTGTTAGGGGTCGTGTCGGTTGCCTCGGCGCAAGCCGGGCCGAACTTAAACATCAGCGACCTTTTACGCTATCTCAGACCCGATGCGTCCTCGGTTGTGCCGGTCTACCTGTCTTATATTTTGTATGCCATCTTCGTCTTGGCGTTCGTCACGTTGTTCATCGTCCCAGACAAGCAAGCCAATCTCGGCTATATGATGATTGCCGTCCTGATGGCTGCCTTTCTGGTGAAGGTACAGTTCTTTTATATCTGCGGCCTGATTACATTGGTCTTGAACATCGTGATGTTGGTCGTCCCGTTGTTGGTCGGCGGCATGTCTCGCGGCGTCCCCGGCAAACCTCCCCGTTCGATGTACCTCGGTATCTTAACCGGCCTGTTGGGGGCGGCCTATTTCTTCCTGTTCTGGGTGGCTGTGCAATCCAACTCAGGAGTGTGCCAAGCCGTCGGTAATGTGGATCAAATGTTTGGCTCATTCAAATAACCCTCCCCATAATCCACGCCGCCCAAGACGCCTGATTGCAGCCCCCGGCGCGTTCAAACACGCCCTGACCGCTGCACAGGCGGCGGATGCCGTCGCCCACGGTTTACGACGTTCCGGCTGGCGGGATGTTTTGGCTTTCCCCGTGGCAGACGGGGGCAATGGGACGTTAGAGTGCTTTCTGGCGCACGGTGGGCGACGCATCACCACGCCCGCCCGTGACGCTTTAGGCCGCCAGATTTCATCTGCGTTCGGCGTGTTGCCGGACGGCCACACCGCTGTGATTGAGATGGCGCTGGCCTCCGGCATCGAATTGGTACAAGAACGCCGCGCCACTCACGCCGACAGCTATGGTACGGGTCAACTCATCCGCGCTGCGATGGACGCCAATGCCCGCCGAATCATCGTCGGGTTGGGCGGTAGCGCGACTACGGACGGCGGCGCGGGCTGTTTGCGGGCATTGGGCGTGCGACTTTTGGACTCGAATGGTCAGGACATCCCGCCCGGCGGCGCGGGTCTGACACACCTCGCCCGGATTGACGCCAGCGGCCTAGACTTGCGTTTACGCGGCATCGAAATCATCATCGCGGCGGATGTCAACCATCCGGTGGTCGGTTCACGCGGAGCGGCGGCGATTTTTTCGCCCCAAAAAGGCGCATCTCCCGCCGAAGTTAAATTATTAGATGATAATCTGCATCGGTTTTTCTCATTGGTGCGTGACCAAATCGGCGTCAATGTCCTGACCACACCCGGCGGCGGCGCGGCGGGCGGATTGGCGGGTGGGCTTTTGGCATTCACCTCGGCCTCACTTAAACCCGGTATAGATATCTTATTGGACTCTTGTGGATTTGATAAAGCCTTAGAATATACTAAGGGTGTTATTGTCGGTGAAGGTCGCTTGGACGTGCAAAGTCTTGGCGGAAAATCGCCGATTGGGGTCGCTAAACGGGCATCCGCCCGACGAGTGCCAGTTATGGCCTTGTGCGGGACGATTACCGCGCCACCCAACGCCCTCCGTCAGGCCGGGATACGCGCCGCATGGTCGATTATCGACGCGCCGATGTCGATGGGGGAAGCCCTACGCCGTAGCGGAGAACTGCTTGAACGAGCAGCGTTTCGACTGGGGCAAACACTAGCAATCAACTCACCTAACAAGTCCAAATGAGAGAAAGTGTCTGATCTATGACACATTGGTCGGTATATACAGAGATTCGTCGGGAACATACCGTCCACGGTGATTTACGCATCGCGCACGGGGTTCACAGCCCTCAACTCAATAACCACCGCGATATCCTCGTCTATCTTCCGCCGTCATACTGGCACAGTGACCGGCGTTATCCCGTGCTGTATATGCAGGACGGCCAAAATCTGTTCGATGCGCGTACCAGTTACGCGGGCGAATGGGGTGTCGATAAGACGCTGAACGCGCTGGCACAAGAGGGCATCGAGGCCATCGCGGTTGGCATCCCGAATATGGGCGAAGCGCGCCTCGCGGAATATAATCCCTATATAGGGGGGCATTTCCGCACCGCCAAAGGCGATTCCTATATTCGTTTCATCATGGATACGCTCAAACCCATGCTTGATAACGATTTCCGCACCAAGCCAGATGCTGACAGCACAGGCATTATCGGCTCATCAATGGGCGGTCTGATTAGCTTATACGGCTATCTGGCTTATCCGTGGGCGTTTGGGCTGTGCGCGTCAATGAGTCCGTCTTTGTGGATTGCCCGCAACGCCATCCTCGACCATGTGCGTCACATGGGATTTCGGGGCGGCAAGGTCTATATTGATGTCGGCACGCGGGAAATCCCCGGACGTTCAAGCCGCAGTACCGCCACGGCAGACTCGGTCACGATGCTCCGTGACGAATTCAAGCAGGTCGGCTACAATGTCGGCAAAGACCTGAAATACGTCAAGGATAAGGGTGGCGACCACAGCGAATCATCGTGGGCGCGGCGTCTGCCGGATGTGTTCCGATTCCTGTTGAAATAGAGAAAACTAAGGACACGGCAGGCCATGTCCCTACCAAAAGGGTGAGAATCGTAGGGACAACGCCCGCGTTGTCCTTGCCTGTATATTCATACAGTATTGCCACGTTCCATCTTTATCGTACCGCGTTGAATTTTTCGATAAATTCGGCGCCTTGATCCTCCGACAATGGCAGCAGCGGCAGGCGCACGTCCCACGAATCGCCGCCATAGCGCATCGCAAGCAACGCCTTAAGCGAAGACGGTGCGGGCGCATAGCCATCTAGGACGGTGCGCGCCGTGCTGAGGTCAGCTTGTAGCGCGTCAGCATTTTGGCCGAGTTTCCATGCCCGATAAACGGCGGCGGCACGAGCAGCTAAGACATTCGCACCTGCGGTGATACACCCCGCCGCGCCGTGCTTGAGTCCAGCCAGCAGAAGTTTTTCTGAGCCGACGAACACATCTAACTCCGGCGCGGTCTGCATCAGACCACTCGCATAATTCATATCGCCGCCGCTGTCTTTGACCCCGGCAAATCGCGCTCCGTATTCCGCCGATAATGCTTCTAATAAAGTCGTCGGGACGGCCACGCCGGAGACTTGCGGGATATGATAGGCGAAGAACGCCTTATCTTCCGGCACAGCCGAGTCGATGACGGCGCGATAATACGCCAATAATCCGGCTTCGCTGGCTGTCTTAAAATAATACGGCGGGATGACCACCACCGCGTCTGCGCCCAGTTCAAACGCCCGCCGAGTCGCCGCGATAGTTTCCGGCAAGCTGGGGGTCCCCGTCCCCGCCAGAATCTTGAGGCCAGTATTGGCCGCCACGGAATCGGCCACGATTTTCTCACGCTCATGCAGTGCGAGCGACGGGCCTTCACCTGTTGTCCCCATCAATAGCACGCCGTCGCAACCTTCAGCCTTCAGCGCATGCAAATGCGCCACCAGCGCCGCCGTATCAACATCCAGACCGCGCATCGGTGTGACCGTCGCGCAGTATACCCCCGTAAATTTTCCGCGCATGGTATGATCTCCCGTGACAAAACATGCTTAGACTTTAACACCCGCACAGGAAAACCACCCATGACCAAGCGCCTGTACTATGACGACAGCCACACGCGCAGTTTTGACGCCCGCATCACCGAACGGTTGGACTGGCAAGGCCGCCCAGCCGTGGTGCTGGATGAGACTTATTTCTACCCCACGGGCGGTGGTCAGCCGTGTGATACTGGCACGCTAAATGGTGTCAATGTAGTAGATGTCATCACCCACCCGGATGACCTCGCGGTGATTCACGTCCTAGACTCCGCCTTGCCAGACGGTGACGCCGTGCGTGCGGAACTAGATTGGGCGCGGCGACTCGACCACATGCAGCAGCACACCGGCCAACATATTTTGACCCAAGCGCTGGTACAACTTTGCGAGGCCAATACCGTCGGATTCCATCTCAGCGCCGATACGGTGACGATTGACTTAGACCGTACCGACCTAACGGCAGACCAACTCAGCCAAGCCGAAGGGCTGGCAAATCATGTTATCTGGGAGAATCAGCCGGTCAGCGCCCGGATTTACCAGACCGTCGAAGATTTACGCGTCGCCGGGGTGCGGATGCGCCGCCTCCCTGACCATATCGCCACAGACGGATTGCGCGTGGTCGAAATCGGGACGTTCGACGCGACGGCCTGCGGCGGGACTCACGTCCGCGCTACCGGCGAAATCGGCCTATTAAAGCTCATCAAGACCGAGAAACGCGGCGACAAATTCCGTGTCGAGTTCAAATGCGGCGGGCGGGCGCTGTCTGATTACGCGGCGCGGGTTGATGTCACCAATCGGCTGACTGCCCAACTCACCGCCGGACTCACAGACTTGCCCGACTCGGTAGCGCGGCTGCAAGAGGGCTTGACCAAGGCACAACGGGGCAAGAAGGCCGCCATCAGTAAATTAATCGACGCGCACGCGGCAGAATTATTGGCCGCCGCCTCACCCTCAGACGATGGGCGGCGCGTGATTGAACTGGTTAGCGACCTATACGACCTCAATGACTTACGCGCCCTCGCCAAAAAATTAGTCACAGCGACAGGCGTCGTCGCGCTATTGGCGATTCCGGGCGAGAAGACTCAACTCATGCTCGCCCGTAGCCCGGATTTATCTGGGTTGAATCTCAACGTGCCTCTAAAGGCGGCGTTGGCCGTTTTAGGTCAAGGGCGCGGCGGCGGCACGCCAGATTTTGTGCAAGGCGGCGGCGTCCCCGCCTCGTCCACCCAATGTGAGGCGGCGTTATCGGCGGCAAAATCCGCGTTGTAACTTCCGTAGAGACATGCTGCGTTAAGCACATCGTAGGGACACTTCGTGAAGCGCCCACGCCATAATCACAGCCGGATTTAATGCGGTTTCTCCGTTAACACATACCAATATCGCCCGCCATCGCGGATGAAATCGACCACGGCAAAACCAGCCCCAAACGCCTCGGTGAGCGTCTCGCGCAAGGCGGTCTGCCATGCCCGCGCTAGGTGCGGATTCTCACGCCCCAGCCGCAAAAACTGCGCCGGGATTTCGAGGCGGGCGGGCGAAACACCTATCAATGTCCTCCGCTTTAAGCCGTCGTCGGCATATTCCAAAAGTGTAACCGTCGGCATATCCGCGACGGGCGGTATCTCTCCGGCGGCGATTCGCGCTACACGCGGGTCATTGAGCGCCCAGACCGCCTCAAAACGGTCTGTCGGCAAGCCCGGATTGAGCGCGTCGTCATAAATCCCGTACATATTTTCGCTGATTTTATAGGCCGTCGCCCCCAATACACGCAGATTAAAATTGGCGTTGCCCGCTTGCATCGGGTCAAACGTCCAGCGGATTTGGTCATAGTCGTTTGTCAGCGCCCAATCCCGCTGGGCAACTTTAATCCCCGCCCCGATTCCGCGCCCGCGATAGTCTGGGATGACGCCCGCGACATGCGACCACAGCACCCATTTTCCTTCAGTACGGACGGGGAACGCCCATGACATGCCAATCATGGCATCCCCGTCATACGCGCACAGCGTGAGTCCGCCTTTCAGGGCGGTCACGCGCATGACATTGGTCGGTGAAGAAAATCGCGCCTCCCATCCCCAAATTACTGTTTCTAAGGCGCTTGCGGCCTCAAGGTCGGGATTTTCGGTCAAAATTCGGTACGTGATGGTTGAGTCGGACATAGGCGGTTCTGGCATATTTGGCCGATGAAAGGGTAAGCTGTAGACTTAAGATTGTAGCGGAACACACAAGGGGCTAACCAGTGGAACGCATCGCATTTATCGGGTTAGGGATTATGGGGCGCGGCATGGTGCATAACCTGCTCAAAGCCGGGTATCCCGTCACCGTTTGGAATCGCACCGCATCGCGGGCAGATGAATTTGTGGCGTTGGGCGCGATAGCCGCCGCAACCCCATCAGAAGCAGTCACCAACGCCGACATCGTGATGTCGTGCGTCAGCGACACGCCGGATGTCGAAGCCGTATTATTGGGCGAAAACGGCGCGATTCACGGGGCGCGGGCGGGCATGGTTTTCATAGACCTCAGCACCATCAGCCCAAAATCGACTCGCCAAATCGCCGCTAAATTACGCGAGTCCGGAATCGGTCTGTTAGATGCGCCGGTTAGCGGCGGCAGTGAGGGCGCACAGCGCGGGACTCTCAGCATCATGGTCGGCGGCGAAACCCCAGACTTTGACCGCGCCCTGCCAGTGTTTCGGGCCATCGGCAAAACCATCACGCACATGGGCGCGTGCGGCAGCGGCCAAGCGACCAAACTGGTCAACCAGATTCTATGCGTCGCCAATATGTTGGCGGCGGGTGAAGCGCTCTTGTTAGCCCAAGCATCCGGCCTCGACCTCGCTAAGACCCTCCAAGCGGTAGGCGGCGGCGCGGGCGGCAGTTGGATGTTGGTCAATCGCGGCTCACAAGTCATCCAGCGTGATTTTCGCCCCGGCTTCACCATCGACTTGCAACAAAAAGACCTGCGCCTCGTGCTAGAATCCGCCGATGAGTTGGGCTTGCCGCTCTCGCTGACCGCGACCATCCACGGATTTTATAACGTCCTCCAGCGGCAAGGACTCGGCGGTGAGGGCAACCACGCGCTGGTCAAGGCGCTAGAACAATTATCCGGCATCACCATCGGAGGCCAATAATCCCCATGCGCTCAATTACGATTCTCTCGGTTAACCTCTACCCGCTGCACCTCCCGTTTTTAGAGCCGTTCATCACCTCGTTTGGGGAAGAACCGTTTAAAGCGGGTGTGATTGTAGAAGTCACGACCTTAGACGGCATCCACGGTTGGGGCGAGTCCCCGGTAGAGGTCTACCCCGGCTACGGCGCGGAGACGGTTGTCACCGGCCTGCACATCCTAGAAGAATTTCTCGTCCCAAACCTCAGCGGCGTGATGATTAACCACCCCACCGAAGTCCCCGCCCTACTCGCCCATGTGCGCGGCAACGCTCACGCCAAATCCGGCCTAGAGGCCGCCATCTGGGACGCCTATGCCAAGACCAATCACTTGCGCCTCGCGGATTTGTTCGCGTTATCTCTGCCGCCCGGTCATGGCTCACGGAATAAGGCCGTGGTCGGCGTCAGCATCGGCATCATGCCGACCCTCGAAAAGACGCTGGAAATCGTCCGCAAGCGCGTGGCACAGGGCTACGCCCGCATCAAACTCAAGATTAAACCCGGCTGGGATATAGACCTCGCCCGCGCCGTCCGCGCCGAGTTCCCCGATATTATGTTGATGTTGGACGCCAACTCCGCCTATACTCTCGCCGATGCCGATCATCTTGCCCAATTGGATGAGTTCAATCTGTTAATGATTGAACAACCGCTCGGCCACGAGGATATTTACGATCACAGCCAATTGCAGCCGCGATTGAAAACCCCGATTTGTTTGGACGAAAGCATCAAGAATCTCAACGACCTCAAATTGGCGCTGCAAGTCGGCGCAATCGGCGTCCTGAATCTCAAGCCGGGGCGCGTCGGAGGCTTCACCGAAAGCCTGCGGATTTACCAACACTGCGCTGAAAACAACGTCCCGTTATGGATTGGCGGCATGTTGGAATCCGGAATCGGGCGGGCAGCCAACGTCGCGTTCGCCTCACTGCCCGCCGTCAGCCTGCCGTGTGACATCAGCGCGACAGACCGCTACTTTGCTGAGGACATCAGCGAACCGCCATTCGTCTTAAATTCTGACAGCACGCTCAACGTCCCAGATGGGGACGGAATCGGCGTACAAGTCATCGGCAGCCGAATCGCCGAGTCGGTTGACCGTTGGACGGACGCTAACAGTTTTTAACGGATAGCGGGCGCATTGGCCGAGACAGCCCGTATCGTCACCCCGCCGTCAGCGGTCAGGGTGACGACGTTGTACCCCAGCTGATTGACCTCAGACTTGGCAAATTCGCCTTGCCCGTGCCACGTCCGCGATTGATACCACGTACTGGGAGCAGAGGCGTAGACAATCCCATCCCGCGCCATCATCATCCGTTCATGAATATGGCCGAACAGCACACACTTCACCCGACTCCGCGCCTTGAGCAACGTCTGGTGAAGCGATTCGCCGTCTACCAGACGAATCGAATCCATCGCATCCGCCCCTAGTGCCAACGGGTGATGGTGCAGCGCCACAACCAACGGCTTATCGTTCTCAGCGGTACAAATCGCGTCTAGCCACGCCAATTGTTCCGGCTCGATAATCCCGTGATGCTGGTATGGGACAGATGTATCCAAACAGGCAATCTGCACGCCGTTGACCTCGAAAGCATAATACGGCATAGCGTGTTGCGGGTAGAATATCTCGCGTAGCCAAACCCGATGATCGTGATTCCCCGGTAAAACATGCAACGGCGGGGTCAATCCGGCGACCAATTTTTGCAGCGTGAGGTAATGCTCTTTCCGTAATGGGTCGTTGCCGAAATCGCCGGTATGCAGCACAAAATCCAGCGGGACGGGGTAAGCGTTGATGCTCTCAATCACCGCCGCCGTGGTCGAGCGCGATGTCCATGCCCGTTTGCCCTTGAATTGTGGATTCTCATGCAGATGCGTGTCGCTGATATGCGCGAACGTCAGAATCGCATGGCTCATGCCGGATTTACGCTGACGGCGCGGACGGTGGTCAGGCCGTCAGAGGTCAAAGTCACGATGTTATACCCCGGCAAGGCGACATCATCTATCACAAATGAGCCGGTCTGCCCCGGCCACGTCTTGAGTTGAAACCATGTACTCGGCGCAGTAGCGTACAGTACCCCATCGCGGATGAAGCTCAGGCGCTCGTGGACATGCCCGAACAAAACACATCTCAAACGGGCGCGGGCTTTTAGCAAGGTCTGATGCACAGTCACCCCGGTCTTGACCGTCATCGTGTCCATAGGTAGCGACCCCAAAGGGAACAGGTGATGGTGTAGCGCCACGACTAAAGGTTTATCGCTCGGCGCGGTGCAAATCTTCATCAACCACGCCAATTGCCTCTCGCTAATCTCGCCGTGCGGCTGATTTGGAACAGAGGTATCAAGGCAGGCCACTTCTACCCCTTTATGCTCAAAACTGTAATACGGCGTGTTGGAGTGCGGATAGAACACCTCGCGCAACCAATCGCGGTTATCATGGTTGCCGGGGATGACATGCAGCGGCGCACTGAGTTTTTTCAGCACCCCTTGCGCCTCTCGGTACTTCTCAATATCCGGTAAATCATCCCCGACATCGCCAGTATGCAGCACAAAATCAATCGGGAACACTTGCGCGTTGATGTGCTTAATCACCGCCTCGGCGCGTGCTAATGGGTTGGGCGTGGGCGGCAAAGATGGGTGTGGATTCGCGTATAGGTGTGTATCGCTGATATGAATAAAGGTCAAAAGCGGTTGGGGCATAAGTCACTCGCGTTCCGTTTCCATCATAAAACTCTGTCCACTGCTGACGAGGTGTATCGTCCCTTGCTGGCCGGTCTGATAGAGCGTGCGCCCGCCGAGCATCGCCAATATATCGGTATTCGGCGGGGAGTCTACCCCAGCTGCCATCACTACACTGGATGGGTTCACCGTCACTAAAAATGTGCCATCCAACGAGCGTTCCTCAGCGTGATTCGGCAGCATCAACACATCTGATGTCATCTCCGGTGCAGATGCTAAGAACGCAGTTTGCCCTTCGCGATCAAGATTGCCCGGTAATAGCACGCGCAAATCGCCATACGTCACCCGCACAACCAGAGGATAAGTCGTCAGCGATTCGCCCAGCGTCGGGGAGTGTTCCGGCCAAAGTATGTCTATTGTAACACCATCACTGGTCTGGACGCTGTACCCGGCTGTGACATATTGAATTTTCGCGCCAGATTCGGTCAGCGTGGCTAACAGAGTTTGCCACGGGATTCCCAGATTCGGCTGCCCGTGAGTCAAGACTTCACTCGGTGGATAGCGCCGCCCGACCTCGCTCCACGCGCCGGTCTCGGCCTCATCCGGCGCAGATAAAATCAGCAAATCGAGATGGTCGGTATTGGCGGGCAAACGCTCGCCAATCAGACTGCTCAGGCGTACCGGCGAATCTCCCCCATCCAGCATAATCGTCGCGCCGTTTGGCGTGCGGATGAGGACGGCATTCCCGCCGCCAGCGTCCAAAAACCAGATATGCAATTTATCGTCCGGGCGAGCAGCTGCCACACCGAACAAAATCACGCTGACCAGCGCAAAAACCCCAGCCGCCGCCATAGCGATACGATAAAACGGACTTTTCATCACACGATGCCACCCTCTCCAATCCGAGTCGTTGAGCAGGACAACGCCCCCGACTGTCGCCCAATATATCAGGACAAGCCACGGCGGTATATAGGCTGAGACTTGCGTACCGGGGATTGAGGCCGCCCCGCGCACGATGACCTCTGTCCATGCAATCAGCGGCAGACATAACCACAGCACGGCCAAACCTACCGGCGCAGAGACAAGGATTAGGATCACGCCCGCCGCCCCGACCATTAACAGCAACGCTTGTGCGGGGACAATCAACAGATTAACGGGCAACGTCACCCATGAAATTTGACCAGAGAAATTGGTCAACAACGGCATCGTGAAAACCAGAATACATACCGTTGTCAAAAACAAGTCAACAGCGCCACGCAAGAATTGACCGAACCCATTGGGCGCTATCTCCGGCTCAAAGAAATCACGCCAACGGGTTTTTAACGGCGCGAGCAGAAAGGCCAGCCCACACGTAGCGGCCAAACTGAGTTGAAACCCTCTGTCCCATAGGATTTGCGGCTCATAGGCGGTTTGCATCAATACCGAAAAAGCGGCGGATAATGGCAAATAAAGCGTGTTGCCCGTTGCGTACCCAAATGCGGCCAATCCCGCCATCCATGCCGCTCTGACGGTTGACGGCTCGCCGCCGACCAACAGCGCATATCCCACGATGACGCCCCATGTCAGGATGAGTTTAGGCATCGCCCCTATCCGCCGGACATGCTTCAACACGACCATTACCGCGCCAGCGACCAACGTCATATTGTAGCCGCTGACGACCAAGACATGCCCCGCCCCGCTGCGATTGAACGCATCCATCGTCTGCGGCGCAATCCAACGGTCATCCCCCAACAACACGCCAACCAATAATCCGGCATACGGCTGAGGCAATCCACTTATGATGGTCTCGCCCAATTTGTGCCGAAAATCGTGGATGGCCGCCATCGGATGGGTGCTAGGTATTTTATTGACTACGCGAAGTTCTGAGGTACGGATGAGCAGGCTGCCGACTCCTCCGCGCCCCAGATAATCACGGTAATCAAAGGCATCAACGATGGGCGGCGTCACCAGTAAACCGGTCACACTGACAATATCGCCAAAGCGCACCGCCGACTCTCGCGGGACATGCACCAAAACCCGCCCGCTGGCCTCGCGCTCCAGCCCGCCGACGGTGATGCGCGTGGCTTGTATCGTGAGCAGGGTGCGCTTTTCGCGCACATCGGGCGGCGTCACGACTTGCCCATATACGGTCAACCCGCCTCGGTCATTCCACTCCGATAAGTCGCCCAATCGCGGGATGGTTTTCAGCCGCACAGCGCCAAAACTGAACGCGAAAAGCACAGCGAACATGAGTCGCCATGCTGGTATTTTGAGGGTGATTACACAACCCAATAACGAGATTAAGGCGGCAATCGCCCATGCAATAAGCGGGATGTCTGGTAGCGCGTCGGCCAGCCATATCCCATACACCCATCCCAAAACGACGAGGATAAGCCCCACCGCAACGTTTACCCGTCAATCAACATAACTAAACGGGCGATGATGTGTTCAGCCACCTCAGATTTCCCGATCAATGGCAGGTCTTGGCGCTGTCCGTCGCGTGAGAGCAACACGACGCGGTTGGTATCGACGGTAAACCCGGCGTCATCTGCCGAGATGTCATTAGCGACCATTAAATCAAGGTTTTTGCGTTCCAATTTTTTCTGGGCATTTTGCAACAAATCTTGGCTCTCAGCGGCAAACCCGACGGTGATACGCGGCCCGCGTTGAGGGTCGGCTGCTTTAGCGTGAGCCACCTCGGCCAAAATATCTGGGTTACGTGTCAATTCCAACGTCAGCCCATCGCTATCCTCTTGTTTTTTGATTTTATGCTGCGCGACCTGTTTAGCGCGAAAATCGGCTACCGCCGCCGCCATGATGAGCGCATCAGCATCCGCTGTATGCACCAAAACCGCCGCAAGCATCTCAGAGGCGTTGCCGACGGACAAAATCTCTACGCCAATCGGGACGGGTAGAGATACGGTAGTAATCAAGGTGACATGAGCGCCCGCATCGGCCGCCGCTTGTGCGATGGCGTACCCTTGTTTGCCGCTACTGCGGTTGGTGATATAGCGCACCGGGTCGATTGGCTCTTGCGTGCCGCCCGCCGTGACAATCACCCGTCGTCCGGTCAGAGACCCACTGACGCGGGCAAAATATTGGCGGATTACGCCTATCAGGGTTGCAGTCTCCGGCAAACGCCCGACTCCCTCTAATCCAGAGGCGAATCGTCCGCGCTCCGGCGGGATGAGAGTCGCGCCGCGTTCTATCAAGGTTTTGAGGTTGGCTTGCACCGCCGGATGCTCATACATCACACCATCCATCGCTGGCGCAATCATCAGGGGGCAACGGGCAGCCAGTGCCGTGACGGTCAGCAAATCATCCGCGAAGCCGTGCGCGAGTTTGGCGAGTGTGTTGGCCGTGATGGGCGCAATCACCACGAGGTCAGCGCCCTCCCCTAACCCGACTTGCATGATATGGGTCGGTAAATAGCCGCTGACATCGGTTTTCCACAAATGAGTATAGACCGCCCGCCCCGTCATCGCTTGGAAGGTTAATGGCGTGACAAATTTTTGGGCGGCCTCAGTCATGACCACATCGACCAGCGCACCGGCCTGTGTCAATTTGCTGGCGAGGTCAACCGCCTTATAGACCGCAATACTGCCGGTCACGCCCAACACAATCCGCTTGTCTTTGAACAGCGCCGTTACCGACATTTTTTCTCTCAGACCTATAAAACACAAAAGGCTGGGTGAGCCTCTATGATAAGAGACCCACCCAGCCAGTTTAGCGCACCGTCGTGTTAGTTACCACCACGGAAGTTGCCGGGCAACGGTAGCGTTAACGTGCTACCGCCACGCACGACCACATCGCCTTGACGCAGCTTGAGTGAAACATCGTCCACCCATGCGCGTTTGTAGCTACCTTTGGTCAGGTTACGCACCTGCACGCGGATTTTAATGATGTCCGTCCGAGTCAGGGTGATGGTCGGAACGCTCACCTTATGGTAGGCGGCTTGCCCCGTAATCACCACATTTTTCGAGACGAACGTGTTATCGGCAAAGTAGATACGCAACTGCATCCGCATATTCGCGCCCGCCGAAGTGCTGAACCAACCGCTCAAGAGCAATTCATCGCCCACTTCGAACGAGACAGCGCTGAGGCTGGTGATCAGGTTCTGATTCAAGCGCGAGTCTTCAGTGGCGCTAGAACGGAACATGAACGCGCACAACCCTTGATGCGCGATAGCGAAGCGCGGCACAGGATCGTTGCATTTCACCTTCTCGCTCGTGCCTTTGACGATTTTCCACGGGTCAGGCTTAAAGGTAACAGGATCAGCTTCAAAGCCAGTGTTGGTCAACAGTTCCAGTGCTTCGGTCTCGAAGCTAAAGCTGACCGAGGACACCTGTGTCCCTGTGACGAAACCCGGGAAGCCAGCGATTGTCACGCTGATGGTATCGGCGTGGCGGAAACCCGGCGCAGCCGGCATGAACGTGATGACATTGCTGCCACCAGTCAGGCTGATTGACCCCGGAACGACAGCGCTGTCCGAGTCCGTGACGGTGAACGTCCCTACCGAAATCGGCTTACTGAACGTGATGACGATATTGCTCATCACCGACTGCTGAGTCGCGTCACTGGCCGGGACATGGCTGACCACAATCGGGTCGCGCCAGTTGACCACGGTATCAGCCACACTATCAGCCAAACTGCCTTCATCGGTCACGGTGAAGCTATGGTCATCGGCCGTCTCGCCGTCCGCCAGCGTCGCTTCGGTATTGGTTGTGCCACGGTTATAGGTGTAGGTCACATCTGCGGTTTCCAGCAGGGGCAAGCTGACCGTGTATTGATACGGCACGCCCGTCGGGGTCATGGCTTCAGTGCCGCTACCCGTCACTGTGCCGCCCGCCGCTGAGAAGTCATACACGAGGAAAATGCTAGACCCTGTTGGGGTGAAGGTCGGTACAGTCACCGTCCATGTCACCTGAATTGGGGCGGGTTCGGTTGTGAAGCTGAAGCTATGGCTCACCTGTTGTACCGCGCCATCGGTGGCGACAAAGCCGGTCACGGTCACGGTATACACCGAGTCATAGGCCAAGTCTGCGGCTGGGGTGAAGGTGTAGGTGAACGACCCCGGATTGTAGACGAACGCCCCCGCCACAGTCACATTAGAGGCATCCTTCACCGTGAAGCTCTGGCTAAAGTTCAGGTTCTTGGTAAACGTGACCGAAATCGGGTCATCCACCGGAACCAGTATATCGCCATCCTCAGGCACAGATGAGGCGACAAGCGGGTCTTCCCAGTTCAGGACGGTATCGTTAACGACAAGGCCGTTGCTCACCGTGATGGTGTGGGTGGCGAACGTCGCGTTATCCGCGCCGGTCTCACGGGTGGCCGTGCTACCGCGTGAGTAGAAGTAGGTGATGGTCGCCCCATCCCCCAGATTCACCGTCACCGTGCCGCCGGTCAGCGCCAAGAAATCGGGGTCGTTACTGCCGAGTTGAGCAGTGTTGCCCGCGATATACAGAGTCGCGCCAGCCGGGGTATAAGATGGGACGCTCACATTGAACGTAACCGGGACGAGCAGTTGAACAGTGGTGAAGCTAGACAGATCGCTGAAGTAACGATCACCGTCACCCGCCGCATCTACACCAGCGGCGATAGTGACATCGAAGGTTTCGTTATACGCCAAGTCAGCCGTAGGGTTAAACGTCAGGCTAAGTTCGTCGCCGCTGAGTGAGAAAGCGCCCGCAACTACAGCGTTTGCGCTGTCTTCAACCACGAAGGTTGATGCACCGCTGATGGTCTTGTTGAAGGTCGCGGTGATATTCGAGGCCACGGCCACATCTGTCGCGCCATTGGTCGGGGTCACGCTGACCAACAACACATCGCGCCAGTTGGCGACGGTCAACGGCAAAATAACCGGGCCGCCAGCAGCCGATGGGACGGTGTAGAAACGATTCGCGATGTCATCATAGCCGTTGGCGGCCTTCTCAGCCTTATCCCAAGACCCATCACGACGGAACTTGAATTCCAGCACATCGCCTTCATTGAAGGCGAGCGTCCCTTCCCACAGAGTCGCGGAAACCTGCGTCAGATTCGCGCCAGCGCCCCACTCGGTCAAGGGGTCGAAGGCTTCACCGTATGCACCACGGTTGCCGATGACTTGAACCGCGCTGCTGGTCTTGGTGAAAGCTGGGACAGTCACTTGGAAGGTTACATTCACCGTCGCCGCCGTCGTGTCCGCATCAACGATGTTCGAGTTTGTTGAATCGTTGAGCGAGCTATCGAACGCGACCACGTAATACTTGTAGGACGTATTCGCAGCTACCGAGCCATCTTCATAGCTGGTCGTCGCTGCGCTGACGGTGGTCAAGGGAGTGTAGCTCACCCCAGCGTTTGAACTGCGATAGATGCGATAGCCCTGAAGGGCGACATTATCCGTAGAAGCCGTCCAGCTTAGGCCAACACGACTGGCGAAATCGTAATCCAGTGTCAATGTGACAGCGGTAGGCGATGTGACATCGCCACTAGCGGTCACAGTCAAAGTGCAGAGCGCGTAGCCCGCCTGTGAAACTTCATCACAGACATTGCCGTTAGAGTCATAGGCATAGAACCATGTTGTTCCGCCGTTGCCGCTATAGCGATAGGTATAGCTGAATGTACCTGCCACGGGAGGCAGCAGAGATGCTTCAAATTCGTCGTTGTTGTTGACGGCAAACCCAGCATTCGGGACAGCATCTTCCCATGTCCAACTGGCATCAGACGAGGGGTTTGTCCCCAAGTCGCCGAAACCCAACTGTGCGGTCAAGCCATCTACTGGCGTAGACTGCGTGTCAGTCAAACCGCCGACGTAAATTTGACCATAGACCGTATCAGTGCGGTCAACCGCGCTCACGACATGCGTCATCGAAGTCGGGGACTGAACATTCCGATACGAGCCGGTCAGATCATAGCCCGCTGGGGTGCTGAACATCACGATATCAGTGAAGAAGCGCCCGCCATCACCCGCCGCCGCAATCGCGGCGATGGTCACTGTATAAGTCTCGCTAAAGCTCAATGATGCGCTCGGCGTGAAAGTCAGGCTGAGTTCATCGCCGCTACGAGCAAATGTACCACTAACAGCATTTGCACCGCTGTCCACCATCGAGAAGGTGGAAGCACTGCTGATGGTCTTATTGAATGTCGCGGTGAAGGTCGATGCGATGGGGACATCCGTCGCGCCGTTTGCGATGGATGTGCTAACAAGTAGCACGTCACGCCAGTTGACAACCGTCAATGGGACGGTGTACGGGCCAGAATCCGCAGCCGGAACAGTATAGCCACGGTTTCCGCCGCCGAGGATTTCGTCATAACCATTGGGGTCTTTTTCAACCTTATCCCAACTGGCGTCACGACGGAACTTGTAAGTCAGTACATCCCCTTCGTTAAGGGACAATGTGACTTGCCACAAGGTCGGCGACATCTGGGTCATATTCACACCAGACCCACCAAACCCAGTCAATACACTTGGTTCGCCGATCATTTGTACCGCGCTGCTCGTCTTGGTGAAAGCGGGGACAGTCACTTGGAAGGTGACATTGACCGGCGAGGCCACGGTCTCGGCATTGACGATGTTGGAGTCTGCCGATTCGTTGAACGAGCTGTCAAACGCCGTCACATAATACTGATACAGCGTGCTAATCGCCACCGAGGTGTCTTCGTAGATCAGGGTCGCAGCGCCAAGGGTAGCGATCAAGTCATAGGTCGTGCCGCCATCGTCACTCCGATAGATGCGATAACCCTGAACCGCCACATCATCCGTCGAGGCCGTCCAGCTCAAGCCAACGCGACTGGCATAGTCATACGCTTTGGTCAGGACAACCGCACTCGGCGCGGTGACATCGCTGCTGGCATTGACAGTCAACGTGCAGAGGACATACCCCGACTGCGTCGCTTCATCGCAGAATGGTGCATTAGGGAAATCGAAAGCATAGAACCATGTGCTGCCGCCGTCGCTACTATAGCGGTAGGTATAGCTGAATGTGCCGATGGCGGTGGGGAGCAACGAGGCTATGAATTCATCGTCATTGCCTGTGGCAGCCGGAACGTTGGGAGTAGCATTTTCCCACGTCCAACTGATGTGCGAAGACGGGTTCGTCCCCAAGTTGCCATAACCCAACTGCGCGGTGATACCCTCAACCGGAGTTGATTGGCTATCCGTCACGCCGGCCAAGTAGATTTTACCGTAAACGTCATCAGTGCGGTCAACCGCGCTCAAGACTTGCGTCAGAGTCGGCGGCCATTGGACGTTGCGGTATGAAGTGGTCAGGTCATATTGAGCCGTCGCCTCAACCTCATTCGAGGAGCCGCTGCTCACGCCGTCCGCGTCAATCGCCTCAACGGTGTAGTAGTAGGTCACGCCGGTCAAAGCAGTGGTATCAGTGTAGGTCGTGACATCAACCGCAGTGCTACCGAGCAATTGACGTGCGCCGCCGCCGGGGAAGCTGCTGCGGAAGACTTCATAGCTATGCAAACCACCGTCGGTCCAGTTCACGGTGATAGACGTTCCAGAAACGCCGCCCAAACTCAGGGTCGAGACTGGCGGGATGCTATATGCGCCACTGGTCATCACCAACAACACGCCGCTATCGGCTGCAACGCTTGGGACGGTCAGTTGACCGCTACTCGCACCGGCAACCGTGGTATAGGTTGCGCCGCTAATCGCGTCGGTGAACGTTTCGCCCACCGCAATGTCACGCCCCAAGTCAATCGTCATGCTGGCGGCAGACGCGCCACGGTTTATGAGGACGACTGCCGCGTCAGACCCATCAGGCATGTAGCGATAGAAGCCCAATTGCTTCGCGCCATCATCTACCAGCGAAAACTCAACTTCGCCTGTCCGCAAGGCGGGGTGTGCGTTACGCGCCGCGCCGAGGTCGCTGAAGAAGTCCAACAAACCAGTGCGGACGGTGTTGCCATCAGTCATGTGGGTGAAGTAAGGCGTGCCAGTCTCGTTACTCCACGGGAACGGAGCGCGGTTATACGGGTCGTCTTCCCACTTGCCGCCATGGAAATACGACGGGTTGACCAAACCGACTTCCGTCCCGTAGTAAATTTGCGGGGCGCCCGGCAGGCTGAACTGCATGAGCGAGTAGCCCATCAGGTTATCAATGGCTTCTTCGCCCGGTTGACCATCCTCATAGTGATTGGTGGCAGACGGATAAGCGGTGCCGTTGGATGGTGACGCCGGGATGGTCTCGTCAAGCAACCACAGCGCACGCTGGGTATCGTGGCTACCATTCAGGTTCATCAGCGCATAGAAGCTTTCCGGCGCATACCGTTCCTTAAGGTCGTTGTAGCGAGCCACAAACATCGACGGGCTGAATGGGACGATTTTCCCCGGCAGTGAACCGCCGTTGAAGTCGTTCTCGGCGTTCAACGCGGTATCGCGCCAAAAGCCGAACAACATTGCCGTCTGCTGATAGTTCATGTTGGCGTCCCACTCGCCGGGATTCGCCCCGGTGGGGGTATAGCCATCGGAGACGCCGCCACTCATCCACTGCGTGCCGATGCCCCAATATTCGCCGACGATATAGGCTTCAGGGTCAGCAGCCTTGACCTTATCGCGGAAGTTTTCCCAATAGTCATTCGAGCCGAAGGAGCCGCTGGGATCGACATCGTTAGCGACATCCAAGCGCCAACCGTCGATCTCGAAATCGGTGATCCAGTACGTGCCGATTTCAGCGTTTTTACCGGACGGATGAAGGATGCCTCCGTCCCAAATGGCGTCACGCGCCATCGAGCCGGGGACTTGGCTGCTGAGTTCCGGCAGACTGTCGAACCCAAACCAAGATGCGTAGAAACGCCCATCCGAGCAGGGTGCGGGCGGCGTGCCGGTCAAGGGCATCGGCTTAAACATGTCGATGAACGGGCTGGCGGTACTTTCACATGCGCCCACAGCCGTGTAGCGGTTATAACGGTCAAAATAGCCGCTATCGGACGAGACGTGGTTGAACACGCCGTCCAAAACGACGTGCATTCCCTCAGCATGGGCGGCAGTGACCAGTGCGGTCAGCGCGGCGTCCCCGCCAAAGTTATCATCGACCACGCTATAGTCGCTGGCGTCATACTTGTGGTTTGACGGCGACTCAAACACCGGCGTCATATAAATGACCGTGACGCCGAGGCTCTTGATATAGGCCAATTCGTCTTGGATGCCCTTCAAGTCACCACCGTAAAAATTACGGCTATAGCTACCAGAGCAAGCGGTCGCAACTTCACGGGGATCACAGATGGCGGTGTTCCAATCCGTGCTATTCGAACGGACAATTGTACCGCCCGCTTCATCATAGAAGAACTCACCAGCACCATTGTCATTGGCGCTATCGCCGTTGCGGAAGCGGTCAGGGAAAATCTGGTAGAAAATCCCGTCCTTCACCCAATCCGGGGTCGTGAACGCCGGATCATAAACCGTCAATGCCCAAGAAAAATCGTTAGATGACGAGACGGCCACACCAGACCCGCCCCACAGCTTATGTTGGAAATCGCCGCCGGCGCTGTCGTCTTCGTAATAAGCCGTTGCCGAGCCATCATTGATGCGGAACCAATAATACAGGATATTGGCCGTCGCACCGGTATTCACGGTGCGTTCCCAATAATCATACGTGCCGTCACTAAACACCTTAGTCATAGCGTTAAAATTGTTCACGCCCAGTTTAGTGTTATAAACACGCAGATCAACCCCAGCCACATCATCCGAGGCTGTGCGGAAACGAATCGTTACAGCGGTATTGATAGGCGCTGGGCCATTGGGTGTGCGGTAAAGCAAATCACGACTGTCGTGATACAACTCGGCATAACAGATGTTATTTGCACCACAGTCCGCCCCAAAAGCGGTAAAACTGGGTTGTAGCGCCGTTAAGGCCAAAACCATCAGCAATGCGCTAAGGGTTAGGCTGCGCCATGTACGAAACCATCGATTCATAGAAACAACTCCAAAAGACAAGTTCTCTCGAACGATATAACATACCAAATGTGACCCATTCACAGGCTTATGACAAAAAGACTGGGCAAATCGTACAACGATTTACCCAGCACTTATATTGTATAGGGGTGTTACGTTAGTCTATATCGACTAATTACCACCCCTGAAGGTATCCGGCAGTGCCAGCGGTGCAGTTGCTGGCGTCTCACCACGGATGACCACATCGCCCTGACGCAGTTTCAGAGATACGCTATCTACCCATGCACGCTTGTAGCTACCCTTTGTAAAATTGCGGATTTGTACGCGAATCTTGGCGATGTCGGTACGGGTCAGCGTGACGGTTGGCACGGTAATCTTGCGGTACTCGCTCACGCCAGAAACCACGGCATTGACTGAGGTGAAGCTATTATCTGCGTAGAACACGCGCAACTGTATACGCATATCCCCGTTCTTAGGGGTGCTGAACCAACCGCTTAGGATGAGTTGGTCGCCTACCGCAAGCGTCACATCGCTGAAATCAGTGATATTTTGGGTCAAGCGCGACTTTTCGTCAACGCTAGAGCGGAACATGAACGCGCATTGTCCTTGATGTGCAATGGCGAAACGCGGCGCAGGGTCGTTGCATTTCACCTTCTCGTTCGTACCTTTTGCAATAACCCACGGCGCGGGGTTAAAGGTAACAGGGTCGTCCTCGAAACTGCCGTTGGTCAACAGTTCCTGTGCCTCGGTCTCGAAGCTGTAGGAATATGTCCCTTCTTGCGTCCCTGTCCCTTGCCCGACAACACCACTAACTGTGACTGTGATGGTGTCTGCATAACGGAAGCCCGGCGCACTTGGTGTAAAGGTCAGCACAGGGCTACCTCCCACCAAGCTAAAGCCGCCGGGGACTGAAGCGCTGTCAGAATCGACCACGCTGAAAACGCCACTCACAGGTTTGTTGAACGTGATCGCAATGTCGCTTGTGATGGATTGGTTAACCGAATTAACCGCCGGCGAGACGCTGACCACAATCGGGTCACGCCAGTTCGCCACGGTGTCATTCACCGCTTGAGCCATGCCGCCCTGATCCAACACTGTGAAGCTGTGACTGACGCCGGTCTCGCCGTCTATCTCGGTTTCCTCGTTGTTGGATGAACCACGATTAAACGAATAGTTGACATCAACCGTCGCAAGCACAGACATGGTGAAGGTGTACTGATGCGGCACAAGCGTTGGGGTCATCGGCGATACGCCGGCAAGCGCAATCGCCCCGGCGACATCGTAGATGATGTAATCATACGAGATGAAGATGGTTGACCCAGCCGGCGTAAAGCTCGGCACGGTCAGCGTCCATGTCACATCAATCGGCGCGGGCGTGGTCTTGAAGCTAAAGGTCAACGGATACTGCTGTACCGCGCCGTCGGTAGCGACCAAGCCGCTGGCCGTGATGGTATAGACCGTATCATAGGCCAAATCCGCATTCGGCGTGAAGCTGTAGGTGAAGGTTGCGGGGTTATAGCTGGAAACACCGGCAACCGAGTTATTGGATGGGTCAACCACAACCAGATTCTGGCCGAAGTTCAGGTTCTTGCTGAACGACACCGAGATGGGAGCATCAATGGCGAACAATTGACTCCCTGCAAGCGGATCGGTGTTGGTAACCAACGGGTCTTCCCAGAATACGACGGTATCGTTGGTGACTAGGCCATTGCTCACGGTGATAGTGTGGCTGGCGAACGTCGCATTGTCCGCGCCGGTCTCACGGGTGGCTTCGCTACCGCGTGAGTAGAAATAGGTGATGGTCGCGCCGTCCGGCAGGTTGGTCGTGACAGTGCCGTCGGTCACAGCCAAGAAGTCGGGGTCATTACTACCCAGATACGGGCTGTTCCCAGTGATATACACATTCGGGATGCTGAGTTCATACCACGGCACGGTGACATTAAATGTTACCGGCACGAGTAGCGGAGCCGTCGTGAAGCTGGTGTCATCGACAAATTCCCGCGTACCCGCACCCGCAGCCGCGATACCCGCGCCAATCGAGACATCATAGGTCTCATCATGCGCCAAATCCGCGCTGGGATCGAAGGTCAGGCTGAGGGAATCGCCGCTCAGTGAGAACGCACCGGCTACCGCAACATTGGCGCTGTCTTCCACGGTGAAGGTTGAAGCGCCGCTAATCGTCTTATTGAAGGTCGCAACAATGTTTGAAGACACAGCCGCGCTAGCCGCACCGTCTGCCGGGGTCACGCTGACCAACAGCACGTCTTTCCAGTTGGCGACGGACAGCGGTAAAAGGATCGGCTCGCCATTGGTATCAGGGACGGTATAGGCACGGTTGCCACTGCTGGTATAGCCGTCGGCTTGAGTTTCTTCCTTGTCCCAGTCCCCATCACGGCGGAACTTGAATTCTAGAATATCGCCCGGATTGAAATTGAGGGTAACCTCCCACAATGTCGATGAGACCTGTGTCATATTCACACCCGTCGTCCACTCGGTCAGCGGGTCGATTGGTTCGCCAGTGGCGCCACGATTGCCGATAATCTGTACGGCAGTGTCCACTTGTGTGAAGGCCGGGACGGTCAATTGGAAGGTGACGTTAACAGGGTCACCCGGGGCGGCAAACGCGCTGAAAGTGGACGAGAGCGCTAATAACAACAGTACAAAAATCATTGTACTGAATGTTACAGCGCGCCCGATATGAGGGAATCGGTTCATGAATTAGCGCTCCACATGTAAGAGTCAACATGCCGAGTTGTATAAACATTTCCCCCGGCGTAAGGATATTGTACTGCAAACACTCTATAAATACAAAATGAGAACATAGAATTCTGTACGGGTTTTCTCGTAATAAATTATAAAAATTCCTCTAAAAAGTATTACAATATACATACAGAGTTCAAGGGTAATAAATATTTTTTGTAACTACTCAGCCATCATTTCTTCCCTCAATTTGATGATGTAGAGCGTCAAATTGGCTGAGTCGTGGGGAAGTTCTCCCCTCAGATGATTGGGCTGAGTACCGGTCAAAATCCC
>DAOTTP010000217.1:0-5993 GCA_034437835.1 Anaerolineae bacterium | reverse complement strand
TACAGGACATCCTGTGACGCGATTTTGAATACACATCATCAGAAATTTTGTAGGGGCGACGCTTGCGCGCCCGCCGTGAATAAACGATAAATCAGGTCTAATGTCGAATATTCAAACGGCCTCTGAGATTGTAGGGACGCCCTTTTGGGCGTCCGCCAATTGTTCCGAAAACGGACGGCAAGAATGCCGTCCCTACACCACACAGAGATTGTAGGGACGCCCTTCTGGGCGTCCGCCACCTTTTCCGAAAATGGACGGCAAGAATGCCGTCCCTACACCACACAGTCTGAACATGCCTCAAAACAAAAAATCCTGAGACAGGGTTAACCCCATCTCAGGACTCATCATTTTGCATGGTGTGCGGGAAGATTTAAGCCCCTCGCCCCTTGTGGGAGAGGGGTTGGGGTGAGGGGGCGTCGTTAAGCGGCGGGCTGTTGCTTCTGGTCTTGGATTAGGTTGTGCGCCTGAACCGATGGGAGCAGCGAGACGGCCTCCCATGCGAGGGGTGCGCCGTCCTCAGTCAGCAGGGTCGGGCGCGTCAAACCGTGAATCGCATCCGCCGTGATGACCACCTTGTGGATGTCGTCGCGGCTGGGGACTTCAAACATCACGTCCATCAAGGTTTGTTCGATGATGGAACGCAGGCCGCGTGCGCCCGTCTCGCGCCGGATGCTGAGTTCAGCGGTGGCTTCAAGCGCCTCGGTCTCAAACTCTAGCTCAACGTCGTCCATCCCCAACAGGTGTTGATATTGCTTGACGATGGCATTTTTCGGCTGAGTCAAAATCTGCATCAGCGCGGCACGGTCTAACGGATCTAGTGCGACGACCACCGGCATACGCCCGACCAATTCGGGGATTAGCCCGCAGTGCATCAAGTCTTCTGGCGAAACCGAGCGCAAGATGCTCTGACGGTCTGCATCGGTACGACTGCCGCCGCTGAAACCGAGCGTGCCGCGTGCGCCGAGCCGCTTGGCGATGATTTCTTCAATCCCCTCAAACATGCCGCCGCAAATGAACAGGATGCTGCTGGTGTCGATTTGCAGAAATTCCTGATGCGGGTGCTTGCGTCCGCCTTGCGGCGGGACGTTAGCGAGCGTGCCTTCGACGATCTTTAGAAGCGCCTGTTGCACGCCTTCACCGGATACGTCGCGGGTGATGGACGGGTTATCGCTGGTTTTGCGGGCGATTTTGTCGATTTCGTCAATGTAGATGATGCCGCGTTGGGCGCGGGCGATGTCGCCATCAGCCGCTTGAATCAGTCGCAGCAAGATATTTTCGACATCTTCACCGACGTATCCGGCCTCAGTGAGGGCGGTGGCGTCCGCGATACAGAACGGCACATTCAAGACTTTGGCGAGCGTGCGCGCCAAGAGGGTCTTACCGCTACCCGTGGGGCCGAGCAGAAGGATATTGCTCTTCTCAATCTCAACCCCATTGATGGTTTTGCGAGATTTCAAGCGCTTATAGTGGTTATAGACGGCGACGCTGAGGACGCGCTTGGCGTGTTCTTGCCCGACCACGTACTCGTTAAGATGCGCCATAATCTCACGCGGGGACATGACCTGCAACTCGCCCAATTCGGTGTCGATGGCCGCTTGTTCTTCTTCGCTGAGTAGGCCGTAGCACAACTCAACGCAGAAGTTGCAGATATAGATACCATCTGGTCCGGCGATGAGGCGCTCTACGTCGTCATGATGACGCCCACAGAACGAACAACGATGCGTCGCGTGAGATTTCTGTACCACGATATTACTTCTTTCCGTTGTGGTCGCTGACCAAGACGGAGTCAATCAGACCATATTCGACAGCTTGGTCGGCGCTAAAGTAGATGTCACGATCTGTGTCGCGCTCAATCTGCTCAACGTTCTTGCCGGTGTGCTTGACGAAAATCTGGTTGAGGCGC
The DNA here is from genome assembly GCA_034437835.1 of Anaerolineae bacterium. Lineage (GTDB taxonomy): Bacteria > Chloroflexota > Anaerolineae > Aggregatilineales > Phototrophicaceae > Flexicrinis. The sequence goes on along the minus strand of DAOTTP010000217.1, from coordinate 4,090 downwards.
GTCTTGAGGCGGACGATCTCATTGGCTTGGATGACGATATCGGTGGCCTGACCTTGTGCGCCGCCCAAGGGTTGGTGCATGTGGACGGTGGTGTTGGGCAAGGCGAGGCGCATCCCCTTCTGACCGGCGGTGAGCAATACCGTGCCGAAGCTGGCGGTGACGCCGATGGCGGTGGTGCTGACCGGGGGGTGAATGGCTTGCATGGTGTCGTAAATCGCCAGACCCGCGTACACGACGCCGCCGGGCGAGTTGATGTACATCTGGATGGGCTTCTGATCGTCCTCGCGGTCAAGGATGAGCAGTTGGGCGACAATCAGGTTCGCGACCTGATCGTTGATGCCCGACCCCAAGAAAACGATGCGTTCCTTGAACAGCAGCGAGATAATATCCCATACGCGCTCACCCCGGTTGTCGCGTTCGATGACTGCGGGGGCGTAGGCGAGAGTGTTTAGGAGAGGATGAACCATGGTGGCGCTAACTCCTTGTCAGATTGGTCGTGAAATGTTGCTGACTCACTTTGATCGAATTACGATTTTACACACAGAGAGCTGATGATTTAGCTTTCGGCTTCGTCAGCGGCTGCTTCATCAACGACGGGGGAGTCCTCTAGCACCAGTTTCGTTCCACTGAGGATAGGGGCTTCACCCTTGCCGATGGCGATGGCACGCGCTTCGATTTTCTGCGACATGAGGTTATTCGCCATGTTATTGACGAAACGCTCATCGCGCATAATGCCCAATTGATTGATCGCATCCGCACCCAGTTCACCCAAGACTTCCATGAAACGCGCTTGGAGTTCTTCTTGAGATACGCCTAGCTGTTCGGCATTGGCGAACTCACGGATGATCAGAGAACGACGCAAGAACTTGCTGGCCGGTTCGCGGTAATCACCACGGATGTCCTCTAGGCCGCGCCCGGTCTGCTTGAGGTAGGTGTCGAGGTCGAGACGATTCTGGCGCAGACGGTCTTTCAGGTCTTCCACCATGCTGTCGATTTCGACTTCCACCGATGCCTCGTTGAAGGCGACCTGCGCGTTGTCGATGACCTGCTCCAAAACCTTGTTGGCGTAGCCTTCGCGGTTTTGGGTGACTGTACGCTTCTCAACCGCTTCCTTCAACCGGACGCGGACTTCCTCTAGCGAGAGCGGGCGCACATCAGGGAGGTCAAGCGCTTCAACGGCGGTCTCGCTGTCGGCTTCGAGTTGTTCCTTCGCGGCTTCGATTTCCGCTTGGATTTCCTCAAGTGTGACTTCAAGCGCTTCGTCGTCCACATCATCCAACTCTTCGATTTCATCGTCGGCGTTCACGATGTCGTCAAAGGCTTCGTCCCAATTGTAGCGTTGGCTGATTTTGGCTGCCAATGCTTCATCAATCTCTGGGAGGACGACTTTTTCAACCTGTTCGACTGAGACGACGAACTCGATGGTACGACCAGCGATGTTCGGATTAATCTTTGGGTCACCAGTGGGGAAGGTGAGGCGGAAGGTGCGGACATCTCCGGCTTTTGCGCCGATGACGTTCGCGCTGAAACCCGGGGCAAGCGGCTCATCATCGCCTTCGAGCAGGTTTATCACTGCGCCGTGGCGGTGGACATACGGCTCTTCTTTGCGGTCATGGACATTGGCCTCTGCATCGGTTTCGGCGTCCTCGGTCACAAAGAAGCTGTGCAAGTCACAGGTAATGCGATCCTCAAGGGCGGCGGCATCTTCCGAGACGGCTGTCTCGGCAAATTCGCGCTGAAGGCTGCGAAGTTCCGCATCGACTTCCTCATCACCCACGACTGGCTCGGTATAGTCCACGCGGATGGCCCGGTAATCACTCAGCGTCACCGTCGGCGCAAGCGGGACGGTGTAGATGAAGGTGGGCGGATCCGGCTTGAAGTCTTCCATCGCGCCGGGGGCAGCCGGTTCAATCTTGGACTCTTCTAGCGCCTGCTTATACAGCTTTTGGCCGAGTGTTTCGATGGTTTCGTCTAGGATGTAGGCCTCGCCGACATAGCGCGTGACGACCAACACCGGCGCTTTCCCCTTGCGGAAGCCGGGGATATTGAGTTTGCCAGAGATGGTGCGGACGGCTTGGCGCTTGGCCTCTTCAAACGCGGCTGCGTCGATTTCAACGGTCAAGCGGACGGCATGGTTTTCGAGTTGTTCAGTGCGGATATTCAAGGTGTGTACCCTCGTGTGTGTCAAGATTATAGCACCCAGTCATCAGACCGGGCGTAAATCTTTCATCAGAAACGGCAGAAACAGCAAACGGCAGCCTTACCTTTTTCGGTAATGCTGCACGCCGCTATTGAACCAAAAAACGGGGCGGCGCGGCTGTTAAACCGGGCCGCCCCTTATTGGTAGTGGGGAAGGAGGGACTCGAACCCTCACCTCGTAAGAGACATGATCCTAAGTCATGCGCGTCTGCCAATTCCGCCACTCCCCCCACGGAATGACGCAAGTATACCGCACAATCGCGCAGTGAAAAGGGTTCAATACAGATTAGATTTCGAGGATGAGATTCAGCATCCCTGCGGCCTTCACTGCGTCGCTGGCATACGCCTCGTATTTGTGGAAATTCTCGACGAACATCTCGGCCAATTTGAGCGCCTTTGCTTCGTACTCATAGGTGTCTTTCCACATACGGCGCGGGTCAAGCACCTCATCTGGGACATCGGGGCAAGTGGTCGGCATTTGCAGGCCAAAAATCGGGTGTGCCTGATATTCCACGTCATCCAACTCACCATTGAGGGCGGCACGCACCATCGCACGGGTATAGGCAATCTTGATGCGGCTACCGACGCCATACGCGCCGCCGACCCAGCCGGTATTGACCAACCAGACGCGCACATTGCCCTCGGCGATTTTCTTGCCCAGTAATTCGGCGTAGACCGTCGGTTGGAGCGACATAAACGGCGCACCGAAGCAGGTGCTGAAGGTGGCCGTCGGCTCGGTTACGCCTTTTTCCGTCCCAGCGACTTTAGCGGTATAGCCGGACAGGAAGTGATACATGGCCTGTTCCGCCGTCAGACGGCTGACCGGAGGCAACACGCCGAAGGCGTCCGCCGTCAGCATGACGATGTTTTGAGGCAGTCCGCCGAGTCCGTCCAGAGTCGCATTGGGGATTTGCTCAATCGAGTAGGCGGCGCGGGTGTTCTCGGTATATTTAGCGCTGTCGAGGTTGATTTTGCCAGTATCGAGGTTGTAATCGACGTTTTCCAATACCGTGCCGAAGGTGCGCGTGGTGCGATAGATTTCCGGTTCGGCGGTAGGGGACAGGTTGATGACTTTGGCGTAGCAACCGCCCTCGAAGTTGAACACGCCGTTATCGTCCCAGCCGTGTTCGTCATCCCCAATCAACGTCCGGGCGGGATCAGCCGAGAGGGTGGTCTTGCCCGTGCCTGACAGCCCAAAGAATACGGCAGTATCGCCATCCGCACCGATGTTGGCCGAGCAGTGCATCGGGAGGACGCCCTGCATCGGGAGCAAGGTGTTGAGGACGGTGAAAATGGATTTTTTTATCTCACCGGCATATTGCGTGCCGCCGATCAAAACCAATTTTTGGGCGAGGTTGAGCGCGATAAACACCTCGCTGGATGTGCCGTCAATCGCCGGGTCAGCGGTGAAGCTAGGGATGTCTACGACGGTGAAATCGGGGGTGAAGTCGGCCAATTCTTCTGGCTTGGGGGTGATGAACAGGTTGCGGACGAACAGGCTGTGCCACGCATACTGCGTGATGACGCGCACCTTGAGGCGATATTGCGGGGCTGCCCCGGCATATAGGTCTTGGACGTAAAGTTCACGCCCGTTCATGGCCGCGAACATACGCTCACGCAGTCCATCGAACTTGTCCATGTCCATCGGCTTATTGACCTTGCCCCACGCGATGGAATCTTGTGTCCCCGGCTCACGCACGATGTACTTATCATTGGCAGAGCGCCCGGTGTGCTTGCCGGTAAAGACGGCCAATGGCCCATCCTCGACGACATGACCTTCTCCGCTCGCAATCGCTTGCTCGTACAGACGGCTGGGGGTCAGATTCCAGTGGAGATTAGGCGTGTCAATGGTCAGCGGTGACAAAGTGCGGTTGGTCATATAGGTTTCCCC
>DAOTTP010000216.1:0-4251 GCA_034437835.1 Anaerolineae bacterium | reverse complement strand
TAAAATTTGCATTATATTCGGATTGTACGCTATAATGACGAATAGTATTTGACAATTAGGGTGATTGTATGAAACAATATTCTGAGGAACTTGACGCGCAAGACCTGACCATTTTAAGGGAACTGCAAGCGTCAAACGTCAGTAATGTGGAGTTGGCGCGCCGCGTGAACCTCTCTGCACCGGCCACCCACGCCCGCGTCAAGCGGCTAGAGCAGTTGGGCTACATCCAGTCTACGCGCTCGCTATTAGACCGCGAAAAACTGGGGTTTGACCTGTTGTGCTTCATCACCGTCAGCTTGCAGATGCACAAGCCCGATGATGTGCAAAAGTTCCGTGAGTTGGTCATCACCGCGCCAGAAGTTTTGGAATGCTACCATGTCGCCGGGGATTATGATTACATCCTCAAGGTGGCGCTGCGGGGTCGTCAGGACTTGCAACGGTTTTTGATGGATGTGCTAACCCCTATCCCCGCCGTAGCGCGTATCCATACCCGCGTCGTGCTGGACGAAGTGAAATTTTCGACAGAATTACCCCTAGGGTAGGGACGCCCTTCTGGGCGTCCGCATAGACATCGGACGGCAATAATGCCGTCCCTACGTGGTCAATATAGGACTTTATATGCTTGCTCCAATAGATACCCCGGATTATGTGATTAGCGCTGAAGCGGCTGGCCTTCAGCGTAGCGTGATGCGCGAATTGTTGAAGAAAGCTGGTGCGCCGGGCGTGATTTCGCTGGCGGGCGGCCTGCCCGACTCGCGGTTATTGCCCGCCGCCGATTATGCCGACTGCCTGAGCGCGGTTTTGGCGCGTGAGGGCGGCGCGGCCCTACAATATCGCCCGATGTATGAGCCGTTGCGGGCGTGGGCGGCGGATCACATGTGCGCCCGTGGGGTCGATTGCACGCCTGAGCAGGTGTTCATCACCAACGGCAACCAACAAGGCCTGAGCATCCTATCGCGCTTGTTCATTGAGCCGGGGCAGCCCGCCGTGACCGAAGCCTTCACCTTTACCGGCGTCGGTCAAGTCACCGTCGGGCGCGGCGCGCGGACGATTGGCGTGCCTGTCGATTATCAGACCGGCGTAGACCTTGAGGCGCTCGAAGCGGCCTTTATGCAGAATCCGCGCATGGCCGTCCTCATCCCGTCCTATCAAAACCCGTTGGGCGTCACCATCCCAGATGCGAATCGGCGCGTCATCGCCGAATTGGCGGCACGCTACCACGTCCCGTTGGTTGAAGATGACCCGTACTCGGCGCTGGCCTTTGACGGTCAGATGCCGACGCCGATTAAAGCCTATGACGAGGCCGGATGGGTGTTCTACCTCGGCTCGTTCTCCAAGATGCTCGCGCCGGGTTTGCGGCTGGGCTGGATGGTCGCGCCGTCCGCCTTAGCCAATCGCGTGATTACCCTGCGCGAGTCGTTCGACCTCGAATCATCGGCGCTCACCCAGCGGGCGGTGTTTGAGTATTTAGACCGTGGTCTGCTGCCAGACCATCTGGCGCGGCTCAACGCGACCAACGCCGAACGGTGCGCCGCGATGTTGGAATCGCTGGATGAGCATTTCACCGGCCTTGCGACGTGGACTCACCCGACGGGCGGGCTGTTCGTCTGGATGGAGATGCACGACCACACGATTGATGCTTTCGCCGCGCTGTCTCGCGCCATTGAGGAGCAGGGGGTGGCGTTCGTCCCCGGCGGCGCATTCAGCGTGACCGGCGGTTATAAGCATACTATACGGCTAAATTTCAGCGCCGTAGAACCCGAGTCTATCCGTGAGGGCATCGCCCGTTTGAAAACCGTTTTATCCGAATAAGTTCATTCAATTAAGGAGACCCATCATGACCGCAGCACCCGCCTTAGAACAACGTCCGATGACCGAGGAAGCCGACTATCTCAAGCTCAATAGCATTGACCACCTGCACATCTGGGTCGGCAACGCCAAGCAAGCCATGTACTGGTGGTGGAAAGGCTTTGGCTTCACGCCTGTGGCCTATTCCGGCCTAGAGACCGGCAACCGCCGTTTCGCCAGCTATGTGCTGGAAAGCGGCAAAATCCGGCTGGTGGTCAGCGCCCCGTATAAGCCCACCGATGAGATGGCCGTCCATCACATGATCCACGGCGACGGCGTGAAAATCATCGCGCTGGGCGTTGATGACGTGACTGACGCCTTCAAAGTCACCACCTCACGCGGGGCAGCCGTTGCGTGGGAGCCAAAGGAAGAATCGGATGAGTTCGGCACGATTCGCACCTCAGCCATCAAGACTTACGGCGAAACCTTGCACGTTTTCGTTGACCGTAGCGCGTATAAGGGCGTATTCATGCCCGGATATAAGGCGCTGGAGTATAAGGCCGAGAGCGCGGGCTTGGCGGCGCTTGACCATATCGTCGGCAACGTTGAACTGGGGAAGATGAATCACTGGGTCAACTTCTACCATGATGTGATGGGCTTCCGTCAATTGCTCTCATTTGACGACAAGGACATCAGCACCGAATATAGCGCCTTGATGAGCAAGGTCATGTCGAATGGCAACGGGCGCATCAAATTCCCGATCAATGAGCCTGCCGAGGGCAAGAAAAAATCCCAAATCGAGGAATATCTCGATTACTATATGACCCCCGGCGTGCAGCATCTCGCGTTGGCGACGGGCGACATCATCAAGACCGTGCGCGACCTGAAATCTCGCGGGATTGAGTTCTTGCGCGTGCCGCAAGCCTATTATGACATCCTGCCGGAGCGCGTCGCCAATGTCGGCGTTAAAGAGGATCTCAAGGTGATTGAGGAACTCGGCATCTTGGTCGATTACGATGACGAGGGTTATCTGCTGCAAATTTTTAGCCGTCCGCTGCAAGACCGTCCGACCATGTTCGTTGAGGTGATTGAGCGCCACGGCTCACGCGGGTTCGGCAAGGGGAACTTCAAGGCGCTGTTCGAGGCGCTTGAACTGGAACAGGAATTGCGCGGCAACCTGTAAGCCGGAGCGTTTAACCACAGCGACACAAAGAGAAAAAATATGCCTCGCGTTTATATCGCTTATACCGGCGGGACGATTGGGATGGCGCGTACCAGTGAAGGTTACGCGCCCAAGCCCGGTTATCTGGCTGAATTGATGGCCGGAATGCCGGAACTCAGTTCGCCGGAAATGCCCGAATATACCGTCCATGAATATGAGATGTTGCTCGACAGCGCCAATATGACCCCCGCTCATTGGCTGCACATCGCCCGCGACATCGAGTCGCATTATGACGATTACGACGGCTTCATCGTCCTACACGGCACGGATACGATGGCTTATACCGCCTCGGCATTGCCGTTCATGTTGGAACATCTCGCCAAGCCGGTGATTTTGACCGGCTCACAAATCCCGCTGTGCGAAATCCGCAGTGACGCCCGCGCCAATCTGATTAACGCGCTCTTGATTGCCGCCGCTGGCGACATCCCAGAGGTGTGTTTGTGCTTCGGCGATAAACTCTTGCGCGGCTGCCGGTCACAAAAATTGGCGGCAGACGGCCTGAGCGCGTTCGATTCGCCCAATTTCCCCCCACTGGGGCGCTTGGGAATCACGATTGAGGTGGATGAATCGCTGATTCGCCGGACGCCGGAGCGCGGACAATTAGAGGTGCAAGCGCTGGTGAATCCGCCGGTAGCGGTGCTGCGATTATTCCCCGGAATCACGGCGGAATTGGTGCGGATGATGACTCAGCCGCCCTTGCGCGGTCTGGTGCTGGAAACCTATGGCGTCGGCAATGGCCCAGACGGGGACGCCGATTTTATCGCGGCGTTGGCCGAGGCTACCGGGCGCGGGGTGGTAATTGTCGCGTGTACCCAGTGCGTGCGCGGTTCAGTCGATTTGCGGGCGTATCGGGCGGGGTCAGCCTTAGCGCGGGCGGGCGTCCTGAGCGGGTTTGACATGACCACCGAGGCCGCCCTCGCCAAAATGTTTTATCTGTTCAGCCGTGGCCTAGAGGGGGACGCCATCCGTGAGGCCATCGGGCGCGACCTACGCGGCGAACTCAGCGCGTAGTGGAGAAATCAAACCTTATATTTTCGTAGGGACAAGGCCAGCCTTGTCCTTTTTTGTTCCCCCTCAATTTATCACCTGATTGACTCATCAATCAATATGGGCTTATAATTTGATCAAGCAATCAAGCAATCAAGCAATCAAGCAATCAAGCAATCAAGCAATCAAGCAATCAAGCAATCAAGCAATCAAGCAATCAAGCAATCAAGCAATCAAGCAATCAAGCAATCAAG
>DAOTTP010000215.1:0-8265 GCA_034437835.1 Anaerolineae bacterium | reverse complement strand
TTTCACATCCTCTACCGGCGTCCAGTCGGCATTGGCGGTGATTCCGGCCTCCGCAATCGCAACCAATGTTTGTGTCGCATTGGGCGTGGGGGTTGGGGTACGGGTCGGCGTCAAGGTGTTGGTCGGCGTGTGAGTCGCGGTAAACGTCGGTGTGGGCGTTGGGGTGCGGGTGTTGGTGTTGGTAAACGTCGGCGTTGGGGTATTCGTCCAACTGTCAATCCATGCCTGAGTCGCGGTCTGGGCTTGTTGGGTACGATACGCCTCGATGCTGGCAGTCATATTGGGGGTTGGGGTGTGCGTCCACAAGGTCGCGGTAGCCGTTGCATCAATCACCGCCTGAGTTTGGCGAGCATACTCCGTCAACCGTGCCGAAATGGTCGCTTGTGCATCCAACGTCGCTTGCTCAAATGTCGCATTGGCATCCAACGTCCCCACAATCAACTCAATCGGCAGTTCTGTCGGCGTCGGCGGGGGAGTCTCTGTGATACTCGGCGTATGGCTTGAAGCCGGGGTCAGCGTCGAAGTCGGAGTCGCGCTGTCCAGCGCAGCGACGGCGGTGGTCGGTTCAGGCGTGGAGCTATTACTCCCAATTTGAGCTAAGACAAACACAACACTCACGGCGACAATCAAGACCAGCACCATGCCTATCAATACGGGGGACATCCATAATAGTTGCGATGATCGAGGCTGTTTTGGCAGGGATTTAGGGGTTGGGCGCTGTTCCACCGCCACAATATTCAAATCTGGGGTATCCACCTCTGGCGCATCGGCAGACCGTCCAGAGTCATCTGCCATCTCTGGTTTAGGGGTGGCCGGTTTCCACAATGGCTTTAGGCGGCGGGCAGGGATAAGCCCCACTTGTTTATTGACCGCACGGGTCAATTCATCTTGTGCGTCAACATTATCGACCCCAGTTTTCATGTCAACGTATTGGATTTTGCTCAAATCACCGGTAATCGTGGTACGGTCACGCGCTTGTACGGAGATGATACGCCGTTGTAACCGCTGCGCCTCTCTGAACTCTGCTTGGCAATAAAGCGAAGTTACAGACTCGTTGGATAGGAGGTAAATGAAAATATCAGATTTTTCAATCGCCCCGATAATTTCCGCCCACCAATCGTCCCCACCAGTCAATTCCTCATCAAACCAAAAGGTGTGATTTGGGAACTTCCGCCGAAGCCGGGCGACAAATCGCTCAACAAATGCTTTATCCACACGGCTGTAACTGATGAAAAACGTCGCCATATCGCCCCGATGACTCGCATTGTCCACTCTGCAAGCATAAGAGTATGCCGCATCACGGTCAGGAGCGCAAAATTAGCGGTTATTTCGAGAAAAAAATATCTGTTTGTCGCATAAGCGTTTCGGCTGTATACTCTACGGGAATAAGTTGCTACAGGTGAGCGTAGTTTCAATGTGGGGACGCCGCGCCAGTTCGGAAAGGGACGCGCCGATGCAAGGTTTCAAACAATGGTTAATTGATACCTATAATGGGCTTTATGTCATCGTACTCAAGCCGCAAATGCCTACCGTTGTGACGGTATTTGCGATCATTTTGGCGATGCTATTCGGCCTATTTTGGGGGTATGTACTCAGCCCGGTGCAGTATTACGACGGCGCACCCCATCAACTCAGCCAGAGTTACCGCGATGAATGGGTGAAACTGGTCGCAGCTGCCAAAGCTGCCAATATCTACAACGACTCCGACATTCAGCGCTATCTGCAATTGGTAGAAGACCCCACCGCCACGGTTGACCGCCTGATTCCGGCCAGCGGTGAGAGCCTTCAACAGGCGCTGAACAATCTACGCCCGTTGCTGTTCGACGCCAACGGGCAGCCCATCACTGGCAAGGTTTCACCACAACCGGGGTCGGTGGTCAGCGACATCATCGGCATCATTCTGGCGATTATCGTGACATACATCCTCGCGGTGGTGATTTCACCGGTGTGGCGTCTGCTCATCCGCCCGAATTTTGTCGATACCGTGCGCGAACGCTTCCGCCCCAAAACTGAGGAAGACGCCCGTCGAAAGTTAGAGGTCGATGCGATTAAATCCCGCCGCGCCCTCGAAGAAGAGATGAAGAAGCAGACTGCCGCCGCTGGCCCTGTCACAAATCCGCTGGGCGCACCGCTGACCCAACGCCTCGCGATTTATACCAAAGGGCGCGGGTTTGACGAGTCCTTCCCGATTGAAGACGAGAACAACGTCTTTTATGGCGAATGCGGCGCGAACATCTCTAAGAAATTGGGCGACGACGTGGCCGCTATCGAAGTCTGGCTGTTTGACAAAGAAGACTTTGCCAAGCAGATGACCAAAATTTTCGTCTCAGAAAAAGCCTTCAGCGCCCCAGAAATCCGGTCAGAGTTGGATGAGAAAGTCGATAATCCAACCGCTGACATCATGATCGCCAAACAAGGCGCGCTTTTGGTGGTCGAGAATGAACGGCTGTTGGTTCACGCCAAGCTGGTTGACCTCAAACCGTCTGCGACCACGCCCAACTCGACCTTTGACGGCATGACGCTCCAAATCGAGGCGTGGCATAAGTTACTGCGTTCCGGCGGCGCGGTCTCCGTCCCGACCTCAGCGCCCCCGCCGCGTCCGGTTGTCGCCGTGCCTATGCCGGTAAATTATGCGCCCATCGCAGCCGTCACCCAACCCATCGCGCCCGCGCCGGTCTATACCCCGCCGATGCCGCGCAATGACTTCGGGGGCGAGCAAGCGGTTTATACCCCGCCGATGCCGCCCGCACAGCCGATTGCGCCGCCGCCCCCGCCTGTGCGTGTCATCCCTGCCCCAACGCAAGAAGATGACCCGTTCGGCGGCACGGCAGACTTTAAGCCAATCCGATAAGATTCAAAACAAAAGGTGCAAGGAAAGGGGGATAAATCCCCTCCAACCTTGCACCTTTTTTAATTCATAGCGTGATATTTATTGTACTTTCTTGACCTTGAAACTGATTTCACCACCCGGCGCATTGACCTTGATTTTGTCGCCGCGCTTGCGCCCCATCAACGCCGCCCCAATCGGGCTTCTCTCGCTCAGTTTTCCCTCGCGGGGATTGGCCTCTGCCGCGCCAACCAGCGTATAAGTTTCTTCATCATCGGCGCCAATCTCTTGGATGATGACCAACGAACCAATCCGAACGATATCTGACGGGCCATCGTTGATGACGATTTTGGCGCGGCGCAAAATATCTTGTAGATATTGGATACGCCCTTCCACCATCGACTGCTGTTCTTTGGCGTCGTGATAATTGGCGTTTTCCTTCAAATCGCCGTCCGCCACCGCCTCGCGCAACCGTACAGCGAGTTCAGGCCGCCGCACATTGACCAATTCGTCCAATTCCAAGCGGAGGGTTTCTGCGCCCTCTGGCGTTAAATGTACATCTTCTGACATTATGGGATTGCCTTTATAGAGGGTAATTATTTCACAGTCCCCTATTGTAGCCCTCCATCCCCCAAACGGCAACATCGTTATCCGTCTATAGGCTGATACGCCGCTAGGAAACCTCGCTTATACTAAATTTAAGCTTATCCTGTTTAACATAAGGAGATTCCCATGCTGCGGCGCACATTTCTCGCCCCTATCGGCGCACTTATTTTCACCTTTTTATTGGTTTTTGGGGTGGCACAAGCACAACAGCCCACCTTCCGAATCGGCATCCTCGATGTCCCCGGCGGCTCGCTGATACAAGGCGCACAATTAGCCATCGACCAGATTAACGAAACCGGCGGCGTGCGCGGGGCTGACGGGACGATTTTTCGCCTTCAGGCCGTGCTGCAAAGCCCGGATTTGCAAGGCAGTTACATCCGCGCCATCGCTAACCTCGGCACGGCCAGCGTAGTCGCCATCATCGGGCCAGAAACGACCCTAGAGACGCAGACCTACCTGAACAGCCTACTGGCGCTCAACCGCCCCATCCTCACCCCGGCGTTGGGGAGTGGTCTGCTGTTGGATGACAACAGCGACCTGCTGTTCCGCTCACGCACACAAGGCCTGACGATTGACCGCGCTCTAGCGACGGTCATGGTACAAGACCTCGCCATCACCGATATTCAAAACGTCCTGCTTGATGATGATCCCGCGCACCTTGAGGGCTTAGTCGGGTTCTCAACCTCTTCACAGGAGTTGGGCGCAGCCGCGCTTGACCCGATAATTGAAGCCCCGTCGGACGCGCTAACACAAGCGCTCATCCGCGCTAACCCGCAGGCCATCGCGCTGTTTGGCGCACCCGCCCTCGCCAATGAAGTCGTGATTGGGCTTCGCAATGCCCGTTACCCGGGCATCATCTCCTTCAACAATGCTGAGGATCCACAGTTCCGCGACTTGCTCTCCCCGGCTTATCTGGATGGCATCATCTCGGCGAGTTCATGGTCATACGCCCTCACCGATGAGCCGAGCGCAGCGTTCACCTTCGCGTTCGTTCGCGCTACCGGCAAAGCCCCCACGGCAGTCGCCGCCGCCGCTTACGACAGTGTGTTTATGATTGGCACGGCGCTACAAATCCCCGGTCAATTGGAAGTGAATCTCCGTAGTCTGTCCGTCATGCAAGGCGCACAGGGAATCCTCTCGCCCGGCGCACTGCCCGTCGGCGAAATGATTGACGAGGCCGTGGTCGTGCGTCATCTGCTCAGTGGAGGGCAAGAGGCGCTGGCGCGTTTCGACGCGGAAGAGCGCATCAACACCGGCATTGATGGCAGGACGGTCATCATCCGCGCTACCCCGACCCCTCAGCCGACCAACACACCCATACGGACCAACACGCCCATACCGACCCCGACCCTAGACGGCGTATACGCCAGAGTCTTGAGTCAAGTGTTGAACGTCCGCACAGGCCCCAGCACCAGTTACGATTCGTTCGGTCAACTCCGCGAAAATGAAACCGTGCGCCTGATTGGTGCGAATCTTGACTTCTCATGGGTGGTCATTCAATTCCGTGGGATTCAAGGCTGGATTTCGACGGCCAGCAACTTGTTGGAAATCACTGGTGATGTTCGGACGCTACCGTTCGTGACCGCGCCGCCCACGCCGACTCCGGGGCCGACCAGAACGCCCGCCCCCATCCCAACCCTGACCACGCCCGACCTGATGATTACGGCAGTGTCACCCAACGTCCTGAATTGGAACGCCGCGACCAATGTTAACGTCACCGTCTTGAACAACGGTGGCGGTCAATCCGGCGGATTCACCATCGCAGGTGGCTTCGAGCCGGGGCCGGTGGTCTCATCGCTGAACATCCCATCGCCGGGGTTAGCGCCGGGGCAATCTGCGGTCTATACCCTCAACGTGACCCTCAGCGGCGCAACCGGCTTCTATAACGCGCCGATCACGGTAGACTTCTTGGGTCAGGTCGCGGAAGGCAGTGGTGAAGGCAACAACACTTATACTGTCACCTATAAACTTGACCATCCCGTGACCGTACAAGGCTCGCTGACCGTCCTGAATACCGGCGGAGTCAACCTCGACGGCATCGGTGGCAACGACATCACCTATAACAGTAATTCGATTTCCGCCACCTGCGGCGCGTGCGTCGTCTCGCTGACCTCACAGGGGTTGACCTTCGATAGTTCACACTATGACATCGTGGCGTCCACCGTCAACGCCAGTGCTATCGGCGTGACGGCTGGGATGGCGGTTGGCGTCAAGACAGACGGCGGGAAGTATGCCGTGCTGCGGGTCGATGCGGCGGACGGCGGCAGCATCAGCTTTACCTACCGCGTCTATGGGCCTTGAGAGTAGAGTCATGAGTTAAAAAGTGATGAGTCCTGAGGATGGTTTACCCCACCTCAGGACTCATCACTAGATAAAAAAACGGCACAAGAGGCTATCTCTTGTGCCGTTTTTCTTGATTCTTATATCAAAGTCCAGTTAGCGGACACAGCAGTGCCGTGTCTCTACTCATCACTCTAGTTTTAGAACGTGCGACTCCACTCTTTCGGCCAACGCTCCACCACGACCTTCGTCTGGGTGAAGAATTCTACCGCATGGTGTCCCTGCCCGTGCAAGTCGCCAAAAAAGCTGTCATTCCAGCCGCTGAACGGGTAATAGGCCATCGGCGCGGCCACGCCGATATTGATGCCGACGTTGCCAGCATCCGCTTCATTGCGGAACTTACGCGCCGCCGCACCGCTGGATGTGAAGATACAAGCCATGTTGCCGTAGGCGCGGTTATTGACGATGGCGATGGCCTCATCAACCGTGCGGGCGTGCATCAAACTGAGGACGGGGCCGAAAATCTCTGTCTTGGCGATGTCGCTGTTGGGGTCTACGCCGTCCAAGATGGTCGGGTGTACCCAATAGCCTTCATCGTAGCCGCTGACGGTCTTTTGACGACCATCAACCAAGACCGTCGCGCCTTGTTGCTCACCCTCACCAATCAGGCGTTGAATCCGGTTCTTGCTATCCGCGCTGATGACCGGCCCCATCTGAACGCCGGAATCCAGACCATAACCAACCTTGCGACTGGCGGCTGCATCGGCGATTTGCTCGGTGAACACGCTGCGCGACTCGCCTACCGTAATCGCTACCGAGGCGGCCAAACAGCGCTGACCCGCACACCCAAACGCGCTATCCGCCATGATGCGCGTCGTCATATCCATATCAGCATCCGGCATAATCACAACCGGATTTTTCGCCCCACCCTGACATTGAGCGCGTTTGCCATTGGCGGTAGCGCGGGTATAGATATATTTGGCGACCTGAGTCGAACCGACAAACGACACAGCGCGTACCAGCGGATGATCGAGGATGGCGTCCACGGTATCCTTGCCACCGTTGACCAACTGCACCACGCCCGCCGGAAAACCGGCCTGCTTGAGCAACGCGAATAACTTGGAACTGGTCATCGGGACGCGCTCAGACGGCTTGAGCAAGAAGCAGTTGCCCGTCGCCACCGCATACGGCAAGAACCACAGCGGAATCATGCCGGGGAAGTTGAAGGCGGTGATAGCAGCCACCACGCCCAACGGCTGACGGAACATATGCTCATCAATGCCCGATGCGATGTCCTCATTGTTAAGACCTTGCATCATGGTAGGCATCCCACACGCGACTTCAACGTTCTCAATCGAGCGCTTGATTTCGGCGACGCTCTCGGTATACGTCTTGCCGCACTCGTTGGTGATGGTGCGGGCGAGGTCGTCGAGGTTGTCTTCCATCAATTGCTTGAACTTGAACAACGGCTGGATGCGCTCACCCACTGGCACGCGCCGCCATTCCAAAAACGCCTTATGGCCGATCTCGACAGCTTGCGCCACCAATTCCTTGGGGGTCAACATCACTTCGGCAATCACCGCAGCGCTGGCCGGATTGATAACATTCTGCTGTGTGGGCGTAACGCCCGCCCAATCTCCGTCGATAAAGTTCAAAATCTGGCTAACCATTTTTACGTACTCCCATAGTTATAGAGGTGAGGGTAATTATACCGATTTATCCTGTCACGAGTCACGGGCGAGCCATAACTTGGACTTATAGGCCGTATTGGGTAAAATGGTCGCTAAATTTATTGACAAAAACAGCAAGGCTTGTTAATCTTCTGGAAACGGTTTCATATCCGTTATACAGTGATTTTTGGATTATTGCCGTATCCTTTCACAGAAGAAATCAGCCATGACTGCCTCTCCCCCCACCATCCGGGATGTCGCCAAGCGCGCCCAAGTCGGCGTCGCCACCGTCTCACGGGTGCTAAACCACAGCCCCAATGTCACCCCCGCCACTCGCGCCCTTGTGATGAAAGCTATTGAAGAACTCTGCTTCCGCCCCAATGCCGTCGCCCGCCAATTGACGCGCAAAACCCGCCTCCACAACATCGGGGTCATCACACAATTATTTCTCAGCTATCGCTCGTTCGCCCACCGGCTGCGCGGGGTACAATTGGCGCTGAGCGAGTATGATGAAACCCAATATGAACTCCTGCTCTATACGGTGAGTTCGCTCGACCATTACGCCGAACGACTGGAACACATCACCAAAAATCGTCTGATTGAGGGTTTGATTATCGTTGACCTCGATTTGACCGAGGCGCAACATAAGATGTTGATCGACAGCGGCATCCCGTTTGTCGGGATTAACCACTTTCGAGAGCGAAGTTGGACGTGTATCGGCGCGGACAACCGCGAGGGCGCACGTATCGCCACCCAATACCTGATTGACCTCGGCCACCGCGACATCGGCTATCTGGGCGATACGTTTGACAACCCCTACCAATTCAATACCGGCGCAGAACGCTTCGAAAGTTTTTGGCAAACCCTGCGCGGTAATGACCT
>DAOTTP010000214.1:0-22126 GCA_034437835.1 Anaerolineae bacterium | reverse complement strand
AATAAGATTTCGACCTGTACTCAGCCCAATCATCTGAGGGAGGAATTTCCCCGCGCCTCAGTCAATTTGACGCTCTAGAGCATAAAATTGAGGGAAGAAATGATGGCTGAGTAGTTACTAAAAATCTATGCGACCCCGATAAATTACGGGGACATCGTCGCGCGGGATTTTAGTCACATTTCCGCCAAAGAGTTTAACATGCCCTCGATCTTCTTGTTCCTCGCTCGAACAGAGTTTGGTTTCAGAACACCGAAGAAGCACATATTGGGGTCTGAGTTTGCGGGGGACATTGAAGCCGTAGGCAAAGATGTGACACTGTTTAAAGTCGGGGATCCGGTGTTTGGCTATCGCGGTTCCAATCTAGGCGCTAATGCTGAGTATCTATGTGTGTCTGAAAACGGATTGGTGGCGATAAAACCCGTCAATATGACCTATGAAGAAGCTTCCACTGTTCCTTATGGGGCATTAACCGCGTTGAATCTGCTTAGAAGCGTAGACATTCAGAGCGGGCAAAAAGTTCTGATTAACGGCGCTTCTGGGGGGATAGGTTCAGCAGCGCTACAGCTTGCCAAACACTTTGGTGCAGAAGTTACCGGGGTATGTAGCACCCCAAGAGTAGAATTCGTGAAAACGCTAGGGGCGGATAAGGTCATTGATTACACCAAAGAAGATTTCACCCAAAATGGTGAAACCTATGATGTTATCTTCGACATATTGGGCAGGAGTTCGTTTTCACGCTGTAAAAGCTCACTCAAGCAAAACGGGCGCTATCTTTTAGCCAGCTTTAAGATGAAACAGCTTTTTCAGATGCTGTGGACTTCTAGGGTGGGTAGCAAGAAAGTTATCTGCGCGCTGTCTATGGAAAAGCCAGCAGATTTGATCTTCATCAAAGAACTGATCGAGGCGGGAAAGATAAAATCAATCATAGATAGACGCTACCCGCTGGCGCAGACTGCTGAAGCGCACCGTTATTTTGAGGCGGGTCTCAAACACGGCAGTGTCGTCATTACTGTGGCGGGTGCGCCGGGGCAATAAGACGCGGGAGTATGCCCCGTGATTTTGTCATTGTGCAGTTATCAATACCTTCGCCAAATCCTCGGACGCAGCAGGCCGCGTCCCTACGATGTCACACATTATGGGAGAAATATCGTGGGGACAACGCCCGCGTTGTCCATGATGATCAAAATTGGCGAAGGTGTTATCCAAGATCAACGAAATTTCATTGACGTAACAAAAAAACGCGCCGGATAGGTTTCCCCTCCGGCGCGTTTTATGAGCCTGCGTTGTGAAAGCAGCCTAACAGATGTTTAGTTCAGGCGACCCGACAGGGCGTTCAGATTGTTGCGAACGCTGCCGTCAATCACGCGATCACCAGCGCGAACGACCAAGCCACCGAGGATGGACGGGTCAACTTTGTAGCTGACATCCGACGCGCCCAAGGCCTTCTTGACCTTATCCTGCTCGGTGGCCTCCAGCGGCATCGCGCTGGTGACTTCAACCGAACCGGTCAGGTTCTTGGCGTTGGCCGGGACAGCGCTGAGGAAGTCGCTGACCAACGTCTGTTGACGTTTGGCGTCGAGGGTTTCACCAATCAGGCGCTGGGCGATTGCAACCGCAATCGATGTGACCTGACCACGCAGACCGGCGAGTTCGGCGTCGCGAGCGGTGGTCGAGGCGACCTTCGCATCAGCGATGATCTTCTCGGCCTGCTTGCGGGCTTCGGCTTCAACGCTCTTGCCGACTTCTTCACCACGACTCTGTGAAGCAGCGATGTTCTGCTGGGCTTCACGTTGAGCCTGAGCCAAAATCTTTTCCGCTTCCACTTCCGCGTTACGGCGGGCGTTGGCTGCGGCTGCGGCGTCTTCCACGCCCTTCTTAATCTTGGCGCTGCGGGCGTCCATTGCATTGGTCATCGGACGCCACAGCAAAACCGTGAGCAACCCGAAGACGAAGACGAAATTGACGAGTTGGGAGATGAGGAAGCCGCCATTGATGCCTAGAGCATCCAACGGGCCAGCAGCCACCTCTTCCGCTGCGAACGCGGGATTGACCGCAATCAAGGCGGTGACTGCCAGCGTCAGCAGCATTAATTTTTTGTTCAGTCGCATATCGGACACTCCTTCGATGCTGTAGATTACAGCACGAACAGGACGATGAGGGCGACGACCAAGCAGTAAATCGCAACCGCTTCGGTGAACACGATACCAAGAATCATGTTCGTCTGAATCTGACCGCCAGCATCCGGGTTACGACCAATCGCCTGCAAAGCGCCGTTCACGAGGAAACCGATGCCCAGACCCGGCCCGATTGCGCCAAGCATTGCCAAACCTGCACCAATTGCCTTCAAACCGATTTCAAGACCATCCATGGGGTGTTTGCTCCTTTACCCTGCGTTGTTTGTTGTTTGTTTTGCAACTGCCGATAGAAAATTGGGATGATTTAGTGCTGGGCTTCATGAGCGCCATCGTGGCCGTGATCGTCGTCACCGCTACCATGATGCTCCATCGCCTGTACCACAAAGACCAGCGTCAGCACTGCGAACACCAGCGCTTGGACAGCGCCAATGACGATTTCCAGTAGCATGATGACGCCGGGGATGAACAACGCCACCAAGAACGAAATCGCGATGAGCGCGACGCCGCCAGCGAAGATGTTACCAAAAAGTCGGAAGGCCAGTGAGACGATCTTACCGAGTTCGGAGATGATCTCGAACAAGCCGACGAGGAAGTCTACCGCACCCAACGGACGCTTGCCGAGATTGCCCAGCGCCGAGATGTTGATGAACTTCTCAAAGTAGGCCGGCCCAAGCGCGTAGATGCCGTAAACCTGTACCACGACGACGGCCATCAATGCGAAGGCTACCGTCAGGCTCAAGTCACTGGCCGCACCACGGACGAACGGGGTGATGTGGAAGATGTATGGGAACGCGCCGCCATCAAGCTGTTCTTTGCTCAACGCCAGTGTCGCACCCGGATACTGCACGCCGGACAGCGCGAGGTTATACGCGGTTTGAGTCGCGTCAACCTGTGCTTCAAGGCCAGCGACATCCACAACCGGGGCGGTTTCAATGACCACGGCTTCTTCACTGTGAGCCTCACCCTCAGCAGGGGTTTCGCCTTCGGTTACGGCGGTTTCTTCCGTCGTAGCCGCTCCTTCACTGTGAGCTTCCTCAGCCGCAACCGGGGCTTTGGCGGCTTCAAGCTTTGCTTTTTGTTCAGCCAACACCGGCTCCAGCGCAATCGCTTGGTCGGCAGAGGCGATTTGCAACTCGACGAAGTGGATTTCTTCCTCGATCAACGCTTGTTCTTCAACAGGGGCGTCGGCGAGCGAGGCTTTTAAGGTTGTCAACTCTTCTTCAAGATGACCTTTGACGCTCTCAACCGATTCGTCTTCAGCGACGGTCAAACGCTCAACATGGCCGAGGCGGTAAGCGTGGAAGAACGCTTCACAGGCATGTTCGGTTTCCAACGTCTGTTCTGTGCCGCCGTCTAGTGGGGCATCCACATACAGTTGGAACGAGCTATCGGTAATTCCTTGCTTGATGGGGTAGCCGTTGATGCCGACGTGCGAGCAGTGCATCAAGCCGACGGTTTCGACACCGGGGAACAGCTTGAGCATGTTGGCGGCCAGCAAGAATAAGAAGATTGAGCCGACCAACGGCCAGAGCAACGGCGTGTTCCGCAGGCGATCACCACCGAGGTTCTTGAGGAAGTTGTAGATCGCCTCGATGAACATTTCTACGAATGCTTGGAAACGATTCGGGACTTCCTTGGTCCAACCCTTTGAGGCGCGCCACGCCAATAGCGCAAAGATGATGACCAAAACGTCGGCCAAGAACGTACCAATCAAGGTGTTGGTCAAATCGACCCCACCCGGCAGCCCGCCTTTCACGACGACTTCACCCGGCACTGTGATGACCGGGAGCGCCATGCCAACGGTATTGGTTGGCATCAATGAGAATGGAACGTAGGCGCAGAAGAATGCTGCGAACAGGACAATTCCTACGAAAATTCCTAAGCCGCGTACCCGTGCGTTCATCGTTCCTCCTTTCTACTCATGACATTATAAGCTTTCACAACTGCTCAGTCCTCCTCCACAAGCGGATCCGGCGGCTCTGGGATGGGTAGGTTGACTTGTGTCCGTTTAATCACCCGCAACGCAATCTTCAACATCAGCCATAGGCTGAGTGGAATGCTTGCGACGAGTACACCCAACGTACACAGACCACGCTGACCGACCACCGAGTCTAGCCAAAGACCCACAAAAAGCGCCGTAAAGACAACAACCACCGCCGCACAGCCCGCCTGAGTCGCTGCAAGCAGCACCCCCGGCGTTAAAACTTGCGCCCGTGCCGAAGCGCGGTTATCTTTCATTGCTTCTGACCTCTACAGGTCATATAAACGCTGTGCATTCTATCACAATCGACCTTTTAATGCCATAAGAGTTTGAAGTTTACCGTTAGAAGTTAGCAATGTTATCGTTTTGGCTTTTGTCTATAAATAGCGAAATTTCCTAGCAACAAGGCCTGCCTTGTCCGTTTTGCGCGAAATTTACCCATGAGCCAACGTCTTTTATAGCGTTTTTGCGTGTTTTTTAGGGTGCATAACCCTACCCCTGATTTGTGATGATAAGGGCTTGGCACGCCATACCCCTACAAGTTCATCAGTGGATAAGGGCGCAGCACGCTGCGCCCCCTACTTCAAATTTCCCACTGCTGACTTTCAACTTATAACAGGCTTGATGCGCTGGTGAGCGCCCAGTCATAAATCGCTTGTGCGCCAATCGTCCCCAACAGCAAGACGGCGATGGAGGTAATCCCCAGCACCCATCCGGCGACAGCGGGGATAGCGATGGGATTCTCATCATTTTCGCCACGGTCTACATACATGACCTTGATGACCACGAGGTAGTAATACAGCGCGACGATGGCGTTTAAGACGCCGACCATCGCCAGCCATGTCAGGTTGGCTTCAACGGCTGCATTGAACAGGAAGAACTTGCCGAAGAATCCGGCGGCGGGCGGGATACCGGCCAGCGACAGGAAACCAATCGTCATCGCCAGCGCCATCATCGGGTTACGACGGCTGAGGCCAGCGAAATCCTTGATGTCATCCCCGCCGACCAATTCGCTGAACAGCACAATCACACCGAACGCGAGTAGGTTGGTAAAGACGTACATGAACATATAGAACGCGACGGAGGCCACGCTCTGCGCCGTCCCCGCTTGCAGCGCGGCCACGCCAATCAAGGCGTATCCGGCTTGAGCGATGGACGAGTAAGCCAATAGACGCTTGATGTTCTTTTGGCTGAGGGCGACCACGTTGCCGACGGTCATGCTCAAGACCGCGCCAGCCGCCATCAGGTTGACCCAGAAACTTTGGAGTTCAACCGTGCCGATGGTCAGGTTGGCCGGGAAGACAGCGGTGAAGAAGCGCATCAGCAAGGCGAAACTAGCCGCTTTGCTGGCGACGCTGATAAAAGCCGTGACCGGGGTCGGTGCGCCTTCATACACATCCGGCGTCCAGAAGTGGAACGGCGCGGCGCTGATTTTGAAGCCGAAGCCGACCACAATCAGCACCATAGTGACCAAGACCGGCGCGGCATTGGCAGCGAACGACTCGCCGCCCATATAGGCCGCAATCGCGTACAGATTGGTCACGCCGGTCAGACCATACAATAGGCTGAAGCCGTACAGCATGATGGCTGAGGCGAACGAACCGAATAGGAAATACTTAACGCCGGATTCGCTACTGCGCTTGTCCTTGCGGCTGAACGACGCGAGGATATACAGCGGGATAGACAACGTTTCGAGCGCGACGAAAACCATAATCAGGTCGGCAGCGCCACTCATCAGGGTTGCGCCCATCGTACTGACCACGATGATGAGGTAGAACTCACCCTTACGGCCAAACTCGGTAGTATTAACCGCGATGAGGCAGGTTAGCCCGCCCGCTATCAAGACCGTGACCTTGAAGATTTGCGTCAGGATGTCATAACGCACCATCCCGCCCCAATAGAGCGCGTCGGGGTTGGTGGGCGGCCAGATGAACGGGGTAATCGCGATAGCCAATAGGCCAAGACCGGCCACAACGCCAATCAGACGGCGTTGTTCACCTTTCACGCGCAGGTCAATCAAGAGGATGAGTAGCGCGAGGATGGTCAAGCCGACTTCAGGCGCAACCGCAGGGAGGTTTGAGAGAAAATCAAATGTCGGCATGGGTTAGAAGCTCCCTCCGAGCAAGGCGACCACCGGGCGAACGCCCGCTTCGACCATAGGGGCAATCACAGCTGGGTTTAGGCCGATGACGACCAGCGGGATTCCCAGCAGCAGCAAAATCATCCGATCCGTCACAGTAATGTCATGGACTTCTGGATACTTCTTTGCGTCGAAATCGCCAAAGAACACCTGACCCGTCACCCGCAGCACGTAGGCCGCTGTGATGACGATTCCTAGTGCAGAGAAAACGGCGATGATCGGGTAGTAATTGCTCAACTGCCACGTCCCAATCGTCAAGGTGACGCCGGTAGCGTTGAACAACCCCATGAAGATGGGATATTCCGCCACAAAGCCGCTGAACCCCGGCATACCCATACTGGTCAGACCGCCGATGATGAAGGCGAACCCGACCCACGGCATCTGTTTTATCATGCCGCCCAAACTGGGGATGTCACGGGTATGGGCGCGTTCATAGACCATGCCGACGCAACCGAAGAATAGCGCGGTCATCGCGCCGTGGCTGAACATCTGCAAGCCCGCGCCGGTCATCCCGACCACGTTCATGGTCGCAAACCCCATGCTGACCAACCCCATGTGTGACACCGACGAGAAGCCGATGACATACTTGAAGTCGCGCTGGCGAAAGGCGATGAATGCGCCGTAGACCACGTTAATCAGGGTGAGCAGCACAATCCACGGCAGATGCGTCTGCGCCCCTTCTGGCATGAGTTGGACACCGGCTCGTAGTGCGGCGAACGCGCCGAGTTTCATCAGCACGCCCGCGTGAATCATCGAGACGGCGGTTGGCGCGGCGACGTGACCATCTGGCGACCAGTTATGGAACGGGAACAGACCCGCCAAGATGCCGAAGCCCAAGAATATGAATGGGAACCACAACTTGGCGAAGGTCAGCATATCGAACCCGGCATAACCGGGGACATCGAACGCGCCGTTTTCCCCAGCCAATGTCAGCGAAATCATGTTGAAGTTGAAGGTTGGCGTCCCCTCAGCCAAGATGTCGTTGTCGATTGCCGACTGGAACACCTCCGCGCCGTCATTTTGATAGTAGTCATTTGCGACGAACACCATGGCGATAATGCCAATCATAGCGACCACTGAGCCGACCAAAATGTAGATGGTCAGCTTCATGGCCGCGTATTCGCGCAGCTTTATCCAACCCCATCCCGCGATGAGCAGGTACATCGGGAAGATGGCGAGTTCATAGAAGAAGAACAGCAGGAACATGTCGATGGAGAGGAACACCCCATACACGCCGGCCACCAGCAGCATGAAGAACGCCATAAACTCGCGGATGCGGTCTTGGATGCGCCAGCTAATCAGCACACCGGCCACCGTGACCATGCCCGTGAGTAGCACCATCGGCGCATTCAAGCCGTCCACGCCGAGGTGGTAGCTGATGCCCAACGATTGCAGCCATGTGATTTGTTCGACGAAGGCGAGGCCGTCTACGAACATTTTTGTGCCAACTGATTCGCCGCCCGTCAACAGCGCTGTGTCTTGGTGAGACATCAACTCTGCGACTTGCGCGTTATAGACGAAGAACACCAGCGCCGACAGCGCCAACACTGTTACGGCGGCGGTGATTGCGATACCGCGCACCAAATCGCGTTGCTTGCCGTCAACGAACAACAGCACCACGCCCGCGATAATCGGGACGAAGATAATCGCGCTAAGAACCGGAAACGAGAACCCTTCAAGCATGGTTCACACCCAACCTTTACGACAACCCGCTAAGAATGCGGGTTATGGAGTCGTTGATGACCGGCAAAATCCAGTTCGGGAGGATTCCCGTGACCAGCATCAACACCATCAATGGAGCCATAGCAACCAACTCACGCGGTTCGATTTCGAGATGATAATCGCGCCAGCGCAGATTGAAAGGCCCTTGCAGGACGGCACGGATGCCCTTCAGGATGTAGCTGCCAGTGAACAGCAGACCAATCATGGAGATGGCTGTCAGCACGGTATAGACCGGCCAACTGCCGCGCACCACCATAAACTCACTGACGAAGCCGTTAAGACCGGGCAAGCCGAGGCTCGCCATACTGGTGAAAATGAACACCGCGCCGTAGACCGGGGCTTTCACCCACAGGCCGCCGTACTCGCGTAGGTCGCGGGTGTGGGTCTTGTGATAAATCGCGCCCGCCAGCAAGAACATACCGGCACTGCTCAGGCCGTGATTGAACATCTGCATGACCGCGCCGTTTCCGGCGAGGATGGCATTTTGCATCGAGGCGGGGTCGCTCTCACCACTGACCACCATCTTGCCATAAATTGAGGCGTAGACCGCAATCCCCAGCGCGACGAAGCCCATGTGATTGACCGAGCTATACGCCACCAAGCGCTTGATGTCGTTTTGACCGAACGCGGCGAACGCGCCCAATACCACGCCCATCACCGCGAGGACTGCGAAAATCGTCGCCCAATCGACGCTGAACGCGCCAAAGAAGCTGACCTCACTGACCCAGATGTCTGGGAACAGCGGAATCACCAAGCGGATGAAGCCATACGCGCCCAGCTTGAGCATGACGCCCGCCAGCAGCATAGACCCCGCCGTCGGCGCTTCCGAGTGGGCATCCGGCAGCCAAGTGTGGAACGGCCAAACCGGGACTTTGATGCAGAAGGCCACGAAGAAGCCGACGAAGGCCAGCGTCTTGACCGTCTCAATGCTCGTGCCGAGAAACAGCCCGCCCTCTGGCGAGAAGTTCGGCCAGAATTGGGTCAGCGCCTCGATGTTGAACGCTTGCTCAAGCCCAGCCGCCCCAGCTGTCAGACCAATCAGTTGGGTCGCCAGAAGCATCCCCAACGTCCCGCCGACAGAGTAGATGAAGAACTTTGTGCTGGCGTACTGGCGATTCTTGCCGCCCCATTCCTTAATCAGGAAGTAAATCGGGACGAGGCTGAGTTCGTAGAACAAGAAGAAAATCATCATGTCTTGCGCCACGAACACACCCATCAGACCCATCTCGAAAAACAGGATGAGCGCGAGGTGGGCGCGGTAACGGTCTTCCACTTCCCAGCTAATCAAGACCGCAATCGGCACGAGGATACCGGTCAACAGCACCATCGCGGCGCTTATTCCGTCGATACCCAACGTCCAGAACGCTTTGATGGGCGGAAACCACGGCTCATTGGTCGTGAACTGGAAACCGGCAACTGTGCGGTCATAATTGAAGAATACAGCGGCGGCCAACAAGCCGACCCCAATCGCGATGATGAGCGACACCCACCGCGCCAATACCTTACTGTTGGGCAGACCCAACACCAGCAGACCGCCCAAAGCCGGGGCAAAAATCAGCACGGTGAGGGGGTTTATCCCAAACACATCCAAAGCAGGCATATCCATCCCCTCATTAGTTAGCGGCTGTCCCCGCCGACGCGATAAAAATCAAGCCCAGTACCAGCGCGAAGAATACCACCATCAGGAGGTAATTCTGCACGCGGCCCGTTTGGACAAAACGCAGCCGTGAGCCGACCCAGCCGATACCCTGACCAATCGAGTCCCCGAAGCCGTCAATCAGCCACAGGTTGAAGGTTTTAATCAGGTCGCCAGTGAAGCGGAAGGCTGTCGCAATCGCGTGGAGGATGCCGTCAATGATGCCTTTGTCGATAAAATCGCCAGTGGCTTTCGAGATGGCCTGCGCGGGCTTGATGAAGATGATGGCGTACAACTCATCGAAGTAATATTTGTTCTTCAACACGTTGTGCATTGGGCCGAGGATGTTCACCAGCGGGTCGGGTTCGCCCGCCTTGAGCGGCTTGCGCCCATACATCCACCATCCCAAGAACAGACCACCACCGGCCACTGCAAACGAGGTCAACAGCGGAATCCAGTTAAAGACGGGGTGTGGGCCGGGTTCGACCAGCGCATTCTCGACGAAGTGGCTAAACCACGGGTGACTTGGCGAGAAGATACCGCCTAAGACAGGGAAGTCACTAGGGACGCCGACGAACCCAGCGACCACCGCGAAGAACGCGAGGATAATCAATGGGAGTTGCATCGTGATGCTGATGACGTTGCTTGGGCCGCCCAGACCGGCGTGCTTGGCTTCTTCTGTACGGGCTTCGCCCAAGAAGGTCAGGCACAGTTGGCGGGCGGTATAGAAGGCGGTCAAGAAGGCCGCCGCTGCCAGCATGAAGAACACGAAAGCGTGCGGGCCGAAACCTTTGGCCGCGCCAGTCCATGCCTCTGCGAGGATTTCGTCTTTCGACCAGAATCCGGCGGTAATCAGCGGAAAACCAGCCAGCGACAAGCCGCCAATCACAAACGTGATGAATGTGACCGGGATGCGCTTGCTCAGGCCGCCCATGTTCATCATGTCTTGCGGGTCGAACTTGTGGCCGGTGTGCGCGTCCTCGTGACCGTGGTCAACGTGTGCGCCGTGAGCATCATGCCCGTGTGAGTCGTGAGCATCATGAGCGTGCGAGTCATGCGAATGGGCTTCGATGGCGTGGGCGATTGCGCCGTGTGCGTGGTCTTCGTCCTCGTCATCATCATCATGACCGTGATCGTGAACATGATGTTCGCCGTGTTCCATCGCATGGATGACCGACCCCGATGCCATGAACAACAGCGCCTTGAAGAAGGCGTGCGTAATCAGGTGGAAGGCGGCTGCGACATACGCGCCCACGCCCAACGCCGCAATCATGAAGCCGAGTTGTGAGATGGTCGAGTAGGCCAAGACCTTTTTCACGTCGTTTTGAGCGACAGCGATGGTGGCCGCGAATAGCGCCGTGAAGCCGCCGATAATGGTCAAGACCATCAGCGGGGTATTCATCAAGCCTTCGTGCGGGTGTGCGCCAACTTCAAACAACGGGTACATGCGGATGACCGCATAGACACCGGCGCTGACCATTGCGGCGGCGTGAATCATCGCGCTAACCGGAGTCGGACCTTCCATCGCGTCCGGCAACCAGACGTGCAGCGGGAATTGCGCCGACTTGCCGACTGTTCCGATAATCAGGAACACGCCAATCAAACTGGAGGCCGTCATGCCGGTGAATAACAACGCGGGCGTGCTGCCAAGTTTTTCCAAGACTTCCGGGTTATACAGGATGTCGCGGAAATTCAGCGTGCCGGTCAGCGAGTACAGGTAGACGATGCCCAAGAACATAATCACGTCCGCCACGCGGGTGGTGGTGAACGCTTTGACCGCTGCCTTATATGCGCTGTCCTTCTCAAACCAGAAGCCAATCAGCATATATGAACACAGACCCATGATTTCCCAGCCGACGAACATCAGCAGCAGGTTATCGGCCACCACCAGCGTGAGCATGGCGCTGGCGAACAGCGAAATCAGCGAGAAGAAGCGCGACTGGCGCGGGTCATGTGCCATGTAGCCGATGCTATAGATGAAGATGCACAACACCGCCAGCGGAACCATAATCAGCATCAGGGTGTTGAGGGGGTCAATCATCACGCCCATACGGAGGGCGGTTGTGCCGGTGGCGAGCCATTCGACGCTGTGGGCAAAAACCTCTTGACCGAACACGCCGTTAAAATTGGTGGCCGCGCCCGCAATCGTCCACGCAATCGCCAATGATGCGATGATGCCGGACAAACCGACGGTGATGCTCAGGACGCGGCTGAGAGGGGTGACGACGGGGACGGTCATGCCGTCGTAGTCGGGGTGATGGCCGCCATATTCGTGCTTGTCGGTAGCGGGAACCATCTTAGAGCGATTGGTGATTAGGATGATGATAGCAAATGCCAGCAACGGCCCAACCGGAACCAACCACGGGAGAATATTGATGTTCGTCAAATCAATCATCAGCGCCCTCTATTTACCAGCGCAGCATATCCACGTCATCAACTGTGACGGAACGGCGGCTGCGATACATCGAGATGATGATTGCCAAGCCCACCGCTGCTTCAGCAGCCGCGACGACCAACACAAATGCCGTAAATGCTTGACCAGCCATATTCAGCGGTGACTGGAAGCGCCAGAACGCCACCAAATTCAGGTTGACGGCATTGAGCATCAGTTCGACACCCATCAGCACGGCTACAGCGTTCTTCCGGCTGAGGACGGTATATGTCCCCAAGCAGAACAGCGCGGCGGCCACCGCCAAATACATCCAAAGCGGAACCATGTGCTTACTCCTCCTCGTGCTGACGGGCGATGACGATTGCCCCAATCATGGCCGCTGTCAGCAGCAGAGAGGCCACCTCGAACGGCAGCACAAACTGGTTGCCATCAACCAACGCAGCGCCGAGGTCGGTGGTGGTCGCAACCACTTCACCGGCCAGTTCTGGCGCGACGCCGCCCCATACAGGGACGATAACGCTGACCATCAGGAATACGAACAACATGCCGACTACAATCAACGCCGACCACCATTGCGCCGTGAAGCGCTGGCGTAGGTTGGTCATGCTGCGCGTGAGCATCACCGCGAACGTGAATAGAATACCAATCGCGCCGATGTACACCATGACCTGCACGGCGGCCAAAAATGGCGCGCTTAACAACACGAACATGCCCGCGATACCGAACAGGCTGACAATCAGCCAGACCGCCCCGCGTACCAAGTTCTTGTTGAGGACGACGCCGCACGCGCCGCCCAGCGTCAGGATCGTGAAGAACCCGAACGCGATGGCTTGTGGAGTTAACCCGCCAACAACCATAACCCACCCGTCTCCTCGCAAAAATGCACGGTTCGCCGCATCTTGCCCAGCGAACCGTGCGCCCATCGCTTTTCCTAGTCGCCTACCGCGTGTACCGTTGCGGCAGTCATTTTCTTGGCCTCGTCTGCGGCGCGGGCTTGGCGGCCTTTCGAGCGCACCCACGACAACATCACGTAGCCGACAAACACGTTCCCCAAAAGCAGTACCACAGTTTGCGGCAGATTTTGGATGAAATTGCCGGGGTCAATCGGTGTCAAACCGACCTGCTTGATGACTTGTAACAGGAAGGCGATCACCAACACGTTCAAAATCGACATCGGGACGAGGAACTTCCAATTGAAGTCCATCATCTGGTCGATACGCAAACGCGGGACAGAATTACGCACCCACAGCGAAATCGTGTACCAGATCGAGGCCTTGCCCAGCAGATAAATCAAGCCCAGCCACGGCAATTGCTCCACGAATGGCCCAATCCAGCCGCCCGTGAAAAAGACAGCCATCAGCACGCCATTGGTGAAGACGTGCATGAACTCACCCGCGAAGAACATGGCGAATTTCATGCCGCTGTACTCAATGTTGAAGCCAGCCACCAATTCCGATTCGGCTTCCAACAGGTCGAACGGCGCACGCCCCGTCTCAGCCTGTGAACTGATGAAGAACAATATCGCCGAAATCGGCGCGGCGAACACGAACCACATGCCGTATTGCGCCTTGACGATGCCTTGTAACGACATCGAACCGGCCAGCATCACGGGGATGAGGACGGCCATCGCCAGCGGGACTTCATAGCTGATGAGTTGCGCGACCACGCGGAACGCGCCGAGTAGGGCGTACTTGTTGTTGCTCGCCCAACCCGCCATCATGACCGCCAGCGTGCCAATCGAGGCCACGGTGATGACGTATAGCGCCCCGATTTCGAGGTCGACGCCGAAGTGATATGGCGTCAGTGGCATGACCGCCCAGACCAACAACACGGCGGCCACCATGAATGGCGGCGCGAGGTTGTAAATCGGCTTGTCTGCGCCGGTGGGGGTGATATTCTCTTTGCCCAACAGCTTGACCACATCTGCGATAGGTTGCAGCAGGCCGAACGGGCCGACGCGGTTGGGGCCAATTCGGTCTTGGATGCGAGCCGCGAACTTGCGCTCGACCCAAATCAGCAAAATTGTGACCAACAGCGGGAAGGTAGCGACCAGCACCACACCGAGGAAAATCGAAATGAACTGGGCTAAACCCGCGTCCATTCCGCCTTGGTTGAGGCACTGCGCCAGTTGATTAATGCAGTCCATAAGTCTTATCCCTTATCCCCTGCCCTTATTCCCACGCCAGCGCGTTCTTGCCCCACGCATAAAACAGCGCGTCGGTGAGCAAGAAAATGAACAGCAGACCCGCGCCAAACGCGAAGAAGTCCAACTGCTTATAGGCCAGCGCCCACGGGAACAGGAAAACCATCTCAACATCGAACACGAGGAAAATCAGGCCATAGATATAGTATTGAACTTTGAACTGCACCCACGTATCGCCAACCGTCTCAACACCGCACTCATAAGTCGCGGTTTTGATGGCGTTCGGCTTGTGTGGCGCAAAGACCCCGCCCAAGATAATTGGGAGGGCTGGCAGCAGCGGCGCGATAAGGAAAAATACGCCGATAAATGCCCATTCGTTAAGCACGTTCATGGGGCAACTCCCACAATTCTGAGCGAAAACCCGCCCAACTTGCGTCGATATTCACAAACTACGCACAGTATACCATCCCGATAGGCGTGCTGCAATTGCGCCGCACCGGATGATTTACCCATCTGAGGGAAAAGATTAAATAGGACAACAGTCGCGATTGTAACACATGCACAATCAAACCGAAAATAGACTCAACAACTTGTTTGAACGCGGTTAAAGTGAAAAGACGCATTACAATTTGCAAATTATTTTACCTGTAAATAAGGTTAAAATAGGGCGGATACCCCCATTCTTATTTAGAGAATGGTTCATGTTCAAAACAAGTGTTTTTCTCTAGGGGCGACAGCGTGCTGCGCCCTGTAACGATATGATTTTCACACAATCTGAACATGAGCCTAGAGGATATTTCATCATGTCTGAGCAAAATCCTGCGCCCAAAACGACTGGTGCGCTAAGCAACCCGCAAATCCTCGGCGCGATTATCACCGGGATTGTATCTGTGGTTGTTGCAATCGTGGGTGTTATCCCGCAATTCGCCAAAAACGACCCGACCCACACGCCAACGCCGTTAGCTGGAGTCGTCGTCACATTCACGCCTACTCCCGCGCCTGTATTAGAGGTGTTAACCTTGGTTGCCACGGTCACATCTACCCCACTGCTGAGTGTGACCAATACGCCGCTGAATCTTGATCCGACTCCAGAACCATCGCGGACGTTTACGCCGTCACCTACGGTTGCGGTTCAAACGCCAAATGTGCGGCTGTTCCATAACAATCGTTCGTTCACGGCGCTGAATCTGACTAATCGTAGAATCGGCTTGAACGGGGTGGTTTTTGTGGGTGGGGATGGGCGTTGGTCTGCTTCAGAATGGGGCCCCATCTATCAAAATATGACAAGTGGGGATTGTCTACGAATGCGCGATCAGAACAGCGGTCAGCAAGAGCCACCGTCAGACTGTGGCGATTTGTTGGCGTTGGTATTGGTCGGGGACGGCGCGATTTTCTGGCGCAATGATGACGGATTCACCGTCAGCCAAGACGGGGTTGTGCTGGCGACTTGCCCCCAAGACTCTGAAACATGCGACTTATTTATCGCACAGCCATGAGGGGAACATAGAAAAAGGTGTTCCACGCTTCTCTTGATAAGCGTGGAACACCTTGATTGGAATTGAAATTACCCGAACATTGCGACGCTAAACCATCGGGGCAACCTGATCCTACTGAGTCCGCACGCGCTTAAACATCCACAGACCACCACCCACCGCCAACAAAATCAGCCCAGTAGCGACCAGCAACGGCAGTCGGTTATCGGGACGCTCACCTGTCAAGGGCAGTGAAGTCACCGAGGGCGGCAAGCTAGGGGTACTGGTTGGGGGAATAGGAGAAGGAGTTGGCGTATTGGTGGGTGTATTGGTGGGCGTATTGGTGCTGGTGGGGGTGCTGGTTGCGGGCAGGGTCGAACAGCCGACCATGTTGATCGTGTTGGTATCCAGCGTCACTGCGCCAGTACGCGCTAATGCTCGTCCGGGTGATACGGTTGCACCTGTTGCCAAACTGATGCTAGTCAGGGCAATGATATTTCCGACAAACCCTGTACCTGTATCAAGCGTAGCTGAACTTCCAACCTGCCACCACACGTTACAGGGTGCGGATCCGTTGATAAACCCAATTTGATAACCGCTTTGGGTCGTGAGTTGACTCGGCACTTGGAAAATGAACAGCGCATTTGGATCGCCTTGT
Source organism: Anaerolineae bacterium (assembly GCA_034437835.1). Taxonomy (GTDB): domain Bacteria; phylum Chloroflexota; class Anaerolineae; order Aggregatilineales; family Phototrophicaceae; genus Flexicrinis. The sequence goes on along the minus strand of DAOTTP010000214.1, from coordinate 5,847 downwards.
AAGTCGAGCGTCAGCCCGACTGAGGGGGTGGTAAACAGCGCGGTAGAGGCAAAACAATAGACCCCCGTGTGGGAGCATCAAGTTTCCGATTGGGCTGGATAAAACGGTGCAAGGCGTTGCGCCAGCAACCGTATTATAGGCAGTTACAAGATCGGTCTGGGCCTGAATCGCCACAGCATCCGCAATGTGCATGACTCCGGGAGGAACCACAGACCCCGGAGGGAAGTTTGTGACTGACGACCCGGGAGCAAGTCCGAGATCACCGCCGAGTGCGGGTGCGCCGACAGGGGGCCCGATAACTGTCGCGCCGGTATTCGTCACTGTCGTGCCTGCTAAGACCGAGAAACTGGTCGCTGATAATAAGTCTGGCTGAACGACTTGCGCGACAACTAGCCCACTCATCAATACCATCGCCACAACGACGGTGATAATCATCACCAACCGCGTGAGGGCTGACGGGTAATGGATAAATCTTCGCATGATTTCGATCTCCTAGATGGTCGCGTGTAAATACCTAAAAACCAGATAAAAAGAACTGTAATTTTCTGAGCTTATGGCAAAAAATAATCTAACGCTTTCAATTGTAATCTGTTTAGGCCAGAATTTGCAATCTTCTAAATTCTTTACCGATTTGGCAATCCGTCAAAGAAAAACGATCAGATAAGCGACCAGACTGAGAACAGATGAGCGTAATATACAAGGGGGACACTAGCGCGGTAATCCGTTACCGCCGAATTGATATATTGATCTATAAATCATCAATGACGGAAAATTAGGTATAATAGGAAATTAGTACTACTGTAAATCAATCATACGCGCTACCACGATATGGCGATTGAGATATTCATTGCCGAGCAAGTCGTAATTACTGCATGTGATGAGTGTTACGATGGCATCTGATGACCAATATAGGGGCGTTAAATCGGATGGATCGGTTTCATACGATGATTCGATGACATACTCGCGACTGACATCACCCTTGTAAATGGTGAAGGTATCCCCGATTGCGAGCGTGTTTAGCCCTGCGAAAATGCCTTGCGTGCCGTCTCGCAGTTCGACATGCCCGGCGAGGACGACATTACCCGCTTCGGCATCATCAAACCACGCCGTGCCAATAAGATGACCGACATTATTGCCCAAGTTTTGAATGTTCCAACTGGATCCCTCTAGAGTCAAGTGAATGATCTGTCCTGTCTTGCCTAAGGACGGGATATATAGCCAATATTTGGGTAATTCTGGCCTGAGAGTTGGCAAAATCTGTGTGTCGGTTGAGATAACCGAAGGCGTTACAACAGGGGTAACTTGCAAGTTCACTGTCACAGGTGACGCAGTGGTTTGCCTAATAGTCACCACAATTCCAAAAGCGATACCGATCAATATCACGACCATCGTCATCAGTGGGTGGCCGGACTGCGAGCGATTTCTACGGTATGGATTTCTCATTGGACGACTGCTTCTCGAAAAAAGGTTGACATTCTTCAGTATATCATGTTGCCATCTACACTCAGCGATTTGAAACTGACGGGAAAAAACAGGGCGCATAGTGCGCCCTATTTTTTGTTAGGTTATTAACGGATGAGGCGAAAATCAGCTGCCGCGATAACCACCGCCACCACCGCTACGACGATCACCGCCACCGCTGCTGCCGCCACGGTCTCCGCCGCCGCTACGCCCGCCGCGATCACCACCGCCGCTGCCGCCACGACGATCACCGCCGCCGCTAGGACGGGGCTTGTCCATCTCTTGGGCTTCTTCGAGGGTCAGACCTTCCATCACGGCGCGACGGCTGAGGCGAACCTTGCCACCGGGGTCAACGTTCGTGACCATCACCATGATTTCGTCGCCAAGCGCCACCTCGTCATCGACCTTACCAACGCGGTAGTCGGCCAATTGCGAGATGTGTACCAGGCCTTCACGGCTGGGCATGAACTCCACGAAACAGCCGTAGTCCTCAATGCGCGTGACTTTGCCGGTATAAATTTTGCCCAGCACCGCGCTCTCGGTCATGCCACGGATTTCTTCGATGCACTTCTCAACCGCCGCGCCGTTCTGGCCGCTGACAAACACCGTACCGTCGTCTTGGATGTCAATTTTGACGCCAAAACGTTCTTGCATCCCACGGATCATCTTGCCACCCGGCCCGATAACCGTACCGATTTTCTCGGTGTCAATCTTGACCGTCTCCATACGCGGAGCATAGTCGCTGAATTTGGCGCGGGGTTCCGGGATGGCCTCCAAGATGATTGCAAGGATTTGCATACGGGCGTCTTTGGCTTGCGCCAACGCCTGTTTCATGACTTCGGGCGTGACACCCTTAATCTTGATGTCCATTTGGAGGGCGGTGATGCCGCGCTCTGTCCCAGCGACTTTGAAGTCCATATCGCCGATGTGGTCTTCCAAGCCTTGAATGTCGGTCAGGACGGCGATTTTGCCATCTTCCTTAATCAGACCCATGGCGATACCGGCCACTGGGCGCTTGATGGGGACGCCAGCATCCATCAAGGCGAGGGTCGAACCGCAGACCGACGCCATAGAAGTCGAACCGTTGCTGCTGAGGACTTCGCTGACGACGCGGACGGTGTATGGGAACACGTCCTCATCAGGAATCATGCCGCGCAAAGCGGCTTCCGCCAGCGCGCCGTGACCGACTTCGCGGCGCTTTGTGCCGCGCAACGGGTAAGCCTCGCCGGTGGAGTACGGCGGGAAGTTGTAATGGTGCATATAGCGCTTGTTGGGTTCTGGCGCGATGTTGTCCAGTTCCTGAGCATCCCCCGGCGTGCCGAGCGTAGCAATGCTCATGACCTGTGTCTGACCACGGGTGAACAAGCCTGAACCGTGAACGCGGGGCAGCAAACCAACCTCAGCCGCCAATGGGCGGATGGTGGTGGTGTTACGGCCATCGGGACGGATGCCGTCGTTGACGATACGCAGGCGGACTTCGGTGGTGACGAGTTCTTCAACCGCGTGCGCGATTTCCTTGCCAGAAACAGGGGCTGTGCCTTCGGGCAGCGCGGCGTTGCTGATTTCATACTCGGCCTTGAGGTCGGCAATCACGACTTCGACGGCTTCCTTGCGGCCAGAACGGTCTGTCGTGGTGGCGAGGATGGCCTGCACCTTGCCGCGAATTTTGTCCGCGATTTCCTTATTCAGGGCGTGATTGACCTTGCCGGGGGTATAGGCGCTCTTGGGCTTGCCCAACGCGGCGCGCATATCCAATTGAAGTTGAATCAACGGTTGAATCGACTCATGTGCCAGCGCGAGCGCGGCCAGCATGGTGTCTTCGTCGATTTCACCAGCGGCGCACTCCACCATGTTGATGGCGTCGGCAGTAGCGGCCACGCGCAGGTCGAGCGTGCTGTTGGCGAGTTCGGAGAGGGTCGGGTTGACGACCAACACGCCGTCAATGCAACCGATACGCACACCCGCGACAGGGCCTTCAAACGGCACATCGCTGATGGTCAGGGCGGCGCTGGCGGCCAAAATGCCCAGCATGTCGGCCTGATGTTCTTGGTCATGCGCGAACGGCATCAGGATAACCTGAACTTCGTTACGCAAATCGTCCGGGAACAGCGGGCGCAACGGGCGGTCAATCACGCGGCTGACCAAGATGGCCGACTCCGGCGGGCGACCTTCACGGCGGAAGAAGCTTCCGGGGATGCGGCCTGCGGCGTACAGTTTTTCTTCAAAATCGACGCTGAGGGGGAAGAAGTCGATGCCCTCACGCATAGATTTGGACATGGTGGCGGCGGCGAACAACATGGTATCACCAACGCGGGCGGTGACGGCTCCACCGGCTTGTTCGGCCAGTTTACCCGTCTCTAGGATGAATTCTTTGCCGCCAACCACGGTACTGAACCGTTGGGCTGCGCGGTATGCTGAATCGACCATAGGGTTGTTTGGAACTCCTGTAACTAAAAACGATTGCGCCCGGTTGTCAGGGATTGGATAATGCGGCTAACGTTATGTCCCCGTTAGCAACATATTCCAACGCCTGCCACACCGGGCGCTGTAACGACTATGAACACATCGCAGGGTCGCTGGGGCTGATGAAAGCATTCCTTCACCAACAGGCCATGCGACCCTGTGTATCCCAAAATTACTTACGCAGCCCCAACTCTTCCAGAAGCGCACGGTAGCCTTCTGGGTTCTTGCGCGAGAGGTACTTGAGGTGGCTACGGCGCTCACCGACCAACGTCAAAAGACCACGACGGCTGTGGTTGTCGTGTTTGTGTGTCTTGAGATGTTCGGTCAGTTGGCTAATGCGCTGGCTCAGAAGGGCGATCTGCACTTGGGGAGAACCCGTGTCACCTTCGTGGACGGCGTGCTTGACGATGATTGTTTGCTTGATGTCTTTGGGGAGGCCCATGATTTCCGTTTCCGTCCAAATTTGGCGGTCAAAAGATGTCACCAAACAAGCCGGACAGTGGCTTGCTGGTCTGTCTAATTACAGGTATTTTAGCACAGGGTATCTCATGGCACAATGGCGGGCGATATGCACGGGAAGGGCGCAAACCCGTCCTCACAAGGCGCGTTCCTTGAGGATTTGCAGCGGGCGGATACGTGACGGCTCCCACGCCGAGACGACGCCAAATCCCCATAATCACCAGCCCGCGCCTCATTAGGGGATAATCCCTCTTTGGAGTCAATCAGCACGCTTTTTAGCGAAAAAATCCAGTACAGTTATGAGTGTTTTGTCTGCACAGTCAAAATTTTCTACCCTAAAAGGCAATCCTAATGGCACAAGAAAGAAACTCCAAATTTGGCGCATTATGGGGTGGGATGGTCAAGCGGTTGGGGAATTGGCAACAAGAGGCGATGTATCAAAAATTGCTCAAACAAACCTCGCTTGCGCCTCGCTTGACGTTATCGAAAGCTATTCTGTTCGTTGTCTCTTTGTTGGTTCACCTCACGACGTTGTTTTTCATGGTGGCTAGCATCTATCTGATTCTGACCAGCCTCCACACCTTTTGGGGATTGGTGGGCGCCTTGGTCTTTTTGCTGATTGGGTGGGTTATGCGCCCGCGTTTCCCTCTGCCCGACCAAGACCAAATGACACGCAGTCAATATCCCAACTTGTTTCGCTTAATTGACCGTGTTGCGGCGCAGATCGGCGTAAAGCCACCAGACATCGTGACCTATGACTATCAATATAATGCCTCATTTGGGCGGGTCGGGCTGCGCCAACGGTCATGGATGAATCTTGGGATGGATTTATGGATGCGCCTGTCGCCTCAAGCGCGGATTGCCCTCATCGCGCATGAATTGGCGCACGATGCGAATAAAGATGTTGGGCGCATAATGTGGGTTTCTTATGCAACGCGCACCGTGGTCAACTGGTACTGTCTGGTTGTGCCGTACTTGAACCTGAAAAAGACACACGCCATCCTGAATTTTATTCTTGCATTTTGGACGATGTTGGGTTTCGTCGTCTTATATTTGCTCTCATTCCCGATTTATGGATTGGCATGGGTGATGATTCTCCTGACGATGAATGATTCACGTCGCGCAGAATATCTGGCTGATGAATTTGCGGCACGTTCGGTGGGGAGTCTGGCTGTGATTGAACTGCATCGACACATGCGCCCACGGTACGACTTGAAAGATGTTACGCCGTTGTTGTTTTCTCACCCATCAAGTGAGTACCGTATGCGTTTCTTAAAAGAACGCCCATCACAATTCGGCAGCATTCACGCAACCGAGGCCGAGATGCGACAGATTGATGAAGAATTGGCAAAAGTCTACCAAAAGACTGTGCGCGAGTTGAATAAGCCATTACTGGTGGAATCTTCCTACTGGGAACTCAGTAATCGGTGACGGTTTGTACTTATGGAGAACCTAAATAGAACT
>DAOTTP010000213.1:0-25339 GCA_034437835.1 Anaerolineae bacterium | reverse complement strand
TGATCTTGTGACATAACTCGCCAAAAAACCCTGTGAATCCTGTTTTTTCACAGGATTCTATAAGTATTGCCTGATTCCCAGTTCTTGATGGCGCGTTGCGTAAAGCGGTGACAATTTATTTCAGGAGGTGCGCCGAATCCTCTAAAAACCACACCCCTTGTTTACGTAAGCGATAGACTACCCATGAGGAAAAACATGAAAAACAGCACGCCTTTTACAGTGCGCTTGTTGGGCATTTGCCTAATGATGCTGGCAATCATCGCCCCCATCCAAGCACAAAGCGGTGAGGGTTTTCCGACCTTTACCGGACAAACGCGAATTTTGCCTACCTTGCAATATAATCCAACAGGCGAAATCATCTTCCCAAGCGTGATTCGCATTGCCAACCATGTATCAAACCCACTCGGCGCTTACTATATGTACTATGCACCGCACGATGCGCCGGGCGGAATTGCACTGGCCTACTCTAACTCCCCCACAGGCCCGTGGATTGAGTACGCCAATAATCCGGTCATCAGTCGCACTTGGTCGCCACATTACAACGTCAGTCATGTGTCATCACCAGACGCGATTTGGAATGACAGCGCAGGAAAGTTGTATCTGTATTTCCACGGTGAAAATACGACGACTCGCGTGGCGAATTCGACAGACGGAATCAACTTCACTTATGACAAAATCGTAGTGAATACCTCAAATTTCAACGGGATCAGCGAAGCCTCGTATGCGCGAGTGTTCAAACACACGATGCCCGCCAAAGGCAACACCTATACGATGGTATTGATGGGCAACAACGCTGACACGCGCAAAATTTATCTGGCATGGTCGAATGATGGGCGCAATTGGACAAGCCAACCTACGCCACTTGTCTCACCCATTTCATCAGAAGGCACGCAGCTTAGCTCGGCCAATTTCTTCCCGTGGAATGGCAAATATTACGTCGTTTACCATACCAGCAACGGCAATATGCACGCCACGGAAGTCGGGATTAATTTTGATATGGAACGCCATGCGGGAGTATTTTATGACTCGCAAGCGTCATCCCCTGACGATGGCAAAGCTTCATCGCCAGAGTTCGTTACCGTGGGCAACACCCTGTATATGTACTATGCCACGGGGCCACGTCTGGACGGAAAATTGGCCTTTGCCAGTGCGAATCTCTCGACCCCTCCGGCGGCAGAAGTCATCGTCGATAACAATTCCAGTTCTGGCGTGATTGTCACCGGCTCATGGGTCTCCTCAACGGGGACGGCGGGCTACTATGGATCAAATTATCTGCACAATGACAACATCGGCAACGGCCTAACAAGCGTGCGCTATACCCCCAATATCCCCAGCGCAGGCAATTATGAGGTTTATGCACGTTGGTCTGCTCATTCTAACCGCGCCTCTAATGTCCCCATCAACATCAATCACAGCGGAGGGACTACGTTGCGGACGGTCAGCCAAAAAACCAATGGCGGCAGTTGGTATTCGCTGGGAACTTATAATTTCAGCGTAGGCAGCGCGGGGAATGTGTTAATCCGCACTGATAACACCAATGGCTATGTCGTCGCAGATGCCATCCGATTTGTGAAGCGCTAGACCTAGCATAACATCGGCAAAAAAGAGAGGTGTCTCGTTGATGAGACACCTCTCTTTTTAAGCTTAGTCGTTTTATACGCCCAAGGGGTCGTGTTTGATGCGCGGGGTCACGCGCAAATGTTCCGGCCATGCCAAGACAAATCCAAGCTGGTCACTCAAGGTGGATTGGAAATCACTGAGATGTGTGGCCGTATTCCTCACCTGACGCGGGGTTAAATCGCGCGTCAAACAATAGGCGGCCAATGCGCCAGCCGCCTCTCCGATATTCCATTCAATCGGGTGCAAACGATAACACCCGTTGGTAATGTGTGTCACGCCGAGGTTTTTACACGCTGGCAGCACATTTTCGATCCGTTGCGGGATGAGCGCCCCCAGCGGAATCTGATGCGGCCAGTTGGTGATGTCGATGTAATTCCGTTGAGCGCTGGGATGCAAGTCAATCCGGTAGCTACCGATGCCAACTGTATCCAGAAACACTTCTGCGCCAGATGTCGTACCACGCGCCTCGACGCCGACATGCTGCTCTAAAACCGTAAATTCCGCCTTAATACGCCGACTCTCGCGGATATACGGCGCTTGCGCCAACATATCGGACGAGCCGAGCAAATCACCACGGGCGCGTAGCCCGCGATAGCCGTAGCCCCCATCATGACGAGGCGCTTCGGTCTGCATCCAATACAATAAACTGAGGCTGAGTTCGCGTGCGCCTTCCAACGCTGATTGACGGTCTGAGGCGCTGATTCCCACGCCGACCAACGGCTTCAACCAATAATCAATCTGCGCCCAATTCACCACAATCACATCACTAGGATAAAACCCGTCTGGGTAAAATTTACGGTAGACGATGCGCCGATAGTGCCACAAATCTGTGCCGAGCGCGTCATCTGTTGGCCCTGTAAAAATCGGGCGAGTCACGGGATCTAGGCTGATTGGGTCGCTGGTCGTCCAACTTAATTGGCGGTCAGGCCAAAATGGGGCTTGGTAAGACTGCCAAAAATTATATTGGGCGGGCTTGGCAATCGTGTAATCAGCGTCGGGGTGATAATCGAGCGCGAAACACCACGAGACGGCCTGTTGGTCGAGTGGGTCAGCGACGCTCGGCGCGTGCAATTCCCCTGTCTCAGCTTGGCTTTCTGCGCCGGTAACATGCTCGATATTTGCCAGTTCTAAGACATCGCCCAATTCCGTTCCGTCCAAAATGTACGGCGCGGTGATGACGGTACGCTCACCCGTATCACAATTTTCGAGCGTCACCGCACGCACGCGATCCCCATCACATTCTGCCGCGACGGGAACATGTCGCAACAACAAGGTCAGGCGTTCACTGGCGAAATAAGGGGTCAACATCGCCATTAGCGCATTCAGCGCGACTCGTGGCTCATGGCACAACGGTGAGACGTTCCCCATGCCCGGATTGAGGCGCGGATTGTGGTACGCCGACTCAATCAAGGGAGAATAAGTGCGGTAAGATTGCCGAATCGACTCGCGCAATTGGCGATAGCTGGCAGTGCAGCCCGTATTATCGCTATCAATCCACGGGTTTTCATCCGGTGGGACGCCTTGCGAGGTGAGTTGACCGCCAATCCAGGTCGTTTCTTCGGTCAAAATAACCCGACAGCCCATCCGTAAGGCAGCCAGCGCTGCCGCTGTCCCGCCGAGGCTTGCGCCCACAATTAAAATATCGGTCTGTTTTTCCCTCACAATGGGTTTATCCTTTCACGCCCGAAGAAGCAAAACTCTCAACGACAAAACGCTGTGCAATCACATAAAAAATCAGGATGGGTAACACCGACAGCGTGGTCGCCGCCAGTTGAACCTCCCAGATGGGTTGCCCAAATTCATCGGCAAAACCGCGAAGCGCCAACGGCAACGTGAACATCTCGACATCTTTCAAGTAGACCAGTGGCTCTAAAAACGAGTTCCATGTCGTCAAAAAGGTGATGATGGTCACGGCGCTCAAAATCGGCTTGGCGAGTGGGAGTGCGATCTGCCAGAAAATCCCCCAGCGCGTCAGGCCATCTAACATGGCCGCTTCTTCCAGTTCTTGCGGGATGCTCAGAAAATGCTGGCGCATCATAAAGGTGGCAATCACCCCTTGCGCCCCGAAAATCGGGAACAAAATCAACGGCCAATGCGTGTTATCGAGCCGCGCCCACTGCACAAAATTAAACTTGGGTATGATGGTGACTTCTTCCGGCATCATCAGCGCACTGAGCAACAGCAAAAACATCAGGCCGCGCCCTACAAAGCCAATCCGCGCAAAGGCATATCCCGCCAATGCCGAGAACACCACTGTGCCAAACGTGACGATGACCGCGATATACACGCTGTTGAAATATTGCTGGGCGAATGGTTGAAGTGTGAATACCCGTGCGTAATTCTCCCATTGCAATGTTGAGGGGAAAATCGTCGGCGGATACGCGAAAACTTCTACGGCGGGCTTAAATGAACTTCCCAACATCCAAACGAATGGAAAGACAAATGGAACGGCCAGCACCGATAGCACCAGATAAACCAAGATATTTTGTCGCACCTCGCGGCTCGCAAAAACCAATGCGCGGCTCATCGTCATACCTCGTTATAGATAAAGCGTTTGCGAAGTTGCCACTGTATCACCGTCGCCCCCAACGCCAGCACGAATAAAATCATCGCTAAAGCGCTGGCATAACCGGTATCAAACACCTTGAACGCTTGGAAATAAACATAATTGACCAGCACCATCGTCGAATTGGCAGGGCCGCCGTTGGTCATCAAAACGATATGGTCAAAAACTTTTAGCGAGCCGACCACCGTCAGAACCGTGGTGAGTAATAGAGTCGGCCCCAATAGTGGTACGGTGATGTTGATGAAGCGCCCCCACACCGTCGCGCCGTCTACTTGGGCGGCTTCCTCATACTCACGCGGGATGCTTTGTAGCGCCGCCAACAAGATAATCATGTTTAAGCCAACATTTTTGAGGACACGGGTAAAAATGACCGAAAACATCGCCCAGTTTGGGTCGCGTAACCAATTTGGACCCTCGATGCCCGCCATGCCCAAAATCGAGTTCAGCGTGCCGTTTTCGCCTTGTAAGACAAATCGCCAGACAATCGCCCACGCCGCTGCCGAGGTCACAACCGGCGCAAAAAATAGCACTCGGAACAGTGTTGAACCGTGCATTAGCCGATTGAGCAAGACTGCCAAAACCAGCGCCAGAATCACGTTCAACGGGACGAGGCCAGCGGTAAATATCAAGGTGTTGCCCAAGACTTTTGAGAAAATCGGGTCGCCGCCAAGCAATTTGGCATAATTATCCAGCCCGGCATAACTCCACGTCTGAGCGAGCATATTCCGCGTTTGGAAACTGTAGTAAAACACCATCCCTAGTGGCACAAGTACCGTCAAAATAAAGCCAATGAGCATCGGAGAGACGAACAAATAGCCAAAAAGCGAATCGCGTTCCTTCAGGGTCAGGCGTGAGGTGCGATAATATTTTTTCTGTTGGTGTTGGGCGTTGGTAAAAGCAGACATGAGCCTATTCTTTCAATTCAACCGAGCGAGGTTGAGAGGGAGCAATCCGCCCCCTCTCGAACATTATTCTGTTGCGGGATCTAATCCCGCGTGATTATTTGCTCAACAAGGGTTGGATGGCGGCGCACATCTCATCCATGACCAACTGAACATCCGCATCAGGCGACCACAGTTGATCCCAATAGGCGCGTGAGGTCAGGTCAATGGTCGGGAAATTGCGGTGCGAGGGCAACACGCGCCCACTCAATGTCGCGTCAATCACCGCCGCCTTCATGCTCTTGGCTGCGATGGTCGGGTTAGCGGTCAGCAAAACATCGGTCTCTAGCACCGAGACGCGAATCGGGGGGAAGTAACGAGCAATTCGCAATGTGTTTTCCTTATTGGTCAAGAATTTGACAAATTCAATCGCCGTATCACGATTCGGGCTGTTGTTGAACACGACAAACGCCGCCTGTCCCACCACACTGGCGCGACCTGCCGCGCCATCTGGCAACGGGGCGATGTCCCAATCAAAACTGGCTTCAGCCAATGGTCCGACGCCGCTGAGTTGCCCCATCAGCACGGCCGCTGATCCCGTATAGAAATCGACGACTTCACCGGGTGCTTCGATGCTGCGGTCAGTGAAAATCATGTCATGGAAAACCTGTAAACCGGCCACACTCTCAGGCGAATTCAGTGTGCAGGTGTTGTCAGCGTCCCACGCATCACCACCATAAGCGCGCACCAACGGGATAACCGTGTGCCAGACACGCTCACCGCTGTATAAGCCACCGTTAAAGCTTTGTAGGCCAGCTACACCGGCTTCTTCACGGATGGTCTTAAGCGCCACCGCGAGGTTTTCCCATGTATATGCGCCATTTTCAATCATCACATCGGGGGCATCAACGCCCACCGCCTCGAACAAATCACGGTTGTAAATCAGCAAAAATGGCGAGGTCGAAAACGGCACACCGAATATCGGATCGCCAGACCGCCACAATTCCATCGCACTCGGCGCAAGGTCAGCGAAATCATAGGCTTCATCCGCTAACAACGATGCTGACAAGTCCGCCAAAATCCCCGACTGCACCCATGTCGGCGCGACATTCTCGGTCAACCAACCCGCATCCGGGGGATTTGAGCCACTCAATTGCAACGGGAGCGTGGTCGTGTAATCTGCGAACGGGATGTAATCGTATTGAATGCTGACACCCGCATTGGCGGCACTAAATTCTTCTGCAATTTCAGCGAACAACTCACCACGCGGCGAATCTACCGGAATCCAGAGGGTGAAGCGCAAAACAATTGGGTTGTCTTGGGCGGCCACATTGATGACCATTAGCATGAGTGTGAAGAACAGAACAACGAGCCGTTTCTTGTTGGAAATCATGATACACAGCCTCCCTTAAGGGCAAAAATGCTTTCAAATGGACGAATGACAGGTATTACAAGTTGTTTTGGATAATGCCTCCTTTTTGATAAAGCGCTTAATCATACTGTTAAAAAAAACCCTATCACATTTTATCCCGATAGGCGGCGGGTGGTGTTGCCGGGGATAAAATTGCATGAGAGTGTTTTTCTCAAAGGGAACTGGAGCGTTTTGAGGTCTCCAGTCAGCCATGTTTGAAGCATGGCGAAGGCTTCGCGCCCCATCTCACGGCGCGGAATATTAAAAGTCATCCAATCCGGCACATCAGGTAATGGATTCAGAGGGTTTCCCAATACGGCTAACGAATAATCCTCTGGACAACGGCGTCCGGCGTGGCTAGCGCATTGCATTACGCGCAAGCCGAGGGTTTCATCTTCGGCAATCAGCCCAGTCACGCCGCTATCAAGCCATTGGCGCATTTGATTGACAGTCAAGTCATCCGATGCCCCATGCCAAATCCAATCTGAGTCATCAGCGCGATGTCCCAATGCCTCGCGCACGCCACGCTCACGATCCATACTCGCTTCAGTGGTACGCACCGAGCGAATATACGCCAGATTCCGGTGGCCGAGGCCGAGCAGTCGTTGGGCAATTTCTGCCGAGGCCGCCTCGTAATCCGCCGCCACATAAGACAGCGCATCGCTGAGTGTGTCGCGCCGCCCGACATAGACAAACGGATATTGGTCTTTAATCAGGCGATTGATTTCGCTTGGATCGCTATGACCGAGTAAAATTGCCCCGTCAGCCCGTTGCAGGCGATTAACCCCGTCCTGATAAATTTGGCGTTTGCGGGTGGTGCTGCCAGAACCCGTCACCAGTAATAAATCATAGCCCTGCCGGTCAGCTTCTTCTTCTAATCCAATTAAAAACGGGTAATAGAAGTTACGAGAGTCGATGGGAAAAATCGACTCGAAGGTGAAAACGGCGACGATCTTGTTTTGCCCGCCAGCCAAACGTTGCGCTACCGGATTCGCCACATACCCCAGCTGACGAACAGCCTCCCAAACGCGATCTTGGGTCGCCTTACTGACGCGCACCCTGTCCCCTACGGCGTTGTTTAGCACCACCGAGACAGTGGTCTCGGAAACACCAGCAAGGCGGGCGACATCAGTAATACGTGGGCGCGGGTGATTCATCGTCATGCAAAATCTCTAGGTTATCAGGCGAGATAATCAGATGATAAATCGCTTAATCAAATTTGTCAAGGGTATTGAAAGCAGAAATTAACCCGTTCTATCAACAAAAAACTCGGGTACAGAGGGGATGAAAACGAATGTAGAGGCTTTGAACGTTTCATTAACAAATTCTGCACACAAGTTGCACCCGTCTCCATAATTTCTCCAGACTCGTGGCCTAAACTTAGGCTGGTAAAGTGAGAACTGAAGGATACAAACATGCAAAAGCGTTATCTCATTATCGGGGCGGTGGCGATTGTGGCTATCTTCCTCGTCGGATCAACCATTTTCGGCACAGGTTAATCCACCGCCTCTGCACAAGGCGCTAAACCACCGAGGTCGAATCTACCATCTTCAATACCAGTATCGAAACCAGCGGGACGATTGCCGCCGCTGAACGTCTCAATCTCGCGTTCGGCGCATCAGGCCTCGTGATCAAGGCCTTGGTCGAAGTCAGCGATACGGTTACAGTCGGTGAGGTGCTGGCGCGTCCATTGAACGGTAACTGTGACAGCGGGGCATTTGGAGCGCGACTCGCGCTTGCCGCAAGGACTGTTATCTGTAGATTCGTACTTATTTGGCGGTTCTGGTCCCGAATATTTGTTGTTCTTACAGACTGATCCGGTTATCGTTACCCGTATCACAGAAGGTGATCCTTACGGAGCTTGCAATTTCTTTCAGCCGGAACTACATCCCGGTCTGTCAGCCTATTTTTTTCTGACTCGTCGAGCTGACGGCGTTTACCTCTCTGCCACACAATGGAATGACCCGAACTATTATGTTTTCCCCGATCCAGATACGACTGTTACGTTCTACAGTCGGGGCGAAGATGGTTATATCGATCATGTGTTGACTGTAGATAATTTTGTAAGCTTCATCACTGAGTTTGGCGCATCAACAGTGACCGTGCCGGACTCGTCCTTCTCATTTCCACGCCTCGCTCCCATGAAAATCACAACAGACATCGGCACACAGTATCTTCTCCCTGTAGATAACAGCATACCGATTGAGGCAACACCCGATTTTCTGGATGAGATGACTGTTGCAGATTATCTTCTGGTGTGGCAACCTCATCAGATTTCCGAATGATTTCGTCTTTGACCTCATCGGCCTCGTTTGACAAATCAGTAGACCAGTCTATATAATCAAGAGATACTCGGGGGTTTACATGGTTTCAACTCGCGATCAAATCATGAGGCATTGACGCTGAGCGCACGACGCATAGCAGCGCTCATTATCGCGGCGATTGAGGGTGAGATTATTTGTCGTACCCGTCAAAATTGCGAACCCTTAGAGCAGGTGACTGCTGAGATTCAGGATTGGGTTCAAGAGATAAGGAGAAAATAATCATGAAGTTAGCCATTTTCGGTGGGACGGGCAAGACGGGACAACAGTTGGTGCAGCAGGCATTGGCAGCCGGACATGAAGTGGTGATGCTGGCGCGGACACCGTCGAATGTCACACTCCAGCATGAAAAGCTCACGGTTGTGCCGGGCGATATCCTAGAGACCAACCCGGTTGCCCGAGTCATTCAAGGGGCAGATGCGGTGCTGAGTGTCTTAGGTCCACGCAGCAATAAACCCGAATTTGTCATCAGCAGGGGTACAGATCATATCCTCAATGCCATGAAACAGCATCACGTCCGGCGGATCATCATCTCGGCGGGAGCAGGCGTGCGGGATCCACAGGATAAGCCGAAAATCATCGATCATGTTTTTGGATTTTTGCTGAACACGCTGTCTAAAAATGCCGTTGAAGACATGAAACAGGTGGTCGAGAAAGTTCGACATTCGGATCGGGACTGGATCGTGGTAAGGGTTCCCCGTCTAAATGAAGAGCCATCTCAGGGAACATTGAAGATTGGTTACGTAGGCGATATCTCCTCCCAGCTCTCGCGGGCAGATATGGCTGCCTTTATGCTCAAGCAGTTGGACAACGACACTTACTTAAGAAAAGCGCCTGCCATCAGCAACTGATCCGAGCCTGAAGCGTTTCAGCCTCGCGCCAATCGAAACTTTAAGATCGGACATAAGTCGGCCGTTTACGGGAGAAGAAATCACATGGAACAAGAATCAACCGAGGGGCGACCTTGGACATGGACACCTCCGCCATTCATGAACTGGATCATGGCAACCTTGCTAAGACTACCTTTGCTGCATCGGGTGATTAGCCACACCCTACTGCTGATCGCCTTTACCGGACGGAAATCGGGCAAACCCTATATGACGCCGGTAGGCTACCATCGAGAAGGCAATACCATCACCATTCTCACCAAACGCTTCCGCCACTGGTGGCATAACTTTGAGCAGCCCGCTCTGGTGCATCTGTGGATTGCCGGCCGCAAGCAGTCGGGTCAGGCAGTCGCGCTCACCGATCCTGACATACTGATTCCCATCATCACTCATATCGTTGAAGCCCATCCTCGCGAAGCCGAGATTTACAATATTAAACGACTGGCAAATGGCAAACCTGATCCAGCCAGTGTTCGGGAACTGGCACCGCGAGTTGTGATTATTCAGGTGACGCTGTAAAGATCTGTTAGGTCTGGGTTGAGTAGCTCAGCACACCGCAAGTACGGACACTGAATCGGAGCAATTTCACTTGAGACAGTTACCACAAAAGCGATATTGTAGGGCTAATGTGAAATGATTGGATATATCGTGAATCCGCCACCGAAGGTTAAAACCCCCGTCTAATGCACTGCAAAACGTAACTACTCAGCCTCTATTTGAGGGGAAAACGGGATTTTGACCGGTACTCAGCCCAATCATCTGAGGGAAGGATTTCCCCGCGCTTCAGCCAATTTGACGCTCTACATTATCAAATTGAGGGAAGAAATGATGGCTGAGTAGTTACTGCAAAACCCACTAAAGTGGGTTGCTTGGTTCAAGACTCGGAAAAAAAGAGTCCCTTTAGTGGACTTTGTTTCCCCTCAGCCCGGCACTTTAGTGCTGGGCGGCGGATGGAAGCTGATTCGTTGACTGGGCGGGTTATTTTCGCCGCGTCCAATAATTGGATTTTTTCATCTACGGTCAATGGGCGCTGTTTTGCATGGTGAGTCAATAAATGCGCGATGATTTGCTTTTGTTGCTCATCGGTCAATTGATCGACCAATTCAATCACTTGATCATAATTGATGACCATCTGTAAAGCCGCCATCGGATTTCCCCTTCATACTCAGCTATTTAGATTATATCGCGTGATTCAAGTTGGTTTGCAAATAATACTCGGTGTAAGGTTGCATCATTTTAGCGTATTCCCCCAAAATGTGGGCGACTCTCGGTAGGCTAGGATGGTTCATAATGGTGCTAATGCTTTCCTTAGAAAATCTTACAAAAACCATCATGACCCTATTTCAAAACACCCTCCAAATTTTGATTTTGACCGCGCTCGTCGCCAGCGGCTTGATGATTTTGGCCGCCTCATTCGGGGGCTATATCGCGCCGATTCAGGCTTGGCGGACGCTGACCGGCTCACTTCCGGCACTGTTCTCGCTGGTACTGGTGTTTTTGGCTCTGACGCAAACGCAGAATATCCAAGACCCGCACGGCGCGTCACGCTTCAACAGTATGGCGTTGGCGCTGGGAGGCGGCGTGTTGAGCGTGTGGGCGTGGCGCGTCAATCAACGGGTGCGGCGCGTGCGCGGTAGGTCGATTCGGCCTATCAGTGGTACGGCATGGGCTTTGATTATCGTCACGGGCGTGATGACCGTGATAGAATCACTCAATCTGGTGCTATGGAGCGCTGCCGAGCCGGTAGCGTGGGGAGTGATTTGGCTTGTCGTCATTTTTGTCTTACAAGTTACGGTCTTGGTGCTGGGCTATACCCGTGAGCGCGTTGTTGCTGCTTACCGCGTGCAGCCCGACAGCGCAGCCTATCATCCCAACGGAACGCCCCACGCTTACCCCGACGCCGGTTATTACCGCCTCCGCGTTACCCCCGGCAAGCCCGACCCCCGCCGTCACCCTCACCCCAGAGGTGACC
This sequence comes from Anaerolineae bacterium, assembly GCA_034437835.1. GTDB lineage: Bacteria > Chloroflexota > Anaerolineae > Aggregatilineales > Phototrophicaceae > Flexicrinis. The sequence continues at coordinate 13,681 of DAOTTP010000213.1, read as the reverse complement.
GGCGGCCCGTCACCCACGCCGCTACTGGGTTCAACCAGAACGCCGGACAGAGCAGTAGACCTGCCCACGCGCCCCGCAAACCCTAATGCGCCGATTATTGAGTTTTTCCGCGCCTCGCCAGAGTTTGCCAGCCCCGGCGGGTCGTTCACCCTGTTCTGGTCTACCCGTAACGTGACCGAAGCCGTCATTTACCGGCTCGACGCCACCGGCCAGCGCACGCTGGTCTATAACGTCGAGCCGTATGGCAGTCAAACCATCACGCTTAGCGCCCGCGAGCGCGTACAGATCGGCTATGAGTTGGCGATTGGGGCGGGCGCGGGTGAGGCGATTCAGCGCCTGATTATCCCGCTGGAATGCCCCGTCCCGTGGTTTTTCGCCCCGCCGCCGGATTCCTGCCCGATTCGCGAGGCCAATCAGACCGCCATCATCGAGCAGCCCTTCCAGCGCGGGCGCATGTTCTATATTGAAGACGATGACCAGATTTATGTGCTGTATAACGACGGCACGACCCCGTACTGGAGCGTGCATGAGAATCGCTATAATCCGGCCATCCACCCAGAGCGCGACGCGGCCTTTGACCAAGCCTTCGCTGGGACGGGCTTAGTCCAACCCGCCGCCCGCCTCGGTTATCTATGGCGCGGCCTCGATAGCGTGCGGAATCGACTCGGCAGCGGGCTTGCGCCGGAACAACGTTATGACGGATTCGCCCAGACCGCGCCCACCCGTCAAGAATCCTTCGCGGGGCGCGAAGATGTTTTCCTCACCGCAAACGACGGTACAGTGATCCAACTGCTGCCCAACGGCAGCCAATGGCAAATCCTGACACCATCGCAATAAAACAGTGATGAGTTTTAAGGGATGCGTGATGAGAAAGTGCAAGACAAATGGGAAGTCGCAAGAAATTTTGTCAGGGCTGGCTTACCAGCAGCCCTACGAAAACCATAAGCGATAGTTTTTTATCGGAGACAACCTATACCGTCTCATCACTCATAGAATCTTGGAGTATTCATGTTTAACGAAACCGCCTCGACCATCCATGAACGCCAAACTCAACCCGCGTTGGATGTGACGCCCGCACAGAACCCGCCCGATGAGCGCCTAGAAGTGCTACGCGCCCTGATCGCTTCCATCATGACCGTGCAAGCCGAAAAAGACCCGTCCATGCTGAACGCTCAAGATATACAGGGTGGCGCAATCGTATTGCTCATCCCTGATGCGCGACTGCTGGTGCGTTTCGACGGGCGCCTGACCCTCGACTCTGAGGTCGCGTATGATCAACTAGATATCCTGCTCACGCCGATGGGGTTAACGCCGGTATTCCGCGAGGACGGCGCGACGCAATTTGTGTATATCGTAGAAGGCCGCAGCGTCCCCGGCAAAACCGGCTGGATATGGAATGTCGTGCTGTTCATTGCGACATTATTGAGCGTGCTGTACGTCGGAAAGTTGCTGGGGTTGAATGAGCAACTGACCGCGCTGGCGGAATCAGCCCCGGCAGAAGCGGGGCGATTGTTGGGGCGCATCCAGAACGGGATGTGGTATACCGACTTGTATATTGGCATCCCGTATGCCGCCGCAATCCTCTTGATTTTAGGCGCACATGAGCTAGGGCATTATTTCGCGGCGCGGCGGCGCAAGCACGCGGCCAGCCTGCCGTTTTTCATCCCGTTCCCGTTTAGCGTGTTTGGCACGTTCGGCGCGTTCATTCAACTGCGCCAGCCGATGCGTAATCGCAAGGTCTTGTTAGAAATCGGGGCGGCGGGGCCGTTGGCTGGCCTGATTTTTGCCGTGCCGATTCTGTTGATTGGACTCGCCGGTAGCACCCTCGGCCCAATCACCCCCGGCGGGATGGTTGAGGGCAATTCGATTTTATACGCGCTGGCAAAATTCATAACTTTCGGCCAATTTTTGCCCACCGCCCAGACCGATGTGTTCGTGAGCAGTCTCGCGTGGGCGGGTTGGACAGGCTTGTTCGTCACCGGCCTGAACCTCATCCCGCTGGGACAACTGGACGGCGGCCACGTCATGTATTCGTTGATTGGCGAACGCGCCAAGCAGCTTTATTTCCCCGTCGTGATGTTGGTGGGTTTTCTGGCGGTAGCGACCAACGGTGATTTAATCATTATCTTCATGATGCTGCTGTTTTTCGGGCGCATACATGCCGTCCCGCTGGATAACATCACGCCGTTGAGCGCGAAGCATCGCTGGTTAGCGATTGGCACGCTGGCCGTATTCGTGCTGACATTCGTGCCGCTGCCGCTGACTCAAAATGTCGCGGCCACCGACGGCGCATTCGGGGCGCAGGCATTGGCGGCTATATCCGCCGGGGTAATTATCTTGGCGCAACGGTTGCGGAAATAAGCGATTTACGCCCTCGGCGTGAAAATCCCACGGATGTTGGGCGCGTAATCTGGGAAAACCTGTGTGATTTTGTCATTGCCCAGCCGCGCCAACATGATTTCGCTCAGGATGTCGCGGTAATCGGTGGTGACGGCGAGGTCGCCATCATCCAATAGGTCTGGCGCAAGACCAATCCAATCGGCATATAGTTGACTCCGCGCCCCGCCGCCCATCACGAACATGACGTTGCCGTGACCGTGGTCTGTCCCCGCGCTGGCGTTTTCTTCCAAGCGGCGGCCAAATTCGCTCATAGTCACGACGGTGACATCGGCCATCCATGATTGCAAGTCAGCGTAGAACGCGCCCAATCCCGCGCCCAACTCGGTCAATAAATCGGCGTGCCAACCTTCCGCGCCGCCCTGCCCCTCGTGTGTATCCCACCCACCGAGGTCAACACACGCCACTTCTAGGCCGAGGTCGGCCTTAATCAACATGGCGATTTGCTTGAGTCCGTTGCCAAAATCGGTGTCGGGATATTCCGCCCCGTTCTCCGGCGTATAGGCGTCTGGGTCGATGCCATTCAGCATCCCCATCGCGGCGTAAACTTGCGCGGCCTCGCGCTGGAGTAAATCTTGCGGCGCTTGGATGGCGTAGACTCCGGCGATGGCGGCCTGAATCGCCTCTAGCTGATCATCCCGCCCGCCGAGGTGGAAGGCAGCAATCGACTTGAGCGCCAGAGTCGAAACCGCCCCACGTAGCGATGATTGCAGCATTGCGCCCATGCCCAATGCCCGGAATGGCGAGTCGTTCTGCCACGCCGTGCTTTGCAGATGTCGGTTAATCCAGCCGGAGGGCGTGGTCTTTGACCCCGGCGTGCCGCGCTCCATATACTCCATCGCGTCAAAGTGTGAGCGCGTCGGGTCAATCGACCCAGCGGCATGGACGATGGTCAGCGCGTCGGCGTCCCAGATATCTTTCAGCGGCATCAGGGCGGGGTGTAGGCCAAAATAGCCGTCAAGGTCGATGGCGGTCAGGGGTTTGGTGCTGGGTTCTGGGATGGCGAGGGTCGGGCGCTTGTCATAGTACAACGCGCCTTCACCGAACGGGACGACGGTATTCAGGCCGTCCATCCCGCCGCGCAAGAAGATATTCACCAGTACATCGCGCCCGCCATTGGTCTGGACGCGGGCAGGCGTGGTAGAGGACGCGAACGCGAGTTTTGGAATCCAACGCGGGAATAGCGCCGGGCTGACCCCGACCACGCCCATCCCGAACGATTTGAGTAAATCACGACGGTTTAGCATGGCTCACATCCACTGGAAATAAGGGGAAGACATCAACAGGCCGTACAGCGTTGAGGAACGGTTGAGGCGTAATTCATCGTCTAACGGGCGGCTTTCGCCCATATCCTCGCCAATCAAATCGACCAACCATTGGCGCTCAGAATCGGCCAGTGGCGCGTGCAAAATCGCGTCTGCGGCTTGGTCAACCCACTCCCCTGCGGTGGTAGCGTCAGGACACATCTGGTCGGGGTCGAATCGGATTCCGTCGTACCAGCCCTCATCGGTACGCGCCATCGTGAAGGCCAGATTCCAACGCGCCAGCAATGCGCCGGTGTTAATCCACGCCATGCTGTGATGCGGATAGCCATTGGGCGGAAACCAGCGGTAAGGCGTGTGACCTAGCGGCTCAAGTTCCCAGATCAGCCAATCGCTATCCTCCAGTCGCATCCCCGGACGGAGCGCCCGTAGCATCGCGACCAGTAAATCTGTCGGGCGGCGGAATTTCGTCCCGACATGCTCATAAAATTCTCCCGACAAGAAGATATGCCTCAGCATCGAGGGGATATGCCCGCCGCTACGGATAAACACATCTGCCGTGCTGTCTATGAGTGCGTCGGGCGGCTGGTCTGCGACCAAAAAGCGGATGAGCTTGGCTGAGATGAAGCGTGCGGTAGACGGGTGCGCGGCCAAAAATTCCAGCAACTCCATGCCTTCTTCCTCACCACGCCCCTCTGGGAAAACATGCCCCAGCACGGTTTTCTGGCCCCAATCGTGCAAATCGGGGTTGAAGATATATGGCGCAGGCCATCCAGCATCCCAATTGAGCGTCCAGCCGGTCAAGATGCGCGAGACTTCCTTGACATCTTTCTCGATATAGCCGCCATCTACGCCCAGCGTGTGCAATTCCATCAATTCACGGGCGTAATTTTCGTTGGGATGGTCGGCGTAACTGCCAGCGTTGTCGAGATACATCAACATAGCGGGGCTGGTGGCGCTGGCGCGTAGCAAATCGACGAACCGACCCAGCGCGTGCGGGCGGATGACGGTGTTGTCATCCACGATTTTCATGGTAAGCAGGTCTGGGCTGGGGATATTGAAGTGGTCTGTCCAAAATTCAACCGCACGCTCATACAGTTGGCGGCTACTATTGGCCGCCCGATATAAGCGTGACCATAAAAACCCGTGTTCGCCGCGCCCATAATCTGCGGCGACAACGGCCTCAACTTCGGTGGGCGTGCCGAGCAAAAACGGGTAGAAGTACAAATGGGCGTCAATCAGCGGGTCGGGGATATTCTGCCAATCGAGTTGGCCGTCCAGCCACGCCCCAATGCCGATTTGCTCAATTAGGGCGATGTCTTGCGGGGTCGCGCCCCATGTCGCACGGTTGAGGACATGCAGGGCGTCGCGGTTGGGGGCGGCTTTGGTAGGGTGAGCGCCAACCCACGGGACGCTGGCAACCAATCCAGAAATGGTCGCTGCGCCAGTCAGCTTAAAAAAAGTCCGTCGTGAGAGTGTCATACGATAAGCCTTTGAAACAATTTCGAACACTGTTTAGAATACGTCGGATTGGGAGTCTCGGTTGCACCCAATCTCAATGTTACGGACAAAAACAGCCGACAAGTACCGGTGTTTTAATCGCTGATCGTCACTCTACCTGTATCACCATCCCGCCACGCCAATCATATTTGGCCTGCATTTTGGCGCGGACAGCCGCCGCAAGTTCTGGCTCGGCGGAATCGTCAATCGGGCGGGCGATGGCGGCGCGTTCTGGGACTTCAGCGTTGTTATCATCGCGCTTCCCGACGCTGAATCGCACCGAGGCATTGGCGAGGATGTTCTTGACCCAATGCGCGTCCTCACCCCCACCACTGAGCATATAATGACGCCCGTCGTGTTCGGTGAACCAGATTTCGATGCGGTGTGGATTGCCGGTCTTGCGCCCGATGGTGGTCATATACAAATAGGTGGCTGTCGGGTCAACTGATGGGTCTACACTGGGTTCAATCATGGAAAATAGCTCCAAAAACACTTTTAGGGATAAACGACTATAATAGTCTATATTTTTTTACTTGAGAGTAGTCAAACCATGCAAATCACTTTTGGGCGCGCCGCCCCTGCGGATGTCGAGACTCTCGTCAAAGCGCAAATCGCCGCTTTTCACCATGATTCCGTGTTATACCCTGTCGAACTCGGTGGGCCGCCGGGATATGATTCGATGGAGCGCACCTTAGCCAATGTCCAACAGAGCGAGTATCACACCATCGTGTGCGACGGGCAGATCGTCGGGGGCATCATCGCCTATGATGAGGGTGAGGGTCACGTTCACCTCGACTTGATTTATATCGTGCCGGAACATCAGGGCTTTGGCATCGGCTCACAGGCCATGCAATACCTCGACCAGACTTATCCTCACGCCACGCGCTGGACGTTGGACACGCCCAGTTGGGCGGTGCGTAATCAACATTTCTACGAGAAATTCGGCTATGTCAAAGTCGGTGAAAACTACATTGAGGCGGATGCCATCCTCTTATTCGCTTACGAACGACACATTTAACGGCTTTACTGGGTGTCGCTACCAAAAACGCGCTCGGCCTCGGTTAAGAGTTGTTCGCGGCGGGTGGTGGAGATGTCGCGGCTGATGAGATATTTTTCCAGCAATTGGGCATGGGTCAGCCCTTCTGGACTGATGCCCAAACGTGAACGGGCCGGCGATTCTACCTCTTTACGAATCGCGGCCAGATAGAACACCCCGGCCTGCCGGAACACTTCACGAATCAGCGGCTCATTGAAGGCCGATTCCTGCTCTTGGTTCAGTTGGACGTGCATCCGCACAATCGCATCGCGTAGCCGGTGACGCTTGATTTGGTCAGCGGCATCCTGAGTCGGGTTATCGCTCTTGCGTAAATCTGCCCACACCGTCACGAAATCACGGGCGGCCAGCCGGACATATTCCCATGTCGTGCCGCCGCGTGATAACTCAATGAAGCAGCAGCCTTTGGCGTCGTTTTCCTCGCCGAAGTCGATCCGCTCGATGCTGCCCGAATATACCACGGGCGGCATACCTTCGCGCCCATGCGTCAGATTCTGATGCTTATGGATATGCCCCAGCGCGACATAATCCCACCGGTCATCGGCCAAATCGCTCAGGTTAACCGCGACATCGCGCCCCAGCATGATTTGGCGCTCACTCCCGACGGTTGCGCCGCCGACGGTGAAATGGCCGGTCAACAGGCGCGGCATATCGCCGTGGGTATCGGCCTCTATCGCGAGTTGCTCAAGGATTATCCCCAGTTCGCGCTGCAAGAGTTCGTCAATCTGCGCGACGGTGCGCCCCGCCGTCACATCCATCTCTAACAGGCGATGACGGACGGGATATGGCGCGGCGGCGACGAAAACATCGCCGTTTTTGGTCGGAATCACCCGCCCTTCATACTCCCCGGCCACCCAGACATTCGGGACGCGCAATGTCTCGTAAATTTCGATGCTGGACGCCTTGAGCCGAGTCGGGTGCAGGTCGTGATTGCCAATCAGCATGACGACGGGCGCAATCTGCGAGAGGTCTAGAATCCGGTAGGCGAATTCGCGCTGAAAAGTCGGGTTAGGGTTACGGGTCTTGAAGGCGTCCCCAGCAAAAATCACGAGGTCAACCTCGCGCTGTTTGGCGAGGTCAATCATCTCATCCATGCGGTGCAAAAAATCTAGGACGCGGGTCGAGAGTCCTGATTCGGGGTCGGTCTTGCCATAATTTTCCATACCGACATGCACATCGGCGAAGTGAAGCACGCGAATCGGGGGCATGATAATTTTGACCTTCAGTGAAGCATAGCAAACACGATTTTTTAAAAGTATAGCAGATTGCAGTGTTGCTAACCGTGGTATAATCGCTAAACAAGTTGTACAAGCGTTCAGGATTTATAGCGTATGGCGAAAACACGAAGTAAGTTTGTCTGCTCTAAATGCGGCAAACAATCTCCGGCGTATATGGGACGATGTTCCAATTGTGGAGAGTTTAATACCTACCAAGAAGTGACTGAAGAAGTCAAGAAACCAGCCGTGCAAGAACGGCGTCTGATGAACGTCCCGCGAAGTTCCCCGCAACGACTCGCAGAAGTCAGCCACGAAGTCGGCGAGCGCTATACCGTCCCGATGGGAGAGTTAAATCGCGTATTGGGCGGCGGCCTCGTCCCCGGCAGTATCACGCTCATCGGCGGCGAACCCGGCATCGGGAAATGTGTCACAGGCGATACCCGCATCCTCGACCCCATCAGCGGCGCATACCTTCCCATCACCGATTGGGCAAAAACCCTCCGCCCGATTTTGTCGATTGACGAAGACACCCTCACACCCTCCCCAGATAAAACCCTCGCGTTCCACCGGCAAGGCGTCCGCCCAATTGTGGAAGTCCGCACCCGACTCGGAAAAATCCTGCGCTGTACCCTAAATCACCCGCTGTTGACGGGTGACGGATGGAAGCCTGTTGGAGCGCTGACAATTGGCGCTCGAATCGCCGCGCCGCGTTCGTTGCCGTATTTTGGCCGCCGTGAGCTGTCGGAAGTAGCGCTGTATCGTGCGGTTGATGAGGCGCTAGAGACTGGCGCGATTCCGGCGCAGATATTTGAACTCACCCAGCCGTTGTTGATGACGTTCCTTGATGTGTTATGCGACGGCTTACCAAAGGCGTTGTTGCCGGTCAAAGAACGCGCTCGGTTAAGCGGATTTTCGATGATGGTTATAGCTGATGAGAAACCGACCTTAGCCACACATGCCCAATCCCGCCCTTATAAAATCTCGGCGGTATCGGTCAAAGAACGCGCCCGACTCAGCACAATTCCGTCGGGGGCGCAAACGCACCTTCACAAGATGCCGCATCCGGCGCGGTCACGACATAGCGATACGCGGTTTTTTATCACGCCGTTTTTGCAACTCGCGCAGGATGTCCAACATTTGATGCTGCGATTGGGGATTATTTCCCAAATTTATCCCAAGACCGAGGTCGCGGACGGCGAGATTTATCCGGTTTTCAGCGTTCAAACCGTGACTCCAGAGTCCACCGATAATCATGTGTATTGGGACGACATCATCAGCATCACGCCAGCGGGTGAGGCGGAAGTGTATGACCTGAGCGTGGCGACTCACCATAATTTTGTCGCCAACGACTTGTTCATCCACAACTCGACCCTACTGCTTCAATCAAGCAGTATGCTTGCCAATAGCATCGGGACGGTGCTATACGTCAGCGGTGAAGAATCGGCCTCACAAATCAAGCTGCGGGCTGACCGGCTGAATCTGACCGCGCATGACCTGTATCTGTTGACCGAGACGAAACTGGAAGATATTTTCGAGCAGGTCGCTCGCCTGAATCCGACCATCCTCGTCGTGGACTCGATTCAAACCACGTACACCGAAACCATCGAAGGCTCACCGGGTCTGGTCAGTCAGGTGCGCGAGTGCGCGTCACGGTTGCAAAGTCTGGCGAAATCATCGGCCGTGAGCGTGTTCCTCGTCGGACACGTCACCAAAGATGGGACGATTGCCGGGCCGCGTGTGCTAGAGCATATCGTCGATACGGTCTTATATCTGGAAGGCGACCCGTTCCAAGCCTTCCGGCTGCTGCGAAGCGTCAAAAACCGATTCGGCGCGACCAGCGAGGTCGGGGTGTTTGAGATGCAAGGCGTCGGGATGGTCGAAGTCACCAACCCGTCAGAGGCGTTTTTGGCCGAGCGCGTGATTAACGCGCCGGGGTCGGCCATCGCGGTCACGATGGAAGGGACGCGCCCGTTATTGGTTGAGATTCAGGCGCTGACCAGCCCGACGCCGTATGGCAACCCGCGCCGGACGCCCAACGGCGTCGATATGAACCGTCTACTGTTGTTGAGCGCGGTATTGACCAAGCGATTCGGCTTGCGGTTGGCGGAGCAAGATATATTCGTCAACGTGGTCGGCGGTATGAAAATCAGTGAACCGGCGTCCGACCTTGCGATGGCGGTGGCGATGGCGTCCAGCTATTACGACACGCCCATCCCAGCGGATATGGTGCTGATTGGCGAGGTCGGTTTAAGTGGGGAAGTCCGCGCCGTCAGCCAACTGGGGGCGCGGCTGAATGAGGCGGCCAAAATCGGTTTCAAGCGGGCGATTGTGCCGAAGGTGCGCCGCCCGATTGAAGGCTTACCCAAGGGGCTAGAAATCATGCACGTCCGCACTGTCGGCGACGCCCTGAAAATCGCCGTCCCGAAGGCGTAAGGCAGATGATATGACAGAAAAACCCGCCTATAAACTTACAGAACATGCGCGGTTGGAGATGGAACTCCGTCAAATCACCCTTGCAATGATAGATGCGCTAATGCATTCGCCGGAGCAAATCTTGGATACCACTAACCAACGTAAAGTGTATCAATCTCAAGTTAAAATTGAGGGTAAAATGTATCTTATACGCGCAATTGTTGCAGATAAAGACCCATTGACTATCGTCACGATCTATCGCACAAGCAAGATTGCAAAATATTGGAGAAGCGACCTGTGAAAGTCACCTACGACACAGAAGTTGATGTGCTGAGAATCCTTTTCAGCGACCATTTGATTGAAGAAAGCGATGAAGATAAACCCGGAATCATCATTGACTATGATAAGGATGGAAATGTGGTCGGGATGGAAATCCTAGACGCATCCAAAAATATGACCAACCCACACGGCGTTGAATATGCGATTACGGGTTTGAAAAGTGCGTAAAATGACGCACATGTACGCCGATGCCCTAAAAATCGCTGTCCCGAAGGCGTAAGACATTCAAGGGATACCCCAATGCTGGGGCGAAAATCATCAGCACGATATGGGGGTGTGATACAATATCCGCAAACGGGCTTCTCCCACCCGTGCATTTCGCCCAAATCAGTGTAATAGAGACGCCTATGGACTCGCTTGAACTCGCCCGCAGAATTGCGGAGCTTTTAGAAGATAAGAAAGCCGAGGATATCCTCGTGCTGGACTTGCGCCCCGAACAGGTCATCGCGGACTTTTTCGTGATTGCCACCGGCAACAGTGACCGCCAATTGCGCGCGCTGGCCGATTGGGTCAAGACCGAACTGAAACTGAAGGACACCATCGCGCCGTATGCGGTGGAAGGCTCCTCGGCTGAATCTGGCTGGGTGCTGATGGATTACGGCATCATCATGGTTCACCTGTTCCTTGAGGAGCGCCGCCAATACTTCGACCTCGAAGGCTTGTGGCGTACCGAGAGCAAGGTCATCCTCAGCATCAAGTAGCCTCAACACAGCATCGGGACGTGGAACACCGCGCCCCGATGCCGATGCTCTTATAAACATCCAGATAGCCGATAGCGACACGGGCAGTCGTGGCATAGCCGTCAGGAATATTTAGAAGTTTTTTGACCTTCTGTAAACTTCCCACTGGAGACTTTTTATTATGACTGTATCTATTTGGCAGGCAGACGGCACGCAGCCTGTCCGTGAAGTTGATGTCCTAATTGTCGGGGCGGGAATCGTCGGGACGGCGGCGGCGTTGTTCGTCAAACAAGGCGGACGCGAGGCCGTCATCACTGAAATGCGTGATGTGGCGCAAGGCGCATCTGGGCGCAACGCCGGATTTATGATTACCGGCCTCGACGCCTATTATCACCACGCCGTCGCCCGCTATGGTCACGATGTCACCCGCGAAATATATCAACTCAGCCAACGTACCCATCAGATTTGGCACGGCCTCATAAAGGCGCACAACGTCCGATTCAACCGGATTGGCTCGATGCTGCTGGCAGAATCCGAGTCCGAGGCCGATGATTTACGCGCCGCCTATGCCGCCATGATTGCGGACGGCCTATCGCCCGTATTTCATGACCGCGACCCGCTGGGGCGGGGATATTTTGGCGCGATTGAGCAACCTCAAGACGGTGCAGTGCAGCCGGTAGAACTCGCCCACGCCGCGCTGAAAGAATCTGGCGCGGGATTTATCGACAATAACGAGTTGTATGGGATTGAGCAGGCGGCCGGGCATGTGATTGTCCGCACACGAAAATTCACGTTTCACGCGCAAAAAGTCTTGTTGTGTACCAATGCTTATTCCCCGTATGTGCATCCGTATTTCGTCGGTAAGGTCATCCCTAACCGCGCCCAAGTCCTCGCCACCGCGCCGCTGGACGAGCCGGTGCTGAATACGTGCGGCTACAGCGATTACGGCTATATGTATTACCGGATGGACTTCGATGGGCGGCTGATTATCGGCGGTGGACGCAAGCAGAATAAGCCTGCCGAGCGCGACACCACCGATGACCGTATCACGACGCCGGTTCAGGCGATTTTGGACGCCTATCTGCGCGAACGCTTCCCAGATGTGACCGCGCCGGTAGAGCGTCGCTGGGCGGGGATTATGGGCTTCACAGCGGACGGTTTGCCGCTGGTCGGGACGTTGCCGGATATGCCCAGTGTCGGGTTCGCCGTCGGGTTCAACGGTCATGGTTTGGCGATGGGCGCTGGCACGGCAGAATTGGCCGTCGCGCACCTGTTGACCGGCGCACACCCCGGCTCAATCAGCGCAGACCGTGATTTAGAGCGCTGGGCGATAGCGTATTTAGAATAGTGAGAGTTGAACCGGTTTATCAGACTGTTCTATTTTGGGCGGGTAAAAAACACCCAAAACTACCCATGTATTGTATGGAAAAACAGTTCCCATAAAAAAGCGGGTGTCATTTTTTGGCGAACATAAATCATCAAGAAATTTATGGCGAACACTTTTAGCTGCTTTTTCCTCACTACCCAACCGTTTCACTTCATTGAGATATAAAACGCCTAATTCCCAATCCTCACACATCGCTGTATGAGGTATTTTGCTATCTTCACACTCAAAAATGTAGCTAAATTTGTAGGGGATTTTAGCAAGCTCTTTGGGCTGGTCGCCAAACATCGTCATTTGGCGTAATATCGCTTCCCATTCGGGTTTCCACTCTCGATTAGTTTCCTCGATTTTCATATCGAGAATGCGTGTCGGGCGAACAATGCCTAATGACGTTTTATCCACCTCATACTGTTCTTTATATTGGTTGAGCGTAAAATGCGGTAGCTTATCAATAATTGCACGGCGTTCAGCCCAATCATTTTTAGTCGAAATGGGTTTACCAATAATATTGATGGTATCTGAGATAGGTTTGCGGCTCTCTTTACGTTGGTCGTTTCCCTTGCCTCGTGTCTCAAATTCAACATCAATCCATTGATATTTATGATATTTTTGGTCGTTTGACAGATAACGATATGAGACAGGATAGAGGCGTATCCATTCACTCGTTTTTGTAATGCCCGCTGTGCAGACCAATTCCTGATACCCCTTCGATGGAAGTGGATAGGTCATTACTGTAATAAGCACTTCTGTACGTTGCACGTCTTTGTTCATAAAGTACCTTAATCTCGTCAGCTACGATTGCATGTAATCTAAATTCCAAAACCCATACTTCATGACTCAAATCCGCATTCTGACCGTGGATACTCCGCCAAGTAGCAAGAAATTCATCGCGTGATGCAAAACCCTCAGCAAGTGCATCTGCATGAGTAATAGCACTGACTGGTTCTTTTCGCAAATTAACAAGTTCAATACGAGCAACACCTTTTTTCCCGCGATTAGGTTGCACACTATAACTTTTGCCAATTTTATAAACGGTTCGCTTGCCTGCTCGTACAACTCGACCTAATGACGCATCGAAGCACTCCTCTTGCTTAACTAAGCGACGAGTCTGTGATTTTTCACCACAAAGCACCTGTTGAAGTGTATGAGCAAAAATCATGATTTCACACCAAACCATATGTAACAGATTCCACATAGAATTGATTTTAGGGGAAATTAAGTGAATTTGCAATTTAACCTTAATGCTCTGTGATGTTCTCACTCTAATTTTGTCTATAAGGCGTCTGTAGGCGCAACGCAAAACCGAATAAGACATATCCTAATGGAGAACCTAAATAGAACTAGCATAATGCACATCATTGGGGATTTTCGTAGGGGCGAGGCTTGCCCGCCCGCTATTTGAGATGACATAAACGCTGGTTGTAATCATGCTGTTT
>DAOTTP010000212.1:0-20632 GCA_034437835.1 Anaerolineae bacterium | reverse complement strand
TCTCCTTATCGAGACATCTACCGCACGACGAAAGTACACGTCCCAGTGTATTGCAGATTATTCGTGCTGGGGCCAAAGTAGTCATAGCCGTCATAAATTTGCTGAGTCCACGACACGGTATATTCGACGCGATATGTCCCAGCGTCTAGCGGTCCAATCACGGTCAGCCAATCAACTGAATGGTCGCCGCCCGCCCGCTCCGTGATGTTGCTGAAGTTCAGGCGCGTGCGGCTGATGGTCTGGCCGTTGACCTTGAGGCTGTATTGCGCCGCGTTGAGGTGGTCGCGTACTTGCTGCTCGGTCTTGGCAAACCAGCGCCAATACAGTTGGACGGTTGACCCTGCGGCAAGATTGGCCGGGGCGGGTTGCGCGGCGGTACGGTTATCGCACTCGGCCAGCACCAACACGCGATTCTGTACGACGGGTTCTCCGCTGGTGGTTGGCGCGGCGATAGGTCCATCGTTGGTGGGAATCGCTGGGGCGGTCTCGCTGATTCCGGCGGCGGGCGTGACCGGCACTCTGCTGGTGACAGTGGACGGCGGATTGGTCGGGATAGGCGTCCCCAATAAGGCCGCCAGCGCCGTCGAAGTCGCATTGATGGGATTGATGTCGATGACCGGCAAATCGGGCGTCCCAGCGGCGGGGTTGGTACTGGTCGGCGGCATGAGCGGGAGCGCGACGGTGGCTGTCGCGGCGACAATCCCCGGCGTCGGCGTGACCGTGCCGCCGCCAATCACAGCGGTGGGCAGTGATGTCCCGGCTGCGACGGTCTGATTCACCGATGGGGTGGTGGATGGGAACGGCGTCGGGGATGGCGCGATGCGTACCAGCGCCGCCGCCGCCCACCCGACTCGCCCATCTTCCAATTTGATATTCAACCAGCGCCCGTCCGCGCTCAGGCCGATGACCTCGACTCCTGTGCCGGGGTCGAGCGCCTCGAACGCGCCGAAATCTGCGCCGGGGCCGTTGCGGATATTGACCGTATCCAGCGATGAGATGATTCCGATGACCGGCGGAGTCGGGCTGGGCGTGAAGGTTTTGGTCAGCGTGGGCGGGACGGGGGTAATCGACGGGGTATAGGTCAAGGTCGGCAGCGGGGTGCGCGTGACCTCTAACGTCGCGGTGGCGCGGGGAGTCAAGGTGACGAGCGGCGCGAGGGTGGCCGTCGGGATGACTTCCGTAGCGGGTGGGGGTTGGCAAGCAGCCAGCGTTACGCCCATAATCATGGCGCTTATCCACGTCCGTACAGTGTGAGTGTTTAAAGTTGGCATCGGCATGACCCGTTTACGTCTCATTCTTTATCTGTTAGTGCTTATGGGCGTCCCAACATGGGCGCAGACTGATTCTACAGTATTTCTGCAATCGGACACGCCGGTTATCCTACGGCTGGCGGGTAATGGTCAGCCCGCCGAGGCGTTTTTCGAGGGCGAGGCCGGTCAAATCATCACGGTTGTGGCGCAGGCCGCCGATGCATCCGCGATTGACCCGGTGTTGGAATGGGTCAGCCCAGAGGGTGAACGTTCTGCTTATAACGATGATTGGGCGGGCGAACGGACAGACCTCACCGCGCCGGATGGGTTTGAGTCCTTGGCCGCGTCGGATTCGGCGCTGATACGCTTGGTTTTGACCCAAACCGGGACGTATAGCGCCCGCGTCAATACGTTTAATGGCGAGGGGGTGGGCGAGGTCAGCCTGACGGTTAGCGTTGAGCCTATCCGCACGCTGATGATGGGGCAGCCCTATTCGGTTGGGTTACACCGTGCCGAGGTTGCGGGCTTGGCGCTAGAGTTGTCTGCCGGTCAGACCGTGACTCTCACCGCGCATGACCCGTCTGGACGCTTAGACAGCCTGTTGGAGGTCATCAGCCCTGACGGTCAAATCGGGGCGTCCAACGATGACCACGGGACGGAGGACATTCATCTGAACCGATTCGACTCACGCCTGACGTTCACCGCCGTCGCAGCCGAGACATATACCGTCCGCGTGCGTGATTTCTTGGGGCGGGCGGGCGTTATGACCGTCACAGTAGATGCTACCCCATGAATTGGGGTGGGTGAGTAGAAATCGGCCTTGACTCTGCGGGCAGGTGGGCGTATCCTATCTCACATAACGCGACACAAAGCGCGATGTGCTTGTAGCTCAGTGGATAGAGCATTTGTCTACGGAACAAAGGGCCGGGGGTTCGAATCCCTCCAGGCACACATTAAAAAACACCCACTCTTATCGGTGGGTGTTTTTGTTTGCATTGACAAGTTTTTATGTCTTTTTTGCGTCGCTACCTTTTCGCTGGCGTACCACATACAACTGCTCCGGTGTTCCTTCACCCGATTCCCATGCTCTTAAAACATCTTCCAAATTCGTGATGATTGCTTGCATCCGATTGACGTTTTCACGCCATGTTTTGTACGCATCTAGTAAATCACGTTGCACAGGAGTTTTGATAGCTATATCTAACTTCAATCCTCGCAATTCCGTGATGAGATTTTTGAGTTTTTCGATAGGTGAGATGGTTGCATTTGCCGAGTGCAGGTCATAAAACATCAAGTTCAAAAGTAGGACGTGACTCACACTTGCCGCCCTTATAATCTGCAAAACTAACGCAGGAGAAACTTTTTTATTGTTTGAGAATAGCCTAAGAACCAATGCTGCCAAATGATTAGCGAGGCCGCGGTCGCGGACGAGGGCGAGGGCGAGGGCGAGGTTGTTGTCGTAGGTGAGGCCGAGGTCGAGGGCGCTGGCGAGGTCGAGGGCGCTGGCGAGGGCGTTGGCGCTGGCGAGGGCGCTGGCGAGGTCAAGGTCGCTGGCGAGGCCGCGGGCGAGGGCGTTGGCGCTGGCGAGGGCGTTGGCGCTGGCGAGGTCGCTGGCGAGGGCGCTGGCGAGGGCGCTGGCGCGGTCGCGGGCGAGGTCAATCTGACGAAATATATTGAAGTAATATTCGAGCAATTTGCCCCATACTATGTCGTCGTGGGATAAAAATAGTCCTAAGTCCAGTTTTAAGTTGGCACAATCATCCTTGATTTGAAAATCATACGCCCAACGAGCATCACTATTTGATAACCAGCTACAAAACGCTGTTGCCTGCCATGGGGTTAACCCTGTAACCGATGTTTTTGCGCTTCCATACTTGAAACCTTTTTCATCGTGCCAATGCAATGGCATATAACGATAATCGTCTGGAGTCTCATCGACAAACAATTGATAATCTGCAAAGGTGATGGGTTGGTTGACCAACTGTCGGTTTTCATTGATAACCATTACCCCTCTAAGTCGCTGGTAAAGCAGCGCTTCTGCAACCGGTTTCCATGCTTCATGGTCATGTTTTTCAACCACCTCATCCAATAAACCAGAAAGCTGACTCCTCACACTCACATCTGAGATGTGTTTAGCCAGCGCATTACAGTCAATGGCTAAGGATAATAATGATGGATGAAACGGCTGCGTAATCAAAGCGCGAATTAACGTCGATGAATCGCCTAAGGCCGCATACAAGCGTGCGGTCTCCGGCCACCATTCTCCAGTTGGGTCAGACCGCAACCCTTGAATCAGGTCTTGCTCTAGCCGTTGTTCCCGTAAATGAACCGCCGTCAGAAATTCTTGAAAAGTTTTATGCGCGAATTGATAGATACCGGCTTCGCGTTCAACCAATACCCCTGTGCTTAATTCAAATTGCTCTAGGAACGCTCTATTGGCCTCATCTTGCCCTGTAATGGCTTTCAGTATCGGGGCAATAATCGGCAAAATAGCCGTGGCTTCCAATTCCAAAATGCCCGATTTCATCATGTGATAGGCCAAGGGCTGTAAAATTGCTTGGGCTTGGTCAGGTCTTAAAACGATGGGGATATTCTTTGACTCCCAACGCTTCCCCAGATAAACTTCACAAATTCGCGCATATAAAATCGCACGGTTATCAGGTAATTTTCGGTCATGTCGGTAAACAATCGACATCATCGTAATCAATAACGGGCTTTGCGCGAAATCACTAAAGGCTTCTGACTGCCGGATTTCGCTATATAGGCTATTGGCGATCTCCGTGGCTTGCTGTTTCACACGCTGCGGGTCATGTTTACCCTTCTCGCGTTTGATTTCATCCGCCAGATACCAGTTTCGGATAAACTGTTCTTGTTGCGTGCCAGAGAATGGCAGCACCTCTAGCGTCGCATCCATGTGCTTAGCGGGGTTGCTGGCATATCCTCCTTTGCGTGAGGTGATAATAAAACGATTTCGGCTGTTATCTGGCACAGCCACCACATTATCAAACCACCCAACAATTGTTCGCCGGTCTTGCGATGTCTTGACCTCATCCATGCCGTCAAACATGATGAGACACTTACCTTTTTGGAGTTTGCGTAAAAACCATTGTGGGGGTGGCGTCATCCCATCATCCGTCAAGCATTTTGTGATGAAATCAGCCAGAGAAATGCTAGGGTTTTCCAAAATGTGTTTGGCATGTCGCCGTAGCTCTATAAATATGGGCAAGATGGGTTTTATCTTGAGGACATGCCGCCAATGATGTCCCAACAAAACGAGGGACACATGTTTTAACAGCGTCGTTTTGCCGCTACCCGGATATCCTAAAATTGCCATCCGTTGGAATTTTTCAGTATTGATAAAGTCCCAGATGGTATGTGCGTCTTTCAAGAGTCGTTGAGGAATCGCCCCACCTTCAACTCTATTACCTCCCTGAGTTGCAACACGCAACTCCACAAAGACGTCACTCATCGCAACATTGAAGTCATATTGAGTGCCAACACCCGTATCGACATTATGGAATAAATTTCTGACATATTTCCGGTAATCCCGAAAATCTTTACTCGCCAGACGCTGAGCATCTTCGGTTAATGCCTTTGCCCGTGATTTAACAAAATCCGTTTTAAGCACGCCCGCTATTTCTAAAAGAAGTTGCAACACAAAAGCAACGAAGGCCGCCGCGAGAGCTAATCCTATCGCAGCGAACACATTCCCTTCAGTGGCACGATAACCAAGAACCAAAACAACGATAAATGTGCCTAGTGGGGTGATAATCTGTTTTGCGCTGTCAATCAATTTTTCCACAAAACACCTTCATCAAATAACGCATTCACACCTAACCATCTGAGAATAATAGCGTGCATCCTGTCATAAGGCAAAAATGAGGCGGTCGGACGCGCCATAGCGCGTCCGACTGTCCAACCCTCTAATTCACACTCAACGCCGCGCTACTCCTCCTCTATCGCGCCTTCCACAAATCCCGATGCTTTGCGCGGCAGGCCGAACCACAGCACAATCGGGCCAGCCATTAGCGCCCACATCGCGGCGCTCAGGCCAAATTGACTTGCCAGCAAGCCAATCCCCAGCGGAATCAGACTCCCAATCAGGCCGGTGATTGTCCCCACCGCCATGACCGCGCCGCTCTGACCGTGCATCTGGCTATACAATTGCCCCTTCAGCACCGGAGTACCAACCGGCGTTCCCCAGACCGAGCAGCGCCAACAGAATCAGCTTGACCTCAAATGACGGGATGAGCAGAAACAACGGAACAGCACCATCTCGGCGGCGATGCTATAGCGCAGATAGGTCAGCCCCTTGACCCGTTCGAGCAGAAAAATCAGCGCAAAGTCGCCCAGCAGACCAATCCCCGTCCAGACTGTGACGCCGATGCTGGCCTGCGCCTCCGTTACCTGCACCACGTCCACCAGATACAGCGCCAAGAACGACAATAGGACGTCCAGCATCAGATTGCAGAATTCCAGCAGCACCAGCCAGCGCACGACTTCGACGCGGCGCAACGATTTAACCGCCAACTTCAGCCCGTCCCATAGCCCGATTTCTTCACCGTCCTCGTCTACGGTATGGCTTTGCGGATAATCGAGTCGCCATCCCCAGAGGATTACCAGCGCGAATACTCCGGCCAACAGGGCGAATGGCACGCGCCACGACCATCCCAGCGTCAGAGTCACGCCCAATGTCATCGCACCGGCCAACATACCTAGCGCGCCCTATTCTGTTCATGACGGTCTGGGGCGCTGTCCATCAGGGCGGCTTCGCTCAGGCCGACGAACGTGCCGCTGGCGGGGTTAATCAAGATAAAGACCAGCATCATCGGCCAAAAACTCTGGCTGATGGCGATGCCGACCAGACTCACGGTGAACACGATGCCGCCGCTGAGGATGATGGTGCGACGCTTCCACGTATCGCCGAGGACGCCTAAAAAGGCCTCGATTCCGTATGCGAGAAAGGATGGGACGGTCATCAGCAGGCCGATTTGACCATAATCCAAGCCAAGTTCATCGCGAATCAGCGGCCATGCCGCCTCACGCAGGCCGAATACCCACTCATCCAAAAATTCGATGATGAGCAAGGTGATGACGAGTCGGTTCAGGCGCGAACCGGCTTTTTTCTTGAGAATACCAATCATGAGTGAGTTTCCTTATGGGTGATGGAATCGAAAACGGCGGCCTCGCAGATGAGGTCGCCGGATAAACACGAGATAGACGGATATGGGGAATCAAAAACGCGCACGACCAAAAGGGTCGTCCGCACGCGGTAAAACTATAGAGGCTGGCGCTTAGGGTTTAGTTCGGGGGATGGGTCATCGGAGGATAAGCCTCGTGAGAGTATCGATAAAATCAGTATAGGGCAAAAAAATAAAATTGCATACCAATCTATTGGATTTCAGTACGGCTTAATCACCAATTCAGCGGGCAAGAGTTTGAGATAATCTTTTTGATTGTCCGTGTAAATTGGTAAACCCAATCGGCGACACACAGATGCTGGGTGTAACGAATAACGTAGCGGGTTGAGCGATAACCCATGCCCTTGCCGCCACGTTTTTACGCAGATGGTGGACAATGACTGTCGTATCAACCAAACCCATCGTCGTTGTCCCGCGCCCCAATCCCCCAAGCGACGTTGGCGTTCCTCCTCACGTTGCTGTTTGAGCCATGTTGTTGGGTCGCTCATCTCCATCGATTCCCATTCGCTAGTATCCAATTGGTCGAGCAAGGCGTCTACCTGCTGCCCCCAATGGGTTGTCTCTGACGGTGTTGAAATAAACTCACGTTCAACCGATGACGCGACCTGTGTAATTAGATGAAGACGCTCTTTGGGTGACAAAGTTAAAGCCAGCGCCAAAGCTTGATCTAAAATAGAGTTATCGCTCATAATTATGCTCCAAGTACGGTTTTTATCGCCAAAAAATTATATCACACCCTATATGCCATAAAAACGCGGGGCGAGGAGTCTAACCGTATATCTCAGATTGCGTTTGCCCTGAATAATGCGCTAGGGCAAACGCATCAAATTATTTACGGGAAAGCCGTCATGGAATCGCCTCGTTGGACGCCAGAACGGGCGGGCAAGCCTCGCCCCTACAGCGTCCGTCTGCCGATTCAAGCCCCCTGAAGGGGACTATAAGGCGAGAATCTCGAAAGAACAGCCGACTTTAGTCGGCTTCAAGACGGTAGCCAGATGGCTTTAGCCTCTGGCGGGATTTTGATGCGTTTGCCCTATAATCCGCTTGTTTTCATCGACAGCTTTTATTCAATACGCTATAATTCACGCATTGTTCAAATTTTTACTGATGGAGATAGAAATATGATCGTTACTTTTAAGTGTTCGAACTGTGATACAAAAATTGAAATTGACCAAGCACAGATAGGCTATACAGTTGAATGTCCAATTTGCTTCACGGAGCAAATAATCAAAACGGTATCGCCACCCATACTAGAGTTTGTAGGAGGGGAATTGGAAGTCTTGGATGAGGATGAATTAGAAATCTCTCAAACAAAATCTAAAGCGAGTGTGAAAAAAGCGTCCCCGTCCCAATCATCCCGCTATCTATGTGTGCGTTTCAGCGGCGCAACTGGGCATAATGACTCATCACCCGGCAGCACGTTAGCTACACAATTACAAGACATCTTGAACAAGCAGGATCAACAAGGATGGCAATTTCTTAGAATTGATACGGTTCGGGTTTATCTTCAACCCGGGTGTATTGCCTCCTTACTTGGAGTAAGAACACAACAACGCGAATACGATATTGTCATTTTTGAACGCAAGTAGTTTTTTCCGGTTTTGTCACCACTTTAAGACCAGATGCTGACGGGTTCTGTGCTAGAATCGCGGCCATGATAACCATACTCGCACGATTCTCACCCAACACCCTAACTCGGCAAGTCACCATCGCCACGACTGCCGTGGCGTTGCTGTCTGCGCTGGTCGGGTGGGCGGCTGGCCCTGTCGGCGGATTGCTCATCGCGCCAGTAATCGCCTTGCTGGGCGGGCTGTTCGTGCGCTATCGCGTCCGCCCGTTTTGGGCGCTGACCGCCGCCGCCAAAAAAATGGGCGCAGGCGACCTTGATACCCCGATTGTCGCGCCGTCACAGTTATTGGACGTGGCAGCGCTGTCCACTGTCTTAGAACGCGCCCGCCTGCGAATCGTCCGCGAACGTGACGAGGAAGCCCGCCGCCGCACCATCCAAGCCTATTTCCTCGCCAACGTCTCGCACGAGTTCCGCACCCCATTGGCCGGGATGAAAGTCTCGCTGGAATTGTTGATGGAGAACGCCGCCAATCTCGCGCCGCACGAGACGGACGAATTGCTCCGGTCACTGACCGCCAGCGCGTCTAGTTTACAGAGCTTGATTGATAATCTGCTGGAGGGCAGCAAAATTGAGGCCGGACATTTCAGCCTGCGGCGGGTGAATGTTTCGATGGCCGGGGCGTTGGCATCCGCATTGCGCGTCGTCCAGCCGCTGATGACTCGGCGCGGCCAAAGCCTGATGTTAGAAGTCCCGCTGACCCTGCCCGTCCTGAAGATGGATGAGACGCGGGTGACTCAGGTCGCGCTCAACCTCTTGAGCAATGCCAGCAAATATAGCCCGATGGGGACGCGCATTGATGTCCGCGTGCTAGAATCGGGCGATGTCGTGCGGGTAGAAGTCTCTGATTGTGGCGCGGGCTTGCCGCCAGAACGCGCCGCTTCCGCCTTCAAACCATTTGTCCGACTGGGTGAAGGCGAGGCCGAGGATTTCGGCGCGGGCTTGGGCTTGGCCGTCGTCAAGGCCGTGGCTGAGGCGCACGGCGGGCGAGTCGGGTATTTGGCGCGTGACGGCGGCGGCTCGACGTTCTGGTTTACATTACCGTTAACCGGAGACAAAAAGTAGGGATGCCCCATGGGGCGTCCGCCGAAGGAGACAACATGCGTGCCTTGGTCGTAGACGATGATTTGGTTTTGGCGGATGTGATCGCCTTCACGCTGCGGCGTGCGGGCTTCGAGACGATTCTGGCGCATGACGGCGAGGCCGCCCTCGCTCGATTTGAGTCCGACGCGCCTGCTGTCATCATTTTGGATGTGCAGCTTCCCAAACTCGACGGGCGCGAGGTCTGTCTGCGGATTCGCGCCAAATCGAATGTCCCCATCGTCATGCTGACCGTATTGGACACCGATACCGATGTCGTCCACGGACTCGGACTCGGGGCGGACGACTATATCACCAAGCCGTTCAGCCCCGCCCAATTGGTGGCGCGAGTACAAGCTGTTTTGCGCCGCAGCGGGTCAAGCGTCCCGACCAAACGCCTCAGTTTCGCCGATTTGACCCTGATTCCAGACCGTCATAGCGTCGAGCGCGATGGCGAGCCGACGGTGCAACTCACCCCGTTGGAATTCAAACTGCTAGAGGCGTTGGTCGTCAACAGCGAAAAAGTTCTCCCGACCAACACGCTCATCGACGCGGTATATGGCGTGGGCGGCGGCGATAAGGCCATGCTCAAGCAATTGGTCTACCGGCTGCGGAAAAAACTCGTCCCTGATGAGCGCCCGACTCAGAGCGAAATCGAGGCCATCCCCGGCTTGGGCTACGCGCTGGTGTTGCGGTCTCCCGCCCCGTGACCGCTTATCTTCCGCTGGATGGATTCGACCTCGATTATGCGCTGATTCGGCGGCTGCCGCGTGCGTTGGCGCTGCATCATCTGGCGTTGGTCGTGGCGGAAGATGAAGACAGCGTGACGGTGGCGCTGGCCGACCCCAACAATCAAACCGCCCGCCAGCGCATCGAAGCAGCCCTCGGCCACCGCTTAACCGTTGTCCGCAGTGACGCCGACGCCATCCGCGCCGCGCTGACCTCGGTGTGGTCAGATGATTATGCACGCGGGAGTTTGGTGCTGGGCGGGTCTGTGCCACTGCGCCCGATGCTGTCCGCTTACGCGCAAAAAATGATTCTTCCAGCCATGCCCGCGCTGGTGATGGATTCGCACCTCCCGCCGCGCCTGATGATGACCGCAGAGGGCGAAAACTCGCGCCGTGAGGCCGTCATCCTGAAGGCGGATACCTCGGTATGGTTATGCCTTGACCCGGCGCGGCCTCTGAAGCGGATTTGGGTGGCGATTCGCACCGGCGCACCCGATTGGCAAGCGGCGGAATGGGCGGCGTTGTTGGCGCGAGCGCACAACTCTGAGGTCATGTTGTTGGCGGCCAATCAACCCGCCCCCGGCGCAATCCTTAGCGGACACGCCGCGTATCTCAACCCCGATGACCCACGCGGCGCACATGTCGCCGACCTCGCATTGATTCTGGCGGCGCAAGGGGTCAAAGGTCGCCTTAAAGTACGCGAGGGCAGTTTTGCCGATTCCGCCATCGCAGAATGTTTAGAGGTGCGCCCCGACCTCTTGATTATCGGGGCAGAGCAGGCCGGTCAACAGGCCGCGCATATCCTCTCCCAGACCGGCGACGCGCTCGGCGCACTGCTCATCCTCAAGGCGTAACTTCAACCAATCAATGTGCGGTTCTGGCTATTTTAGCGCTGTATAATTCTTTACATTGCGATGATGTGGGGGATGGTTGACCATGAATAATATCCGTGAGTATCTGAACACTATCTCCTATTTCATAGGGCTAACCGAGTCAGAAATTAATGAGATCACCCAACACAGCCGCTTGTATCGTTTTGTGGCGGGCGAAATCTTGTTCTTTGAGGGCGACGCCTGTCGTGGCTTATGGGTGATTGAACGCGGTGCAGTCAAAATCTATAAGATGGGGAGCGATGGCGGCGAATATATCGTGCATTTGTCTGGCGACGGCGACTCATTTAATGATATCGCAGCGCTCGACGGCGGAATCACGCCCGCCAATGCCGCCGTCCTCAGCCCAGAATTAACCGTTTGGCTCATCCCCTGTGCAGTGATTCAAGCTATCTTGACCCAAAACCCACAGGTCGCCTTGAACGCGATTCGTCTCTTGACCCGCCGCGTCCGAACGCTCGTTCATCAGATGGAAGACCTCGCCATGCACTCTGTAGGGGTGCGCCTCGCTCGTTTTTTGATTCACCAAGCTGAATCAGCCTCCTCCAATCCGGTTGGCATCACCCGCACGACCATCGCCGCCCACCTCAATACCACCCCGCAGACCATCAGTGTGATTTTGCGAGAACTGGAAGCTTCTGGTGCAATCACGTTCAATCGGCAACACATCCAAATTATCAATGAGGGTGTTTTGCGGCGAATTGCCTTGCTCAACACATGATAAATGTCATGTCTTGAGGTGACATCTGTCAGTCCTCTCCTTCGCTTTTAAGCCAGCTTAAATCCGCCTTGCCTCAGCCCCATTATCCTCAAGCTATTGATGGAAAACGGGGCTTTTTAATGTGTGGATGCCGTGGATTAACCGAGGTCGGTGTATCGGGTGTGGTGAGTGCATCGCGCATTGCCCAGCCAACGCCTTGATTCAACACGAGGGTAAAGCCGCAGTATATGCCCCGCAATCTTGTACCTATTGCGCCGTCTGCGAGGACATTTGCCCAGTGAGCGCGATAGAACTGCCTTACATGATCGTCCAATCTCCCAAAATAGAGGAGCTGAACAATGATTAAATACCGTTCTTCCCGCCCCCTGTCCATCCTCAGCATGATCGCCGGTGTGATGCTACTGGCCTTGCTCACCGTTTTACCATTCACCGCCTCGGCACAAGCAGGCGCGACAGGCATAGTCGAATTCACACTCCAAACGCAAATCGCCGGTCAGCCGGTCATGTCCTTTTTGGGCGTGAGTGGGACGATTGATGGTTTAGCGAACCCTGAATTGGTCGTGAATGTCGGTGACACCGTGAAAATCACCCTGATTAACGGGGTCGATATGATTCATGACCTCACGATTGATGAATTTGCGGTCTCAACGGGCGAATTGACCGCCAAAGACCAGACCGCAACCGTTGAATTTGTGGCTGACCATACAGGCGTGTTCAGCTATTACGGCTCAACGCCGGGTTATCGTGAGACGGGTTTAGAGGGTGTGTTGCGGGTGATTGACCCGGTTGCCGAATTCCCAATGGCAAATGTGGTGGAATACACCATGATGACCCAAATGCCCGGCGATCCTGCGATGGCCTTTGTGGGTGTCGGTGGCGAAATTGACGGGGTGATCAACCCCGAATTGACCGCTAATTTAGGCGACACCGTGCGAATCACGGTCATTAATGGCGACCCGATGCTACACGATTTAACCATCGACGAATTTGGCGTCTATACGGGCGAATTGCTGGAAGATGAACAAACCGTCACGATTGAATTTGTCGCTGACCAAGTAGGCGCATTCAAGTATTACTGCTCAGTTCCCGGCCATCGCCAAATTGGGATGGAAGGCCTCCTAAAAGTGGTTGGCTCGGTTACGGTTGGCGACTCAGCGGCCTCAGATACAACCGACACCTCGCACAATCATGATGTCGTGACGGGTGACGCGGCTCTGACGGTGAAGCCAGCTGCGACGGATGCCGTTTCCATCGTTCGTAACCCAGCCGATGTCCCAGCCCCGATTGGTGACCGTGAGCCACAGCACTTCCGCATCGACATGACCGCAATAGAGGTCAATGGGATATTGGCGGACGGCACGACCTTCCATTACATGACCTTTGACGGCCAAGTGCCGGGGCCTATGTTGCGGATGCGCGTCGGTGATACCGGTGAATTGCACCTGTTTAATAAGATGGACAGCTACCTAGCCCATTCTATCGACCTGCACGCGGTCACAGGGCCCGGTGGTGGCGCAGTCTTCACGCAGACGCTGGCCGGAGAAGAATCGGTCTTTACATTCAAGGCGCTCCAACCCGGCCTATATGTCTACCACTGCGCGACAGCCAGTATCGGCCATCACATCTCCAGCGGCATGTACGGCTTAATCCTGATCGAGCCAGAAGGCGGCTTGCCCCCTGTCGATAAAGAGTTCTATATCATGCAGGGCGAGATTTACACCGCGCAACCATTTGGCACGGCGGGGCATCTGGACTTTAGCTACGAGAAAATGCTGGACGAGCAACCAGAATACTACGTGTTCAATGGGTCGGCAGGTGCTTTGACTCAGGACGAGTACGCCATGCGGACTGAAGTAGGCGATACTGTGCGCGTGTACTTCGGCGTCGGCGGCCCCAACGCGATCTCATCCTTCCATCTCATCGGTGAAATCTTTGACCGCGTGTATGACCAAGCCTCGCTCACCTCCGCCCCGTTAACGGATGTGCAGACCACGCTCGTCCCTCCGGGCGGCGCGACAGTAGTCGAATTCACGATGGATGTCCCCGGACGTTACATCTTCGTTGACCACGCGCTGAGTCGCTTGGAACGCGGTCTGGTTGGCTTCTTGTACGCCGAGGGCGAGGAAAATCCAGAGATTTTCGGCAGCAGTAATATCCCCGAAGACTCCGGTCACTAATCCGACAAAGATATTGGGGTGCGGGACATCGCACCCCAATAGATGAAGCAGTGAGGGTAACACCGTGAAAACAATCAAAATGTTCATCTATCTGGCGATTGTTCTGGGTCTAGCGGCGTTTACGCCACTATCTCAGGCGCAATCAGAGCATGGCTTACAAGTGACAGGGGCATGGGCGCGTCCAAGCATTGAAGGAAACGATCTGAGCGCAGCCTATTTCCGTGTATCCAATTTTGGAGAAACTGCGGACACACTGGTAACTGTTCAGACCGATGCTGCTCAGATGGTTGAGCTTCATACGATGATGATGGACGGCGATGTGATGCGAATGCGCCCACTAGAAGACGGTATCGCCGTTGCATCGGGCGAAACCGTCATCCTGAAACCGGGTGGATTGCATGTGATGTTGATGGGGTTAACGCGCCCACTGAATATGGGCGATAACATCCTTCTGACCCTGACTTTCGAGTCCGGCGTGGTCTTAGAAGTCAGCGCTGGGGTGAGTGACATCCCCATCCCAAACGAAATCCCCGTAGACACGTTAACAACGGCGGCGCTTGAGGCCGCTACGACAGGGACGTATGTCGGACAAGTCGTGAATCCGCCAATCTTAGCGCAGGACTTTACTTTAGCCGGTACGTTAAGCGATGAACAACGCCTAAGCGACTCTAACGGCACTTGGCGGGTAATTTTCTTCGGCTATATGCACTGCCCAGATTTTTGCCCGCTGACACTGGTCGATTACAAAGAGGTCAAAGCGTTATTGGGCGAGGCCGCTGAGGATGTGACTTTTGTCTATATCAGTGTCGATGCGGTGCGAGACACGCCGGAAGCCTTGCAAAAGTACCTTGACCATTTTGACCCCGATTTCGTCGGATTTTCTGGCGATGACATCACCCTCAAGCGGATACAACCGGATTACGGTTTCTACTATCAGCGCCAAATGAAGGCAGATAACCTCGCTGTCTATAGCATTGACCATTCGACACGTTCTTATCTGTTGGATAAGGATGGGGTTATTCGTGCAAGTTTTGCCTATGACACCTACCCCAGTGACATCGCCGATGCGCTCCGCTGGTATATGGACAACGAGTAAAAGACCGCTATGCCAAAGCTATCTCGTTGGTTTATCAAAACCGCCCTGTTGTACTTTGCCATTGGATTGTTGATGGGGTCGATACTCCTTTTGCAACCTCTACTGGGTTGGTCGCCCAAATTACTCAGTTTACGTCCGGTGTACTTGCATTTTTTGTTCATCGGGTGGGTGACTCAACTCATTATGGGGGTTGGTTATTGGATGTTTCCCAAGCAGTCGAAAGACAAACCACGCGGGAACGAATGGTTAGGTTGGGCGGTCTTTATCTTGCTCAATTTGGGCATGGTCTTGCGCGCTTTTGGAGAGCCGTTGGTGATGTTGGCTCCTGATGCTGGTATGGGGTGGACATTAGCTGCCGCATCGACGTTCCTGCTCTTGGCGGGCTGGGGATTCATCATCAACACATGGGGGCGAATCAAGGAGCGTTGAGGCCATGCCTAAGTTGAGTGTTTGGATGGTACGGGCATCGTTATGCCACATGGGGATAGGCTTTTTGCTGGGCAGTTTGGTTTTACACCACAAAGGCGTCCCAATTTACCTGTGGACATGGCGCTTGCTCCCACCGCATATCGAAATCATGATTTTCGGGTGGGTGATGCAATTCGTGATGGGCATGGCCTACTGGATACTTCCCCGTTTTAGCGGCGCATGGCGCTATGGCGATTTGCGCTGGGGCTGGAGCAGTTTTATCACGCTGAATTTTGGTATCACGCTCGGCGCATTGGGCGGTTGGTGGTCAGACCCTCTGATGCAGGTCATAGGCCGCTTACAAGTGTTATGCGCCGTGTTGTTTTTCATCGTTTCCATTTGGGCGCGGGTGAAGCCGTTGGTTTCTGCGCCGAAATCTACTATGACAGAAGAGGTTATCCTATGACAGTGCTTGATGTTCGCATTATCGCGCCGCGTAACCGTCACCCGTTGATTTTCAATACGTTTGATGGTTTGCAAGCAGGGGAGGCGTTTGAATTGGTTAATGACCATGCCCCAACACCGCTGTACTACCAATTTCTGCACGAGCGCGAAAACCTGTTTGATTGGGAATACTTGGAAGAAGGGCCTGAGACATGGCGCGTCCGTATCACACATAAGTAAGGGAGTACAAGATGTCTCAGAGTGAAAAGTTACCCTATACCCTCATCCCCGATTTGCAGTTATTGGTGACAGAGGCAACGCCGGATAGTATCATCAGCCGGACGTTTTACAAAGATGACCACATGCGGGCGATTTTGTTCCGATTTGATACGGGTCAGGAACTGAGCGAACATACGTCGGCTCATACAGCAGTGCTGCATATTCTAAGCGGTAACGCACGGGTTGGCGTTGGTATTGATACACATGAGTTAAGCGAAGGGGCATGGCTACACATGGCGCCACGCCTCAAACATAGCGTCTATGCCAAGACGCCTGTGGTGATGTTACTTGTGATGGTCGATACTCCGTGAGGATTGGCTGATGTCGAGAGTTACAAGCCGACTCTCGACAAAGGCATGGCCGTAACGTTTGAAGCAACGCTTAAGCTATCCAGTGGCACAGAGGGTCTGGTATGCTCTGTGACAAGCGTATCACCATAGGATTGTCGCCCTTTCTTGTATACTAGGCGACTTATCCCCAAGATAAGCCCTCAGGATTTATCGCTTATGCGCCGCTACTTGCCTGCCTTGATTCCGCCACTATTGGCGCTGATATTGTTCAGTTATACGCTAGATTTGCCCCCGTTCCTCGACGACGGCAACCTACATCTGATGATTCACGACTTCCAGAATGTCGGGACGCACGGCCTCCGATTCTGGGCGGGATCGGCCTCGTATCAGTATTATCGCCCGATGGGCTTCACGCTGATGGAATTGGCCTATGGCGCGGACGGCAAATGGGACACTTTTGGCCTGCACCTGTTCAATGTGCTGATTTATGCCCTGACCGCCGCCGGAATCGGGGCGCTGACCCAACGACTCACCCGTAGTCATTGGGCGGGCGTGATTGGCGGCTGCGCGTTCGTCCTCTATCCCTACACCCCGCGCTCAGTGACGTGGATTGCGGCCAATTTCCATCTGATGGTTGCGGCGGGCGTGACCTTCACCCTGATTTTTTCACTGATGTGGCTAGACCGTCGGCGCGGAATCATCCCGTTGCTTGGCGCGTGTTTTGCGACCTTTTTCGCCCTGTTCAGCCAAGAACTCGGCATTTTGGCCGCGCCATTGACGCTGATATTGGCCGTCGCGGTGTATGGCTGGCGGGTGATTCTGACTCGGCGGCTGTGGATGCTGCTCGTCCCGCTTGGCGTATTAACGCTGGTATTCTTGTATCAATATGTCACCGTGCCGCGTCCGGCGGCTGGGCCGCTGACTTTATATTTCGGCCAATCGCTCGACTCGCTGGCGGTGATGTCGCAAGGGATGGCCTACCCGTTTTTCACCGTGATTCGCCGCTTCGTCACAGACAACGCCCAAACCCTCCCGATGCTGGCGCTGTCGGCGGGCGTGGTGGCACTGGGCATATTTATGGCCGGAAAACGCTGGCGGGCCGCGCTGTTCGGCGCGGCGGCCTTTGGGATTCTAGCGTTGCCCGTGATTGTTTTGACGCCGACGGATTATGTCAAAGGCTCGCCGCATGTCATGACCACGGCGGCGATTGGGATGGGCATATTCTGGGGTGCGGCGCTCTGGGGCGGCCTGAGTTCTCAGCGGCGATGGATGCGCGGCGCGGCAATCGTCATCATGGTCGGCGGGGTGTTCGTCTCGTTGATGTATGGCGCAGCACGCAAACGCGAGACGCTTTTACAGTCAGATTTCATGTATACCCTGCTAGAGATGACTCAAGACGACCCTCAAGGCGTCATCTTGATTAACCCGCCATCGTTTTTGGGCGCGTACCCAGAAAATCGTTGGATGCTGACCGGCTCTGAGGCCACCATGATGATGGAGGGGACTTACGCCAACTATAACCTGATTTTTGGGGCGATGACCGGGCGTGAATTTCCGCGCTATCGCTCGTTCATCTACCAACCGGGATTCCGCCGTCCGCTGACGCTGGAATATGCCCCGATGGCGACCCGTGCGCCGGGTCAATTTGAGGAAAAAGTCACCGAGGCCAAGACTCTGATTGTGGTGGTGATTGAGGGCGATACGTTCACCCCCATTAAAATGACCGGCGTGGATTGGCCGGATTTCGTGGCGAAAATGGGCTGGGATGAGTGATTGTCAGGGTTGCTGAATCTGCGTGACGCTCTCGACCCTCAATGTGACGGTCAACGGCTGGCTGTCGATTTGCACCGCCAGCGCCAGCGACTCTAATTCGGTAAACGTGCCGCTGAGGATGACCGGCGACTCCACCCGTGATTGAATGGTCGGGATGCTGAGGACGATGCCGTCCAGCACAATCGCCATGCCTAGACCGATATGCGCCTCGCTAAACTCACCCAATCGTATCGCGCCATCGGGTGTCAGCGAAATCTCGATGACCCATTGGCCGTAATCATCCAAAAATGCGCGGGCAGAGTCGATGTCGGTATGGGTCAAAACGGTTGGGAAAATATCTTGACCCGCCGCGTCCCCGCCCGTGCGAGCTAACCCCGCCGAGGTGAGGATAGGCTGCCCCGTATAGTCTGTCAGCGCGATGCCGGATAGGGTTGAGAAATCTACGAACTCTAAATATCTGCTGGTGGTCAGCGCCTTGAGGATGTCATCTAGCGGCATTTCGCCCGGATTCAGTCGCACGGTGAGCGCTACCCCGTCGTTATCGAGCGTATATCCGCCCGATATTTGCCCCGCCGCCGCCAGCGATTCCAGCCGTTGCCCGACGATTTGATACGCTTGCTGCACGTCCTCGGCTGAAAAATCATCCCCGTCTGGGGCTAACAAAATTTCAAGCTTTCTTTTGCTAAATGAATGTCATAAAACAGAGTTTATACGGATCTAATCACTTTCGCTCATGCTAGGCAGACGTTGACTTGAATTCCACATCTGAGACGGTAGGATTTCACAAAATCTGTGATACACTTAAACGGACTATCGTCCGTTTTTAACCATCGGAGCGCCTCGCCATGATGCCCAGTTTCGCCCTGCAAAACAGCCAAATCGCGCCGGGATTTCTGCGCCCAGAACCATATCAATATCTGCCCTCGAATCTGTTCCCGTATATCAATCCGGCATGGTGGCTGCACTCGCATTTCGCCGTCGGTGGGTGGAGTCCGATGCAGAGACTATCCGGGATGTTGACCGCGCACATGACGCAAATCGCCCCGCAATCCGGATTCACATGGCATCCGCATCGCGCCCTAGAAATCTATACATGGGTGCTGGAGGGTCAGCTATACCATGAGGACAGCACGGGCGGTAAAGGCGTGATTCAGGCCGGTGAACTCCAGCGCATGTTCGCCGGAGATTATATCGAACACCAAGAACTCAACCCGTTTGACCAGAACGCCCGCGTCATCCAAATCTGGTACGTGGCAGACCGTCAGCATCGGGGAATCGAGCCGCACTATCAACAAGTCGGGCGGTCAGATATGCCCAAGCGCCGCGTCGGGGACGCCACCGTCTATAGCTTGATTGGCGATGGCTCCCCGATGACCCAGCACATGACCGGGCGACTGACCGCCACCACCGTCGATGCGGGCGGCACGACCACGATTGAAGCGCCACAAGACGGCGAGGACTTATTCCTATACATGACCGACGGGACAGGCCGCGCCTCACATGACGGCAAAACCGACGACGCCCTCAGCGTATATGATGTCATCCTCGCCCGCCCAGACGCCGCGCCCGTTACCCTCAGCGCCGATAAAGACGCGCCGCTGCACGCCCTCAGCTTCTATCTGCCGCGTTTTGTGGCGTAAGCAAACAATCAGATAGGACACAGTGGGATTTGCCACTGTGTCCTAAACACGGCTATCTCTTATAATTTAGGTATTGAGAATTTAGCTACGACTGAGATTTAAGATGGAAACCGAAAAACTTCAACGGGCGCGTGAGTTCATCACCGACAAGCGATACCGCCAAGCGCGGGAAATCCTCACAGGGATGGATCACCCTACCGCTGTTAAATGGCTGAAAAAGCTGGATGAGATTGAATTAGGCGACCCATTCGCAGATGCCCCATCAGAACCCCTCCGCAACACAAACACCCGCCCGACCTCATTGGCCTACCTCGATACCGTGCGGAACACCATGCAATCCAACGGCTGGGAAGCAGATTTTCAATTCGGCGATACCTATGGATTTTCAAAACGCAGCAGCCCCGCCCGCTGGGTGGTGATCATCCTAACGTTGCTCATTGGCCTGATCGGGGCGGCGATATGTAGCGTGATCAAAGCAGCCGGTTCAAAATCCATCGTAAGCTTTGAATTTGAACAGGACTATGTGCGGATTCAGTCGCCGAACCTATCACGAGTTGCCAAAGACGGCGACATCAATACGGTGGCGCAATTCATTGCCCAGAGCGTCAAACATGATGTTTCCTATTTGTTCATCTGGGGTTGCGGTATCGCCAGTTGGCTTATTGGGGTGATGTTTATTAGTGCGATGTAAGCCCGGCGCATTAGCAATTGCAAAACCTATCCCCAGAATCACGGTATAATGAAGGGATATATCGCCCCTCATTAGGAAATATCCACATGTCCCAATTCGACATCGACCCGGACGACCTCGGAGAGCGCATCGAAGAGGCTATGAAGCGTCAAAAAAAGGTCGCCCAAATCGTTTTTTTTGCCGTCAGCATGGGCTTATTCATCTTGTTTAGCTTCATGTCATGGGGGGCGCTGAACAGTGCTGGCGTCGGGAGCATCGACGCCGAACAAGCGGGCGCTGTGACCGGCGCGATGGTGATGATGAGTGTTGGCTGGGGGATGAGTCTGCTCTACCAGTT
>DAOTTP010000211.1:0-30360 GCA_034437835.1 Anaerolineae bacterium | reverse complement strand
GGTCGTCGTTTTTGTTTGACAGGTTCCCTCCTCTGCGCTGTGCCGTTCGGGACGAGCGGTAGCGCTCACCTGAGCTGGCAGACTCCAGTGAGTGATGAGGGATTGACCATCATGACGACTGATTACCGTACCAAGATTCGCAGCCAAATCGCCCCGATGCACCCAGCCCCAACCTATCTCACCGAATGGGCGGGACGCCAAACGTCCGAGCAGATTTACGAGAACCTCGCGGTCTATGCCTCAAACATCATGAAACTGTACGGCGTGTTGCCGCATGAGATTCCCGACTGCATCCAATCCGGGTTTGTCGCACTGCTGGAGCAGTTAGCGCGTGAACCGTATTTCCTCGCCTGTATGACACGTCGGCAGGCCGTGTATTTCATCTTGGCGCGCTGTAAGATTTCAACCCTGCGCTATCGTGAGCAGCAGTATAACAGCCTCGACGCGCTGGTTTCGGACGATTGGCATGACACGTCGGATGAACACACCATCACCGGCTGGGAGCATCACCGTGAGGAGCGTTGGGCGGCATGGGCGACGGATGTAGACCTGCGCCTTGATGTCGAGCGGGTGATGGGTAAATTAGCCGCCAAGTATATCGACTCGCCCAAGCATCTGATAGCGCTATATCAAGTCACGACCAGCGTGAAGCGCTGTGACGCGGCGCAGTTGGCGGGCGTAACTCACTGGAATTGGCTCAAGACTTATGTCGAGCCGGTTTTGAAGGATGTGAGCTACGAATTCGCACAGGTGTTTCTGGAACATCACTGCTACGAGCCGCTGGACTTCAATCCCGCCAAGCGTCCGATGCAGCACATCCAGAAGCGCCCAGCATGGCAAGCCGTCGCCTATGCCTGAGAGAGAATCGTCGTGGCTGGGGACGTTAAACCCGGCCAACTACTTTTTTGCGAGGAAATAAACTCAATGAGCTGGATTCCTCAAACAAATACCCAGAAATACCGTGCTAAAACCCAGTAAGACGCTATAATCATCTTGGATAATTTTCTCTCATTGAGCAAAGAGCAAAGTTAGATTTCATGTCTCAACAACCCCTACTCAGTACTGGCACGCCGCATCTAAATAATGGTCTGTTTTCGGATTATTACCTCAAGGAAATCCTTCCCACGCTCATGGAGTGGAATGATGGATTGCTATTTGCTGAAGCTAAAGCAGTACTCCAACGCCTACGTGATCTGCGTGAACGGACGAATCCTGCTGCGTTAGATGAGTCCCAACTCGAAGAACAATGGGTTAAGCCAGTACTGGATGCCTTGAATTTGCATTACTCTGTGCAAGTGAAGATCCGCTATCGAGATCACGGACACCGCAAGCCCGATTATCTGTTTGTCGGCAGCGACGTGGAAGCCCGCGCCTTGACCAGTGAAATCTATACGCCTGATCAGATTTCGCACGCGCTGGCAGTGGGTGATGCCAAGCGTTGGGGGGTTAACCTCGACCAGTCTGCGCCGAATCAGCGTAATTCCGCCCAACAGATCGACGAATATCTGCGCTACAGCGAATTGACTTGGGGCATCTTAACCGATGGGCGCTATTGGAGGCTTTACCATCGCGATACCAGCAAATACAACAGCTACTACGCCGTTGACCTTGAATACTTGCTCGAAGCCAACAACGTTGAGGCATTCATGTATTTCTATGCCTTCTTCCGGCGAGAAGCGTTCAGTTCGGGCTGGTTGGCGAGAGTCTTGGCAGGGAGCGAGGATTTCGCGCAGAAGCTGACCGATAAACTTGAAGATGAGGTTTATGAAGCGCTGGAGCTGATCGCGCAGGGATTCCTCGATTATCGCCGCAATCGTCTAAAACCTGATGCGACCACCCTGCGTCTGGTTTATGAGCAAAGCCTCGTGCTGTTGTATCGCCTACTCTTTATTTTTTATGCTGAAAGCCGCGAAATTCTGCCGCTGAACCAAAATACTGAATATACCCGCCAGCGTGGTTTGGCTGCAATCAAACGATCCGTCGCACAAATGATTGACCTAAAGCATCCGCTTAACCGTGACAGCGGTGAGATTTATCAGCGCCTAAGCGACTTATTCTTCTTTATCGACTCCGGTGATCCACAGCTCGATCTCCCGCCCTATAATGGGCGTTTGTTCTCTCCGATTGAACACACCTTTCTGGTCGATAAAGCGGTCGGTGATACCTACCTAGTCCACGCATTGGACAAACTAGCGCGGGTGGATGTGGTGGAGAATCGCCGAACAAAACGAGTCTCCGTAGATTACCGTGATCTAGAAGTGCGGCATCTGGGCAGTATCTATGAGAAACTGCTGGAATATGAGATCGATATTGCTGCTGAACCGCTGGCGTTGAAGAACGGGCAATACATCCCCACCAGTGATCCTGCCAGCGCCATCAAACAACCCGGACAGGTGTATTTACGCACGGGGAGCAACGAGCGAAAAGTAACCGGGAGCTACTACACGCCGGATTACATCGTTCGATTTATCGTGGAAAAGACCATTGAACCGCTATTAACCGAAATCACCACCCGCCACGCCGATTTAGACGAGCAGGCAGTCTGGCATGTTCGTGATAGTGAATCGCTGATTCGCGACGTATTGGCGCTCAACATCCTTGACCCAGCCACTGGGAGCGGACATTTTGTGGTCGATGCCACCAGTTATATCGCTGAGTGGCTGACGGCATTGGCGCTGCGTCCGACAGATTTAGGCAGTGAAGATGAGCTAATCTACTGGAAGCGCCACGTCGCTAGCGCCTGTATTTACGCTGTGGACATTAACCCACTGGCGGTAGAGCTGGCAAAACTAAGCATGTGGCTGACCACATTGGCTAAAGGTAAACCGCTGTCCTTCCTTGATCACCATTTGCGCGTGGGCAACAGCCTCGTAGGGGCGAGCATCTTTGACATCAGCGATGACCTGAACGCCGATCAGCGCCGCAAGAAGCGCCAAAAATTGGCCGAGCGTGCCGCTGCCACCGGTCAGCTGATGATGTTTAGTGATGCTGACTTTGCGGATGGGGTGCGCTTCGCTGTTGAACAAATGGCCGAAATAGAAGCGACCA
The DNA here is from genome assembly GCA_034437835.1 of Anaerolineae bacterium. Classification (GTDB taxonomy): domain Bacteria; phylum Chloroflexota; class Anaerolineae; order Aggregatilineales; family Phototrophicaceae; genus Flexicrinis. Next base: position 27,312 of record DAOTTP010000211.1, on the reverse strand, counting down.
TCCCCGACACCGTGAAGGATGTAAAACGGCAGGAGCAGCTTTACGCCGACCTCACGAACCGGTTGAGCGGCTGGAAACAGGCCGCTGATGTGTGGGCGGCTCGGAGCTTTGGACTGGAACTGACCGACGACCAGTGGAAGGCCGTTAAGACTTTCTCGACCACCCAGAGTATCCCACTTGCCACCCAGAAACTCATCGATGGGGCAAAGCGCATCGCGGATGAACACCGTTTTTTCCACTGGGAGCTGGCTTTCCCAGAGATCTTCTTTGACGCAAAGGGTGCGCCGAAGGATAAATCCGGTTTTGACGCGGTGATCGGCAATCCGCCTTATGTGCGACAGGAGCGCATTCAGCCGATTAAGCCCTATCTGGCGACTCACTATGACGTATACACAGGAACAGCCGATCTGTTCCTATACTTCTACGAGCGCGGTTTGCAGTTTGTGAAGGACGCGCACCGCTTGGGCTATATTACGTCTGGCACATACATGAACAGCAACAGCGCCAAGCCCTTCCGCCAATACATTCACGAACATGCTGGGATGGAGTGGGTGGCTAACTTTGGCGAAAATCAACCGTTCCGGGGTGCGGAGATGGTCTACCCAACGATTGCTATCTTGCGAAACAACACCAAAAAGGATACTTTCCGCGGGAGTTTACCATTTGCCAATTTGCAACCAGCGTTGGAAAACGGTGAATGGGTGGACAGTCTGAGCAAAATTACCGAAATGGAAGAATGGCGTTTTCAGCCAGTTGAACTCACTAATCTATTTAAAAAGGTTGCAACTTCATCTCAGACAATGGGGAGTTTAGTTCAAAATCAAATCTATTACGGGGTCAAAACGGGCTTAAATGAGGCATTTATTATTGACAATACGACAAGACTACGACTTATCTCTCAACATCCAGCGAGTGCTGAACTAATCAAACCAATGATAAGTGGTGAAAATCTGCGACCCTGGCACCAAAGAAACAATAATGAGTATCTCATTTTTTGTCGCACAGGAACCGATATAAATCAATATCCAGCCATCCACGAATATCTATCACAATTTCGGGAACGACTGGAGCCAAAACCATCTGACTGGAAAGGTGGTAACTGGCAAGGCAGAAAACAAGGAACTTATAAATGGTATGAAATTCAAGATCAAGTTGCCTATTTTGCTGAGTTTGAAAAGCCAAAGATTTTTTGGTCGGAAATATCAAAGTTGCCACGCTTCTCGCTTGATGCGGATGGAATCTATGCAAATAACTCATGCTATTTTGCTGTTTCGGATGAGTTCTCAATCTGGGTACTTCTAGCGTTGATGCAGAGTCGCATATCATGGTTTTTTATCTCTCAAGTTGCGATACCGCTGCGCTTACGGGGTGGGTTGTGGCAATACAAACAATTCAGACAATTTATCGAACGTCTGCCCATCCCTGACCTGAGCGCAGAGCAGCAAAGTAGCCTCGCCGCTATTGCTGAGGAAATCACCGATCTGGCACGGTCGCGGTATAAGTTGCATGAGGACTTCCGGCGCACACTTCGTAGCGAGTTCGGCGGCGGGGAAATCAGCACACGAGTGGCATTGTATCGGTGGTGGGAATTCCCCGATGAAAAACTATTGAGTGATGAAATTGACAAGCAATTCAGTCGAAAAATTCTGATGACTGATCGTGAGGAATGGCATGACTATCTGACGGACAAAAAAGCGAAACATATCCATCTGACCAACCAAATCATCGTGCTAGAAACGCGCCTGAACGATATTGTGTATGATGCCTTCGACCTCACCCCTGAGGAACGTGCCTTGATCGAAAAGGCGACGAAATACCCGTATGGGTCGGTTTAAGGTTGGCAGATCGGGTTAGCGAGTCCGAGCGCTGGCAGATCGTGAAATCTTGCTACAGCATTTGCCAAAACTGACTCCCCAAAACTGTAAAATTACACGGGTTTGACCCTCTGACTTTGATACGCTGAGTGCATCGGTAAAACGTGGAGAACCACGCGATGCTTCAGCGTTTTGTTTTTCCAGATTTACACCCCTACAGAAGAACCGGAATCCTCCACCTCAAAACATGGAATATTCCGGATTTTCCCCGTACCCACTCTGCTAACCTGAAATCATCAATAACGTAAAACATAGGAATATGACGCATGGACAGACACACCATGTCTACCCTGCCTGTTCGGCAGCCGAAGCGGAAACGTATTTTTGCCATTCGGTTAACGGATGGGGAACGCGCTGAGGTCGAGGCGCTGGCAAAACAGCTCAAGCTGGGGAACCTGGACTCGAACCAAGATATGCGGAACCAGAATCCGCTGTTCTGCCATTGAACTATTCCCCAATTCTCCCCATAGCATATCACGGATGCGACGGGGACTCAAGACCGATTTTTGGGCGTTAGCCGCGATCCCAGACCGATTCGCCATTGAGAATACGCGCCAATTGATCCGGGAAACGCTCGGAGTCCAGTGGCTTGCCGATGAAACTGTCGAATCCCTGCTGGTTGGCGACATTCATCTCGCTGACATGCACCGTGTAAGCCACCACCGGCACGCCGTTAAAACGCGAGTCGGCCTTGAGTTGGTGTAGCACGTCGAAGCCGCTCATCCCCGGCATCTCTAAATCGAGGAAAACGACATCAACGGCTCCGAGCGCGTCAATCGTCTGAGTGAGTTGATTGGTCTGGGTGACGAGCGTGCTGGTGACGCTTTGCTCAGTGAGCAGCATTGCCAGAATATTGACGTTCTTTGGATTGTCGTCGATGACGAGCGCGTGCTTATTCATGCCTTACCTTCTTGTATACAGACTAACCGAGTTGGAGAGATGACTAGAGTTTGCCGCATGATTAGACGATTCGCCAAATCGCTTCCCCTTGACAGATGCGCCGCAACGAATCTGGGAAGGTATCGAGGTCGATAGGCTTAGAGATACAGCCGTTGAAACCTGCTGTCCGCAACTGATGGATTTCTTCACTCATCACGCTGGCGGTCATGGCGACAATAGGGTGATTGGCATATTCTGGCGTTTCGCGTAGCAACTTCAGCATTTCAAACCCGTCCAGCGGCGTGAGATGGATATCCAAGAAGATGACCTCTGGCTGCGGGTCAATCGCCTTCACACGTTGGATGAAGTTTTCGCTGTCCTCGAAGATTGTTAGATGGGGGATACCGATGCTGGCCGCCATCATCTGCATGACGCGGCGACTACGGGTCTCATCTTCCACATAGAGCATGACGGGGTTTTGAGGATTCATTTGGTTGCGGGTTCCATTTTTTGATGTTCACTGGTGTTTGCCATGGGGACTAACGTGTTGGATTTGATGGGGAGATTGATGTGGAAGGTCGCACCTTCCCCCGCCTCACTGGTCAGCCACAAGCGCCCACCATGCGCCTCAACCAAACTCTTGGTGATGGGCATCCCCAAGCCCGTGCCGCCCGCTTGACGAAGGCCGGTTTTGGTCTGTTTGAAGGCCTCAAACACGCCGGCCTGATCTTCTGGCGCGATGCCGGGGCCGCTGTCAGTCACTTCGAGCAAGACATCTTCACCGCTGCGGGCAGCCACAATCTTGATGCTGCCTTCATCGGTGAATTTAACGGCGTTGGAGAGGATGTTGAGCATGGCTTGTAAGATGCGCTGACGGTCTGCACGTAGAGTGGGCAAATCATCCGCAATCTGAACGTCAAAGCGCAGCGGTTTGTCCTTCGCTAACGCCTTACCCGTGTTGATGGATGAGGTGAGGATTGCCCGCAGGTCAACATTATCCTCGACGAACAAAGTCAGCGACCCAGCTTCGATTTTCGACATATCCAGCACGTCGTTAATCAGGTTGAGCAAGTGTTTGGCGCTGTCGATGACTTCATTGAGCATCTCCTCTTGTTCAGAATTGACCGACCCAACCGTCCCCTTACTGACGAACTTGGTGAAGTTGATGATGGCATTCAGCGGCGTGCGGAGTTCGTGCGACATGCTGGCGAGGAAGGCTGATTTCACCCGGTCAGACTTTTCTGCGCGTTCACGGGCTTGCTCTGCAACCTCGTATTGTTCCCTCAGCCGCTTCTGTGTCTTTTCTAGCGTGACGACATAACCGCCGTTGATATTGCTGACCACCGACATCACGCCCGTGGTCATGGCGATAAACAATGGGATCGCCCACGCGATGGGAATGGGGTTGGCGATAGGCATGAAATAAGCGGTGATTGAAATCAGCACAGCGATGACGCCGACGATGACGGTAGTTTTGGCATTGAGCAGCAAGCCGCTGAGAATTACGCTGAGGGTCAGGAAGAACAGCGCAATCGGTGAGGGCGGCGTTAGGCTGGTGAGGGTAATCGCGGTCACGGCTAGGATCGGCATGAAAACCACCAGATACCCGGCGATTTGATGGTAGCGTGTGCGGCTGAGGGGGTAGGCGATGAAAACAAAGATGAGCGCAATGACCGCTGATGAATTGGGGCTGACATTATCTGTGCGATTGAACAGGGCGATGATAGAGGTATTGAAGACCGATAAGGCGGCCAACGGGATAAATACCACCAAGAGCGCCATCAACACTGAAGTCTTTTGGCGCTCTTCACCCGCGACGGACGGGTGCGGTGTGGTCAGAAATTGCCACAGTTTGACCAGTCGGTTAGGAGGCGTTGGAGAGGTGTCTTGTAAAACCATAATGTTTATGTTCCGTAGCGTATTCTGAGGTAAGATTTTTTAATGATACGCTATGTTTAACTTACATATAATATAGGTTTTTGCATCAAAACATTTTTGCATCAAAATATTTTATTAACTTGAGTTAAGTTTATGGATTTCTTTCATCAAACTCTGTTTTGTCTCACGCCAAGTGTGAAATTAGCCACAGGCGTGGAAAACCCTGTGCCTATCGCGCAAAATAAGCCTCATCTTACGAGAAATCACCTTCAAGAGGAGTCCCATGCGTAAAATTGTGATGATGTTGGCGCTGTTGGCGTTGGCGATTGCCCCTTCTTTTGCTCAAGAGTCCGCCCCAACCGAGCTTCTCACGGTCTATTCTGGGCGTAATGAAGAATTGATTGCACCGTTGTTGGCACAGTTCACCGAAGCCACTGGTGTGCAAGTGCAGGTTGTGTATGGTGATACCGCCGCTATCGCCAATCAAATTTTGGAAGAAGGAGTCAACAGTCCCGCCGATGTCTATATCGCGCAGGACGCTGGCGCATTAGGCGCGTTGGCGAAGGCCGGGATTTTGAGCGCATTGCCGAACGACATCTTGGAGCGTGTGCCATCGGAGTATGAATCGACGGGTGGGCTATGGGTTGGCATTAGCGCTCGCGCCCGCGTCTTGGTTTATAACCCAGCACAGGTCGAAGCCCTCGGCTTGACCCTCCCCACCTCGTTGCTTGACCTGACCCAGCCGGAATATGCTGGTCTGGTTGGATGGGCGCCCGCCAATGCGTCATTCCAAGCCAATGTGACCGCCATGCGCGTATTGTTGGGTGAGGACGCAGCAACCGAATGGCTGGCCGGTATGGTCGCCAATGGCACGGTGAGCTACGGCAGCAGCAACACCAACCTCAACCTTGCGGTTGCCAGCGGTGAAGTGGTCTTTGGCATCACCAACCATTACTACATGCACAACCTGAAGAAAGAGACTCCCGACCTAACGCTGGAGCAAGTCGCTTTCGCCGCCGGTGATGTCGGGGCGTTGGTCAATGTCGCGGGCGCGGGCATCTTGAACACCAGTACGCAAAAAGGCTTGGCGCAGCGCTTGGTGCTGTACCTTCTCGGCGGTGAGGCGCAGACTTATTTCACCGAGAACACCAATGAGTATCCGTTGGTCGCCGGAATTGAGACCAACCCCGTGCTGATTCCGTTGGCAGATTTTGGCCTACCCACGCTGAATCTGAGCGACCTCGACGACCTCGCTGGGACGTTGGCCTTGATTGAAGCCAGCGGCGCGCTAGACCAGTAAAAAAGGTGATGAGCGATGGGTGATGAGTCTTGAGAGACGGACGAATCACTCATCATTTATCAGCGCATTACGAGATATCATGCGCCTTATGTGGAATGAATTGAAGTCTCACCAATCCGTCGCCAAGGGTTAAAACCCCCGTCTAATACACTGCAAAACCCACTAAAGTGGGTTGCTTAGGTCAAGAGTCGGGGCAAAAGAGTCCCTTTAGTGGACTTTTTTTCCTTAGACCGGCACTTTAGTGCTTGGCGACAGATGATTCTCGACATTCTTTATAGGCGAATTGCATTTCACATAAGGTGTACCTTACACTTTTTGGGCTTAGGATTCCGGACTCATCGCTAAAAAAACGCAAAACTCATCACTCAAGACGCATCACCTTGTTTTGCTAGGGTTGGGCGGGGTCGTCGTCGCATTGGCACTGCTACCAATGGTCTATTTGGTGATTCGCGGCGCGGGCGCGGGTCTTGATGGCCTCGCGTATGTGTTCAGCGAACGCACGGTAGAAATTGCGCTCAACAGCTTGTGGTTGGCGTTGGGTGTTGCCGGCGCGTCGATTCTGATTGGCGTGCCGTTCGCATTTTTGACCACACGGACGGATTTACCGGCGCGTCGGTTTTGGCTGATGGCCGGACTGATGGGCATGGTCATCCCGTCATATCTGGGCAGCATTGCATTTATAGAAGTGTTTGGTCCGGTGGGCGGGCTGCAAAAATTACTCGCGCCGTTGGGCGTGGCGCGGCTGCCGTCTGTGTATGGATTTTTTGGCGCGTGGTTCGTGATTACCTTATATACGTTTCCGTATGTGGTGCTGCCGGTACGCGCCGCTTTATTGTCCATGGACAGCGCCCAAGATGAGGCCGCCCGCATCCTCGGCTTATCGCGCTGGCGGGCGTTTTTTCGGGTGACGCTCCCACAACTTCGGCCTGCGTTGGCGGCGGGCGGCCTATTGGCGATGCTGTACGCCCTGAGTGATTTCGGCGTGGTGATTCTGCTGCGCTATAACGCCTTCACCCGCGCTATTTATACCGCTTATAACAGCACATTTGACCGCGAGCGTGCCGCCCTACTCGCGCTCACGTTGGTCATGCTCACCAGCGTCCTCGTGTTCATCGAACGCAAGGCGTCCAAAACCCGTGGGCGAGGAGTCCACGCCGGAGCGCGGCGCAAATCATCCCCGATTCCGTTGGGACGATGGAAATGGCCTGCGCTGATTTTTTGCACGGTGCTGGTATTTATCAGCGCGGGGATTCCGCTAATCGTATTGGGCGGCTGGGCGTTGAACCCGAATGTGACCAGCGCCGTCCCGTTACGCTTGGATGTTTTGGCCGGGCAAACCCTCTTAGTCGGCGGGTTGACCGCATTGGCGGTGGGAATCGCCGCGCTACCGTTGGCGATTCTGGGGGCGCGGAGCAAAAGCCGGGCGGGGCGCTGGTTGATTGGCGCGGCGTATCTGGGGAATGTCTTGCCGGGGTTGGTGATTGGCCTGTCGATGGTGTATTTTGCGGCCAATTATGTCCCGACTCTCTACCAGACTCTGCCGTTGCTGATTTACGGCTGCGGGGTGCGTTTTTTGCCGTTCGGAATCAGTTCGACTCAGGCGGCGTTGATGGGCGTTTCAGCCAAGTTAGAAGAGGCGGCGCGTTCGTTGGGCGATACTGGGATGCAGGCGGTCTGGCATATCACCGTCCCCTTGGCGCGGGCGGGGGTGTTGGGCGGGATGGCGTTGGTGGCGCTCAACGCGATGAAAGAACTCCCGACCACGCTACTACTCGCGCCGATTGGCTTTAAGACGCTGGCGACTCAAGCATGGACGGCCTATGACAGCGGCTCACGCGCCCTGATTGGCGCACCCGGATTGCTGCTGATGGCGGTCAGCGCCATCACGCTGGTGATTCTGTTGTGGCGGGAACGCTGAAAAACGACATTCTATACATTCAATACCTTCGCCAAAATCCGATTGACACCACCCACCATCCAGGGACACGGCAGGCCGTGTCCCCACATTAAAACCCCGCCACAGGAGAATTCGTAGGGACAACGCCCGCGTTGTCCACGATAATCAAAATTAGCGAAAATATTGTAATGTCCCTCAAATTCTTTCCAATGATTATAACCCCCGTTTGTCTCACGTCTAGTTCTTGTGTACACTGGCCTCTTTTCCCGTGTCGTTTTCCCATCAGTCGAGCCGCCCCCTATGAGCCATGCCCTAGAAGTGTCCAAACTCTCAAAGACCTATGGAAAAGCCGTTGCGTTGCGCGATGCGACCTTCACGCTACGCGCCGGGCAATTTCTGACCCTACTCGGTCCCAGCGGGTGCGGAAAAACCACCACGCTCCGCCTGATTGCCGGATTCGAGCCGCCCGATACCGGCACGGTGCAAATCTTGGGGCGGAATGTGACCGCCCCCGGCCTCAACGTCCCGCCGGAACAGCGCCGCGTGGGGATGGTGTTCCAAGATTACGCGCTGTTCCCGCATTTGAATGTGGCCGATAACGTCGGATTCGGGCTACGCGGCGACTCAAAAATCAAACGCGCCCGCGTCGATGAGATGTTGGCGCTGGTCGGTCTACAAGCGTTCGCTGACCGGATGCCGGGGGCGATGTCTGGTGGACAGCAGCAGCGAGTCGCGTTGGCGCGGGCGCTGGCTCCGCAGCCGGATTTACTCTTGCTCGATGAGCCGTTCAGCAATCTGGACGCGGCGCTGCGGGCGCAAGTGCGCGGCGAACTGCGGACGATTCTGCGTCAGGCGGGGATAACGGCTGTGTTCGTCACGCACGACCAAGAAGAAGCCCTGAGCCTGTCTGATTGGGTGGTGGTGATGTTCGACGGGACGGTGGCGCAAGTCGCGCCGCCGCGCACGCTGTATACCCACCCGTCGTCGCGGCGGGTGGCGGAATTTGTCGGCGAGGCATTCTGGTTGCCCGCGCAGGCCAATGGGGTGTTCGCGTCGTGCGTGTTGGGGAATATCGCTTTAGCAGATGCGGCCAACGGCGCGGTAGATTTGTTGATTCGTCCCGAATCGTTGGTGATTGATCCGGCGGGGCAAGGCGTCGCGGCGGTGATTGAGTGGCGCGAATATTACGGCCACGATCAGCGGGTGGGCGTCCGGCTGGGGGACGGGACGAGCCTGACGGTGCGGACGGGGTCAGAGATGGCCGTCAGCGTTGGGCAGACCGTCGGCGTGCGGGCGCATACGGCGGTTTTGGCCTATCCGAAACAGGCGTAAATTTAACGTTTGTCTGACCGCTGTTTGTTAACCGCCTCAGAATAATCGGGCAATTCACCATCATCTTCTAATTCTAATTGAAGGACGGTCAACGATTCGTCATCGCGTTTGGGCTTGGTTTTAGCATACTGACGCTGATTTAAGGCGGCGCTGTCATAATTCCGCTGCCAATGCTCATAGAGCATTCGTTTGCTATGAAATACGTTTTAGCGTACTTCTGACTTAAAATTAACCCGCGCAATCCGCGCAGATGCCCATAATCACCAGATGGTCACTGTCAGCGGAAAATTTATACACCTCGCTCAGTTGGTCAAACATTGAGTGGATAATGGCGTGGTCGATTTCCTGCTCACGCCCGCACTTGCGGCAGACCAGATGATGGTGGCGCTGTGGTTTGGCAATTTCGTAGTAGATTTCACCGTCGCCCGGCTCTGCCGAAACCACTAAACCCAACTCGACATAGAGTTTTAGTGTTCGGTAGAGCGTTGAACGGTCAATCAACGGGTTATGAACTCGCACGCGAGCGTAGATCTCGCCCAATGTGGTGTGACTGGCGCCGTCGCAGACTGCATCCAAAATCAAGATTCGCTGCGGGGTGACGCGATGCCCTGTCGCCCGCAAAATATCTTCATACGCGATGTGATGATGGGACATTAAAAAAACACCTTTCTGCCACTTTTTGCAATAGACCAGATGCGACCTATCCCGATGATAGACTGCTTTTATCGCTATTTCGAGCAGAATGGGGAAATTTCGCATGGCACACCAACACCCGCACGATCATCCGCACGATCACGACCACAAACACCCAACTGGACTCTGGGGCGTCATCAGCCAAGCCATGCACATCAACGGTCATGAACACGCCTCTCTGAATGCTGACGCGGCGTTTAATGCCACCCAAGAGGGCATCCGCACCGTTTGGCTGGCACTGGTCGCGCTCGGCCTCACATCAGTATTGCAAATTGGGATCGTCGCGTTCAGTGGGAGCGTCGCATTACTGGCCGATACCGTCCACAATATCGGTGATACGCTGAATTCTATCCCCTTACTCATCGCCTTTTATCTGGCGCGCCGCGTCGCGAATCGCCGCTACACCTATGGCTATGGACGGGCGGAAGATGTTGCTGGCGTCTTGATTGTGCTGTCGATTGCGGTCAGCGCCGGGGTGGTGTTCTGGGAGTCAATTCAGAAACTGTTCAATCCCCAGCCCATGCAGAACATCGGGTGGGTGGCCGCCGCCGCCGTGATTGGCTTCATCGGCAACGAGACCGTGGCGCTCCTACAAATCCGCGTCGGGCGCAAAATCGGCTCCGAGGCGATGATTGCCGATGGCCTGCACGCCCGCATTGATGGTCTGACCTCGTTGGCTGTGCTGGTCGCGGCGGCGGGGACAGCATTAGGATTCTCGATTCTCGACCCGCTGATTGGCCTGCTTATCGGGGTCGCTATCCTGTTCATCACCCGCGATGCTACCCGACGGATCTGGTATCGGTTGATGGATGCCGTTGATCCCAATTTAATCGGTGAGATTGAACACGCGCTTGGGCATGTGGATGGTGTACAGGCGGTGGAGCGCGTTCGCGCCCGTTGGGTCGGTCATCAGTTGTTCGCTGAAATCGTCATCATTGCTGATAAGCCGGGGATAGTCCAAAACATCGACACTGCGCTGCGTCAGGCTATTCCACATATCGGCGACGTGACGATTCAGGTCACGCCGCCCCATTCAATTAAGACTCTGTGACCGTTGAGGCCGTCAGGTCGATTTCGATTTGTAGCGTGTCCGAGACATCAGCCACACCAGCGACCTCTGGGATGCTCATGCCGAAGTCGGCATACGACAGGCTGGCGCGGGCGATGCCCTGAATCTGCGAGTCGCTAACCGGAGTCACCGTCGCCTCAAAGGTCACATCGCGGCTATGACCAACATGCCGCTCATCCCCAAGAATTTACGCCTATTCCACCCCGATTTTGGCTGATTATCCATGCCCTTGCCCTCAAGATACATTTTTAGACGAATATAGACTGTATTTTAGTCTAATCTAAATTTTGGCAAGAGATTGGGTTTTTACCCATTTAGAGTCACTATCTTTGCCAAATTTCAACTTTTCGGTGAATTTCCGCACGGGCGCGGCGTATAGTTTCGTGTGGCCTCTATAGCGTCTGCCGTCTCAAACAGAAACCCGTCAGAGGTTGAATATTCCAACGACTTCAAACATAATCACATAGAACAGATAAGCGATTTTGTGGGGAATAAAATATGATGCTGCGTGAAGGATTCGGCTGTCTGCGACGGGGCTGGTTAGATAAACATGGCGGCCCAGAAAATGCCCAGCGCGTCGCCCCACACCAAGAGCCACCGGCCTATATCGCCAAGCGATGCGACGGTTGCCGCTGGCTGAAACATTGCCAGACCCATCCTGAAGCGGCACATGATGTCAGCCTGTTGAATGGGACGAACGCCAAAACGCACAACAATCTGCGCGAAATCGGCATCGAAACGCTCCAACATATCACAGAGCTTTCCCCGGCGGAATTACGCGCCGTGAAAGGGATTAAGACCACCGCCGAGGCGCACCACGCCCAAGCCCGCGCATGGGTGACGGGTCAGCCGATCTGGTTTGACGCGATGCCGGACGCGCTCAGAAGCGGCGGCTGGATGTTCGATATCGAGACCATCCCGACCATGACCTACCCCGCCGAGTTGGTGGTGTGGAGCATCGGCTGGGGCAATCCCTCAGACGACTATACTGTGGTGGTGGTCGCGCCGCGCTATGCTGGAGAATCGTATGAATCGGACGGCCTGACCATCCACGCCGTGCGGGATGTGCATAGCGCATGGCGACGGATGCACTCTGCCGTGGAAGCGGACAATACGCCGATTTATCATTGGACAAGTTTTGACCGTAGCGGCATGAAAGCCACCGCCGAGCCGGAAGTTTATGCTGCGATGGAGTCGCGGCTGCACGACCTCCACAGTACGGTCAATAAGATGATGCGATTCCCCGCGATGGGGACATCTATCAAGACCATCGGGCGCTATCTGGGATTTGAGTGGGCGGGCTATGACAGCTTCATGCAGGCTTATTTGGATTATCGGGCGTGGCTGACTCGGGGCAGCCTCCCACACTTGACTCAGGCCGCCCAATATCAGATTGACGACGTGAAGGCGCTGGTGCATCTGTGGCGCTATCTGATGCAGACCGCGCCCTCGCAATAGAGGCGATAGAATCAGGTTATACTGGTGAAAAATAGTGTGGAAAGGCGTGTGATATGAGCCAATCAACCATTGAACTTCCCATCCCACCAGAGATTTATGAGCGTGTCGAGCAAATCGCCAAAGAGAGTAACCGCACAACTATTGCGAATATTGCCAGACTCAAGCAGCTATCGTGATTTTGGTTGAAGCAGGTTGGCATCCACCAAAATAGTAGAGAATTTCACTCTCTAACCGGCAAGTCTAGCCATGTCCCAGCCCATGCCACGCTCAGGGTCGGTGTGGACTCCGATGGGATACGGCGGAACGTTTCAGCGTCGTGACCGGCAACCGCAATCCGCAGCCGAGACCCACGCGGCACGACGACAGACAGCGGGTGGAGACTCAGGCGTACTGGCACAAATTCCCCAATTGGGAACGGCGCGGCGTCGGCGCGATTATAGGTGCGATACACCCCGCCCACCCAATACGGCGCATGGTCGGAAGTCTTACAGTGAATCAGCCGTAGCTGCCCATCGCTCAGATAGCGCACCACCCCGCCCGCGTCCACGCTCTCTAGGTAGACGTATAGTGCGCCGTCTGCATGGGTCGATTTCAGCATCACCTCTATCATCGGATGACCGGTGATTTCGAGGTCAGCGGTCAACGATTCGCTGGTATAGGTCAACAATTTGGCAGCTTGCGCGGCGCGGTTGCCATATTTGACCGGCTTGACCAACTCGGTATGCCAGCGGTTGTTCGTGCCGGTGGTGGCCGAAAAATCTACCGTATAGTCATCGTGGCCTGTCTGCGTCGGCGCGACCTGAGTCAGCATCCGCCCCGCCCCAATATGCCAGCGCTGAGGTTTGACATTTAGCGGCGGCCAGACTTCTGTCTCGCGCCATTCGCCTAAACCCATCGTGTAGTAAATCACGCGCTTAGACGGGGCGGGCGCGGTGGTATCGGCCAGAAACGTCGTGAAATAACGCGCCTGAATCTCGCGGTTCTGGGCGGGAGTCGGTGAGGGTTTCGCGCCGTTCGCATACGGGTCGCCGTTTTGACTCCCATCGTGACTGGAGGCGGTAATCACGACGATTTGCGGGTTGCTGAACGTATTGAACCGGCTGAGGGCGGTTTCGGCGGTGCGACCATCCATCCAACTGCCCCAATTGAACAAGACCGCGCCGCCCGCCTCGATATCCTTTTGGCGCTTGAACACCGCAAAATCATCCACCGTCACCCCCGGCAGATAATCGTCATCTCGGTGGATGATGTTATCCATCGCCGCATATACTGGCGGATTATCGGCGTGGTCAGCGATGGCCTGACGCAGCAGCGCCCCATCTTTGTCAGCGTCTACACGGCGCACCCCGTTCGACAGCCAGCGCACCAACGCTGGGAAAAAGACCGCCGGTTTGTTGTTATCCTGCCGGTGATTGCTCTCGCTCCATGCGCTGATGAACGCCTCATTGAAAATCCCACCGGGAAAGGCGACATCCGCAAACGGGTCAAGTTCCATTTGTTGACTCAGGATGGCGGGGACGATTTTTTGCGCCGATGCCGGCAAATATTGCGCGGTTGACCCTTCATACGAAAAGCCCGACGCCCCGACCTTGCCGTTCGACCACGGCTGCTGGCTAATCCACGCCGCAACCTCGCCATAATCGGCCAATTCCCGCGCCGACCACGGGTAGGGGTGCGCCCCGAACGACGCCCCAGAGCCGCGCCCATCTACTGCGACCACGGCGATTCCGCATTGAATCAGCGTGTTCCACAAGTCCATATTGGCCGAAATCGGGGCGCTCTTGGGCGGGCTGGGAATGATTTTCATCGCAAAACTGCGCCAATAGCGCGTCATGACCATCACCGTCGGGAGGCTATCCGAGGCAGCGCGGTTAAGCGGCAGCATGACATCGACGGCGATACGTATCCCATCCGACATCGGCAGATACAAGGACTCGACATGTACGCCCTTATAGCGGGGCATGGCGGGTGAAAATGATGATTCTAATAGCGGTAACAGGTCACGGGTCATGTTTTTTCCTCTAATCATGATATCGGTTCAATCCCGGCCAAACGGCGCAGGGTGGCAAAGATTTCTAACATCTGGGGCGTGTTCAGCGGCGGCATCATGTGCTGACCGCCGATGAACACGCTGTAATACAACCGACTCGTCCGCGCAGCCGCGTCCTCATCCAGACCGAGGTCGCGATATAACTGTGTGACGTATGCCATGCGACGGGCGTCAATTTCAATCAGCGTGGCGTGCGCGGTAGAATCACGCAGCGCCCAAGCCCGAATCGCCACTTCTCGCGGGTCAATTGAGGATGCCAATCCAGTCAGAATCATCAGCTTTTCATACGGTGTCGCCCCGATTTCGACCCGTTCAATCACGCCTGTGGTGCTTTCATGGAGGCACAGCGCCAACATCTCTTGCCGGAAAGTCGGCATATCGGCAAAATGATGATAAAACGAGCCTTTGGTCACGCCAAGTCGCTTTGTGAGCGCCTCGATGGTGATGCCGTCTACCCCGTCAACGATTAGCACCTCCATCGTGACCGTCATCCAGTCAAATTTCGTCTTGCGCGTCATGATTATTTTTTCCTCATAAAATCCATTTCACGACGTTCAGCATACTATACGGTATTGTATCGATTCAAGTTGCAAAAAATCTTAGGCGTATAAAAACAGCGCGATTATTACAATGGCTCACCCCAAAAACAGGGCTTTAGTATATATATATAAATTTCGATATGATATGATGCGAAATAAATCTTATGACCTCCTAATTTTGGATATTCTCCCTATGAAACCAACCCGTCTCATACCAGTCCTCATGTTCACCCTCTTGTGCAGCCTAATGCTGTCTGGCGCGACCCCATCCCACGCGCAAGCAACTCCACAAGCCATGCCTACACTCAGAGATATACGCGACCAAACCGGCGGGTTCGCTCAAACCCGCGATTCACGGTCATTGAATGTTAGTCTAGTCACAATCGAAACGGACGGCTCCACTGCTGTCACGGAATTTGGCGCGTCGGATACCTTTACGATAGCGTTGTCTTCACAACCAGCCGCCCCCATTAAGTTACGCCATCATAGATTCCCCTACGACATTATTGTTCTGCCGATTGAAGTTATCTTCACACCTGAAAACTGGAATGTGCCACAGACGCTGACCGTGTACGCGGTTCACGACTATAACGCTGAAAGCGAGACAACCCCTCCGATAAATTATTACAGGTATTCGGCGGAAAGCTGGAACAATGAGGTTTACGATTACAGCTACACTATTAGCCTTGGTTTTCCTATCTATACACATCATACGGCAATGCCCATCCCGACTGGGCCGCTTGTGGTGACGACTACGGCTGACAGCGTGAGCGCGGAAATCCCGGGGTCGCTTCGGCAGATGGTTAATATTGCCTCTTCACGCCCCGGCGCAGACATCATCACCTTTCAATCAGGACTTTCCGGCACCATCTACGCTGGCGGGTGATTTACAACCCATGCCTGACGATTTAACCGTGATTGGGTCGGGGCAAAACCAGATCACGATTGACGGTGTGGGGTTATACAGCGCATTTTATGATTCATACGATGCTGTTGTGACATTAGAATCGTTGACGCTAACAAATCTGTGGAGCGCGGTATTGGCTGATACAGTGACGCTGACGGATGTCACGGTCACAAACAGCGGACAAGGGGCAAGTCTGCTTGAGGGTGGCTACCCGGCTGTCTCAGGGTTTAGCCAGTTGACACTCAATCGCGTTACGATGACAGCTAATATCGCGGTAATTGGTGGTGCGGTCGTATCGGGCGGAGAAATGCTTATCACCGATTCTACTTTCAGCGATAATCAATCCGTCAGTATTCACACCAGCTCTCAAGACATCCTTTATGGCGGGACAGCCATTTATCTAGAAGGCGTTGGCACAATCGAAGGCTCAACCTTTGTTGATAACACCGCCGTCAATGGTGGAGCAGTCTATGTCACTCATTCAGGCTTTGGAGATTTCCCCCTCATTAAAGACAGTATCTTCACCACCAATAGCGCCGACAACGGCGGGGCAATTTATGTCGCAGGCGGTGGTAGAGCCAACCTCCTCAGCAACACATTCAGCAGTAACACTGCCGACAAGGGTGGGGCTATCTATGCCACAAATCTCCAAAGTGGTGGCTCTACTAATATCATGAACAGCACTTTCAGCGCCAACACTGCAACTGAAGCGGGGGCGGCGGTCATGGGTCCTGCTGAGATTCTGTACTCAACGTTCTCTGGTCATAACACCAGCGTCAGCGAGGGCATCGCCCTCCTTCAAGGCGGCATAACAGTAATTGGTAGCGTCATCGCGAATAACAACGCTCTTGACCCTTACGAATGCGGGACGGGCGTGTTTGGATTTGTGATTCTCGCCAACGATCCCAATTGTTCTGGGACTCTAGGCATCCCGACCGGCGTAGACCCGTTGCTGCACGATAACGGCGGCGCTACCCAAACCCATGCCCTTTTGGCGGGCAGTAACGTGATTAACCTTGACCCAGATATTGAGGGGGAAGACATCACTGCTTGCGAATATTTGGCGCAAATTTTTACCCAAATGAACGAACCACTCACTGACCAGCGCGGGGTAGTGCGTCCGCAATGGGGGGTCTGTGATTTGGGCGCGTTTGAGTTTGACGGGGAAATCATCATCCCGACAGACACGCCGACCAGTACGCCGACTGCGACAGATACGCCGACGGCGACTCCGACTGCGACGGACACACCGACGGGGACTCCGACCCCGACTGACACACCCACCGAGACACCGACTCCGACTCCGACCCCGCCGGACAACACAAATCTGTTGACCAATGGCGGATTCGAGACGGCTGGTGCGACCCTCAAATTAGCGAACGCTTGGACGGGCAAAAATGTCCGCCCCACCGATAGACGCCTGTGCGCGACCCTCACCAAACCCGTCGTGACCACGCAAGGTGAGTGCGTCTTCCAATTCAACAGCGCTTCGGTGCCGACTTTGGCGCGTTCGCTCAAGCAAACCCTGACCACAGGAGATTTGGGCAGCGCGGGCGAAACCCTGACCCTCAGCGCGTTTGCCGAGGGCAACAAGTTCAAGACCGGCGCAAAAATCGTCTTGACCGTGACCTATACGGACAACACCACCGCCAAGACCAATATCGTCATCCCGAACGGGACATACGATTTCACCGAAATCACAGGGACGCTGACTCTGACCAAAACCGTGCAGAAAATTGTCGTCAACATCAACACCGCCAAAGTGACCGGGCGCGTCCGACTGGATGACTTGTCGCTACTGCTCTCAGAAAGCAACACCCGTGGCGGCGCGACTCCAGAGGCGCTCCCCCTCCCCGACGCCTTCCGGGGCGAGAATTAACGCGGCGCATTCCACGACCCCAATTAACCCGGCATAGTGTAAGGGCGACTCACATGAGTCGCCCTCTCGCATATAGCTACACCGGGGATGGTCAGGTTTGCAACCCAGCCCTCGTGCGGCGCGTACTATAATCGGTTAAGCTGATGAGATGAATGTTCATCCCACCGGCTTAACCGGTGTCAGTAAGGAAGGTTTAAGATGCGCCGTATCCTTGTTTTATCCGTGTTAACTGTTTTATTGGTGTGGGGCGCGTCAAGCGCATTAGCCCAAAAACCACTCACTAAAGACCCACTCCCCTTCCCCGTCGATGGGCAAGCGTGGGCGGCGTTGGATAGTGAACAAGTCGTGTACTTCCTGCAACAACCCGGCGGCCTACAAGATTTTTTCGATAAGGTTTTCCCAGAGGCTTGGGCGAATCTCCAGAACGAATATGGCCCACGAGTCGATGCGTTTGGCGGGCAAATCAGCCTCGCGTGGGACTCGACTCTCACCCGGATTGTTACCGTGCTGCTCGGCGGCCTACTGCTCTGGCTACCACACCGGCTGCATATCGTGGGTTGGCTATTCGTCGGGATTGTGGTCGGCGTGGTGTTGGCTCAGACCGAGGCAGCTGCCGCGCTCATGACCGAAATCTTCCCAGATGAGCCGTCGCTGCAAACGGGCATCGTCGCGGCAGTGGTAACAGTTGTGCTGGCAGGACTGGCGATTGGGATCGGGTCAGGTTTGCTCTTTTTCGTCTTAATGAGCGCGTCCAGCTGGTTGGCTGGGGCGTTGATTGGCGCGCAGTTCTTCAACAACGGCGTGTTCGACCTCGCAGTGCCAGAAGTGTTCGTCCCGGCCATCATCTTCTCAATCATGATGGCGATTGCCGTCGGGCGCGGAACCAAGCTGGTCGCGGCCTTAATTGGGGCGACGTTGGTGGTGGTGGCGCTACGCCTATCGCCATCACTCATCCCACTGATTGGCATTGTCGCTATGGGTATTTCGCTCATCCGCACCGAGTATACCAAATCTTTCAAGCGTGAAAAATTGCAATCGCTGAATCTGGATGAGGGCAAAGTCTCGCTGACTGACCCGTCCCGCAAACATCTCCACGGCAAAACACCGGAGATGGACGACGATTCTGATAATTCACCATTCAAGGCACTTTAAGAGAGGAAAAAGATGTCGCAATACAGTTACCAACAATACGCGGATACTCGCACCTATACCCCGACAATGGCTTACTCCCCTGACGGGGCGCACATCGCCCATGTCACCAATGAGTCTGGGCAGTTCAATTTATGGGTGATGGATTCCGGCGGTGGCAACAAGCGTCAACTGACCCACTATACCGATAACACCGTGCGGAGCGTCGATTGGTCGCCGGACGGCAAGACCATCGTGTTCGGGGCAGACCATGATGGCGATGAGCAGACTCAATTGTATCTGTTGGATGTCGCTAGCGGGGCGATTACGCCGCTACGCCAGACCGCCGAGCGCCAACACTTGCTGAAAGGCTTTTCGCCCGACGGTCAATGGATTGCGTATGCCGCCAATGACAACGAACCGCAGAACATGGATTCGCAAATCGTGCATACCCAAACCGGCGAACATCGCCGCCTGAATACGGGCATGTTCTCGGTGGTGGGCGATTGGTCAAAGGACAGCCGGTATGCGACCCTCATCGACCTCCGCAGCAACACCGATTCGCGCATCTGGCTACATGACCTCCAAACCGGCGACCTCACACTGATTGTGGAATCCGCCTCAGAAGAAGGCGCACAGCATTATTCGCTCGGATTTTCACCCGACGGGGCGAAGGTCTATTTCATCAGCGATGAAGGGCGCGAATTCTCTGGGTTAGGCGTATACGATATCGCCAGCCGGACGCGCTCATGGGTCGAGACCCCAGACGCCGACATCGAAAACGCGCTCATCACAAAAACGGGCGTGCTGATTTGGGTGGTCAATAGCGGCGGCGCAAGCAGTGTTTACGGGCGCGACCTCGCCAGCGGCGCGGCTGTCGCCATGCCCTCGCTGCCGTTGGGCGTCGTGACGGGCGGCATCGCTCGTTCGGATGGGGCAAAACTCGCCCTGACCTTTGCCAAGCCCACCGAAGCCAGCAACTTGTATGAGTTCGACTTGCACAGCGGCCAAATGTTGGCGCTCGGTCAGTCGATGCTGGGCGGTATCCCGGATGAGGCGTTCATCCCGCCGGTACTGGTACATTTCCCGACCTTTGACGGGCGCGACATCCCGGCGTGGCTGTATCGTCCGAAGGGTGAAGGCAAATTCCCCGTCATCCTGAGCATTCACGGCGGCCCTGAAGCGCAGGAACGCCCGACCTACAACTACAACGGGTTCTACCAGTACATGCTGAGTCGCGGATTCGGCGTCCTCGCGCCCAACATTCGTGGCTCGACAGGGTATGGCAAAACCTACCAGAAGTTGATTCATCATGACTGGGGCGGCGCGGAACTCAAAGACATCGAGGGCGCGGCCAAATATCTGCAAGGGTTGGATTGGGTAGATAGCAAACGGCTGGCCGTTTTCGGCGGGAGTTTCGGCGGATTCGCCACCCTCAGCGCCGCGACCCGCCTGCCGGAGTATTGGGCGGCGGCGGTTGACATCGTTGGGCCATCGAATCTGGTCACGTTTGCGAAGGCCGTCCCGCCGCACTGGAAGCGTATGATGGCGAAATGGGTGGGCGATGTCGATACCGAGGTCGATTTCCTGATGGAGCGCTCCCCCATCAGCTATGTTGACCAAATCCGCGCCCCGTTGTTGGTGATTCAAGGCGCGAATGACCCTCGCGTGGTCAAGGCCGAGAGCGACCAAATGGTCGAGAAGATTCAGGCCAATGGCGGCGATGTGCGCTATTACGTCGATGAGGCGGAAGGCCACGGCACGACTCGTAAAGAGACGACCCTGCGCTGGTACGCCATGATTAGCGATTTCTTGGTCGAAAAGCTGGGGTGACGCTCAGGGGATAGGGACGAAGAAAGCGGGCGCTGTGTTAAACACAGCGCCCGCTTTCTTTACGGCTTCAGCCTCGGGGGGAAGGCCTAAACCTTGAGGAGGTCGTCCTTCGAGACGTTTAGGTAAACGCACTCATCCGTGACGCGAGAAATCTGGTCGAAAGAGGCGAGCATGTCCGAGTGGAACAGGCCGCGCCCGATGCGGATGAACCCGTGTTGGTAGAAATGGCTACGGTATTCTTCCGGCAAGTCTGGCAGATCGTCGAAGAACGTGCCATAAGTCGTGACCAGCGGCAGCGCGTGACCATCCAACCCAGCCGCGACGAGCATCGGGGCTGCTACGGGTACGGGGGTGATGACATCGGTTTGGTCGATGTAGTAGTGAACACTCTTGACCGTGCCGAACTCGTCACCGCTCAAGTCGCGGACGGCATAACCTTCTTCAATGTCAAATTTCACGGCGTCGCGTTGTGAGCTATTCATGTTGGACTCCTGACAATTTGTCCCTGCAATAGCTCTACATTACTTCGTTTCTTACGCCGTTTTATGGGTCAGATAGGGCAAATCGGGTTAGGCCACCTGACCCATAAACCATTAGGGATTAGTGATGACTGCTCCCTTGCCGGCGAAATGAGCTTGGAAGGAGTTGCACAAATTGGGTGTTGAGCCGATATAAATGAAAGAGAACGCATTGGTGATTTCGCCCTCGGTTGCGGAGAATGAGCCACCAATAACACATGGCGGGAAGGCCGCATCTTGTGGGCTCATGCCGCCAGCCGCCTGTGCGATACATTGAACCAGATTGTTCGCAACACGGTTATTGTTGATGACAATTGCCACGCCGCCGCCCGCTTCGAGAATCGAGTAGTAGGCTTTGACATCAATTGCGCCGACATCGCGATAACAACTGACCAACGCATCAACACGGTTGACCAACCCCGCGCCAAGCAGATTGGCGGTGCTAAGACTTGCGGCGGTAGCGGCTGCACTCAACGCCCCTTGAATCGATTCCGCATTGACTTGCGTATAGCCTCTAGGTGCGGCGGGCATTTGGCTTTGGGCAGATAAATATTGGGTTGCGGTATCACCGGTAGCGGGTACGGCGGAGCAAGCGGCTGTGACCGCGACAACCAACAACAAGACGAGGGTAGCAAATTTACGCATGGGAAAAACATCCTTTGGTGCGGCTCAAAGCGAGATGTTTTTCATTATACGTCGATTTAGGGCGGGCGGCGGGAGAACGTCAGGCAATGACCGTGGGCAACGTGACCGTGACGGCGGTATATGTGCCGACTTCGCTCTCAAGCCGTAGCGAACCGAGGTACATTTCTGCCAAACCTTTTGCCACCGCCAAGCCCATCCCCGTCCCTTGCTGCTCATGGATGAGGCGGTCAAACTGCATGTACGCGCCGATGTCTTTAATCTGCTCAGGCTTGAGGCCGCGCCCATAGTCAATCACTTGGATTTCGTACAGCGGGCCGATGTCGCTGGGGCGGGTATAGGTGATCAGCTTAACCATCATGCCGGGTGCGCTGAACTTAAAAGCGTTGTCCAAGATTTCATCGAGGATTTTGGTTAAATCATTTTCGCCGATGGAGGGCGCGGCTTGTTCGCCATACTCCATCACAAGGTCACCAGTGCGCCCGTGTTTTTGCGCGGTGAAGATGGCTTGATGCTCGGCAATCATACGCGGGTTGGGCGTCGATTGGGCGCGGATTTTGACGAGGCGCTTGGCGTCCCGCGCTAGCGATTGGATGCGGACATAGGTCAGATAGTTCTCGACCAGTCGGTTAAGCCGTTGCGCCGCGCCGTTGATATGCCCCGCCCACTCGTAAACGTCCTCAGGCTTGACCAAGTTAGACTCGACTATCAGCATATCCGAGAAGCCGATGATGGTGTTGAGCGGGGTGCGGAGTTCGTGGGGGAGGGCGGTGGTGATGCTCTCACGCAGGCGGGTGAGTTGCTCTTTAGCCTCTTCGTCCAATGTCTGACGTTGTTCCAAGCGCGTCCGCACCGCGTCCAATAATTCGTTGTTCTCGAACGGTTTGGTCAGGTAATCGTCCGCGCCCAGACCCATCCCCTTGCGGACTTCCCCGCGTTCAGATTTGGCGGTCAGGAAAATAAACGGGAGGGTGCGCGTCCGCATATCGGCGCGTAAGGCGTTGAGTACGCCATAGCCGTCCATCAATGGCATCATAATGTCACAAATCACAAGGTCAGGCTGGAACTCATTCGCCACCTTCAGCCCGACGACGCCATTTTCTGCGCCGCGTACCTCATAGCCTTCCAGTCGAAGCATTTCGACCATATCGTTCCTGAGCGGGGCTACATCTTCAATGACCAGAATCTTTGACATAGAAATCAACCAGTTTGTTTGTTTACCTAAATATCCCTTGATTATAGGCGGCTTATTGGTTTTCGTCGCTTAAGGCTCTTAACAATAGCCGATAAGGTCGCTAAAGGCAGAATTTCAGGTCAAAACCCCCTCGGATAGGGTGTGGGGACAGCGGGTATGATTGGGTATAATCTTTGGCTTGTAATCATGCCTGAAACATACTGCTGACGCCACCGACTATGACCCTAGATTATTCTCAAAAACTCCTAAATGAGCGCTTCCGGCTCAATGACCCCATTGGACAGGGTGCGATGGGCGTGGTTTATCGCGGGATTGACTTATCCAGCGGCGAAACGCTCGCCATCAAGCACCTACGCCCAGAACTCATCCGCACCGACCCCAAGAACTTGACCCGCTTTGAGGGCGAGGTTCAGGCGTTGGAGCAGTTAAACCACCCCAATATCGTCAAGCTCATCGCCCGCATCCACGACGGCGAGGACTACTATTTGGTGTTGGAATATATCGGCGGCGGCGACCTCGGCACGTTGCTGCGCGGGTCTGGACGCCTGACTATCACCCGTGCGCTCCGGTTGGGGATTGAATTGGCCGACGCGCTCACCCGCGCCCATCATCTGAACATCGTCCACCGCAATATCACCTCCCACAATATCATGCTGACCGCCGACGGCACGCCCAAGCTGACCGATTTCGGCGTCGCACACTTAGAGACCAAGAAGCGCCTCACCCGTAGCGGGACGAACATCAGTTCCGCGGACTATATGCCGCCGGAAGGGGTGCAAGGTTTCGACCTCGATGCGCGTGCTGATATTTGGTCATTGGGCGCGGTGCTGTTCGAGATGGTGACCGGGCGTTCACCGTTCGGCAACCCGTCGTTGGCGACCAGCCTCATCAATATCGTCAGTCAACCGACTCCCGACCTCGAAGAACTGCGCCCCGATGTGCCGCCCGCGCTGGCCGACCTGATTTACCGCATGTTATATAAAGACCGCGAGACGCGCATCTCATCAGCGCGGTTGGTAGGCGCGGAGATGGAGCTTATCCTGCACGCCATTGAAACCGGTCAACACACGCCCATCTCGCGTTCTTCGAACGCCTACGAATTGGCGCGATTTAACACCCCTACCCCGATGCCACTAAACAATAATCTGCCCGCGCACATCACCCCGTTTGTCGGGCGTGAGCGCGAAATCCTTGAGGTGATTCACCTGATGCAAGACCCGCAAGTGCGCCTGATCACGCTGATGGGGCCGGGCGGAATCGGCAAGACGCGACTGGCGTTGGCTTGTGCAGAGCGCGTGCTGACACAGTTCCCAGACGGGGTGTATCTGGTCAGCCTCGCGCCGCTGTCCTCACCAGACAGCCTCGTGCAGACGCTCGGCCATACCCTGACCATGAACTTCGCCCAAGACCTTGACCCGAAGACGCAGTTGATGGATTACTTGCGCGATAGAACGCTGCTGCTGGTGATGGACAACTGGGAACACTTATTAGGTGGTTTGCCGTTGCTGGCGGAAATCTTGCAGACGGCGCGTTTTGTACAGGTCTTGGCGACCTCGCGGGTCAAGCTGAATCTGCAAGGCGAAACCGTATTCAACACCGAAGGGCTGGATTATCCGTCTTACCCGCACGCTACCGACGCGCTTAACTCCAGCGCGGTTACGCTGTTTGTACAGGCGGCGCGGCGCGTGCAGCCAGATTATGAACTGACCCCAGAAGATTTGCCGAATGTCGTGACCGTCTGCCAGTTGGTGGAGGGGATGCCGCTGGGGATTGAGTTGGCCGCTTCGTGGGTAGAAGTGCTATCTGTGCGTGAAATCGTCCATGAGATGCGCGGCAATCTAGACTTCTTGGGGACGGATTCGGGCGGATTTCTGAACCGTCAGCGCAGTATGCGTGCTGTATTCGAGTATTCGTGGATGCTGCTCAGTGAGGAGGAACGCAACGCATTCGTGCGGATTGCGGTCTTTAGGGGTCGATTCAGCCGTGCGGCGGGACAAGCCGTGACCGGCGCGACGCTGCGCCACTTGATGGCGCTCGCCAATAAATCATTGCTGTGGCGCGACGCCGATACCGGCGTGTACCAGATTCACGAAGTCAGCCGCCAATTCGCAGAGGAAAAACTCACCCAATCGGGCGACGCGGAATCGGTGCGCGACGCCCACTGTACCTACTATATGCACACCTTCGCCAGCCTCCGGCGCGACCTCGAAGGCCGCCGTCAATTGGAAGTCTTGGAAGAAATCGAAAACGACCTCGAAAACTTCCGTGCGGCGTGGCTATGGGGTGCGTTACGTGGGATGCACGATGAACTGCACTCTGGGATTTATGCCTTCGGCCTGTACTTCTTGCTGCGCGGCGAATTGATGGCCGGGGTAGACCTGTTCACCGAGACCGCTCGACTGTTGCGTGTGCGCCCCAGCACTGCCCAGCGCGAAAAAATGATGGGAGCGGTGCTGATTTGGCAAGCGGCGCTGATTTTGTTATCTGCGCGTGATCCACGCGGCGCATTGCCCATTTTGGACGAGGCACGCATCGCCATCACCTCCCACGGTGATACCTTCCACCGCGCCTTGCTGATGTTCACGCTGGCTTACTCCGAGTTGAGCTATGGCGACCCGGTGAAAGCACGCCCATTGTTCGAGGACAGCCTGCAACTCAACGAGGCGATTGGCGAGAATTATCAAGTCGGGATGGTTTATGCCAACTGGTCGCGGTCATATTGGTATCGCCTACCGTATGACCAGATAGACTTGACTGTCGCGCAACAATTACTTAACCAATCCCTCGCGGCATTGGGCGATGAACCCGGCCTATATGGGTATGCCTTCACGCTGATGAATCAGGCGATTGTCGAATCCATGATGAAGAACCCGCAAGCTGAGGCGCACGCCCGCGAAGCGCTCTCGATGTACCGGCGACTGCGGAATATGTTCGGCGTCACCTCAACGCTCAACAGTCTGACGATTATCGCCACCGGCAGCGGGCGGATTGATGATGCCCGTCGCTACGCCGCCGAAAATCTGCGGGTGCGGCGCGAGATCGGCGGCGAAATCGGGGTCGTAAGCGCGTTGTTGGGGCTGGCGCGAGTCGAGATGACCGTCTCGGATTATGACCGTGCGCTAGACCTGATGGCGGAGGCGGCGGGCATGGCGCTGGCGCTGGGCAGTAGCCGCTATCAACTCGAATCGCTAGTGCTGCGTGCCGAGGTTGAAATCGGGCGTGGGGACATCGAAGCGGCGGCGCGTCTGGCCTCGTATGTCCGAGATGCAGCGGAGGCCGACCCACATCAGCGCGGGCGGGCATGGGCGATGATTGACCGGCTGCATCTGTGGCTGGATAAGGACGCGCTGGGTGTTATTGCCGGAGATGTCGCGCAGTCCAGCCTAGATGACCTCGTGATGGCGACCTTCACAAAGGCGTAAACACGCAAAATTTTGAACCCGTGCGCCGAAATTATTGTTGATACAAACCAAAATCGAGAGGAACGCCATTAAGTGATAGCGCACCCCAAATGTAAGAACTAAAAGCGGCAGAAAATCTCTGCCGCTTTTAGTTAGGATTTATTTGCTTGTTCAAGCGGTGGGAAAAGACGCAAGTTGACGCACATATCGCCGAATAAGAACTCATCTCTCATCTTGACCAAAATCTGTAGATCAGGCTCTTTATCACCAGAAACACTAAGTGTAGTATACGACAAGAGGTTAAAAATCTTCCCCTGTGTTCCTAGATTCAAGAGATGCTCAAACCGATCAGTGCGCGTGGTGCAATAGATATATTTCTCTGCTCCTTGGTCATCTAGCGCATCAATTCGACTGATGATGAATACCCTGTCAAGCCCCTTTTGTTCTTCAAGAGAAAACATTAATTGGCTCCAAAAGAGAGACTCACCGATAACGGATGAATTAATGTTCTCGCATTCCGGCACTGATTCACCCACTTTAGATACGATGATAGGACGTGGTTGTTCACTGAGATAAGTCAGTTTCTTAGCAATTGAAACAGCTAACGTCTCGTCTAGACCAAATACCGCTATGCACCCTATTTGCACCCGCTTGAATTGTGATATTCCTAGATGTTTTCCCGGCTCATTAATTTGAAGAACTCTTGATAGGGGTGGGAAAATACGAACTTGTGTAACATACTCGCCAAATAGATAATCTCGTTGTAATTTCTCGCGCACAGCCTGTTCAACAGAGCCATTATCCCCTGTGATAAAAGTTGGCTTTTTCGTAATGTCAAAC
>DAOTTP010000210.1:0-32663 GCA_034437835.1 Anaerolineae bacterium | reverse complement strand
AAAACCCCCGTCTAATGCACTGCAAAACCCACTAAAGTGGGTTGCTTGGTTCATGAGTCGGAAAAAAAGAGTCCCTTTAGTGGACTTTGTTTTCCCTCAGCCCGGCACTTTAGTGCTGGACGGCGGATGAATCTGGACAGTATCTATCGAGGCGCTTTCATTTCACATTAGGCGTATTGTAGTAACTTAGTCTCCTTTGAAGTTGCTGTCTGAAGCCTGTCAAACCAGCAAAACCCATCAGCATTCCCATTCCTGATAGGTTTGATTCCCCTAACAGGCTATCTGGAAGCTATCTTTCCAAGAGGCGATCCTTATGGCTCGTTCCCGAATTCAGGAACCGGACGCGCATCTGCCTCTTCTTGGGTTAAAGCAACACCGTTTTCTGCAATATCAGCAAGCAGCCAGTTCATTTCCGCTATCTCACGGCGCTGCGCCTCAATAATCCCATCAGCAAGTTCCCGAACGCGCACATCCTCAATCTGGGGATTTTCGCTAGTCAAAATAGCGATGGAATGATGCGGAATCATAGCGCTCATGTAGGAGGAGTCCCCTACCAGAATCTGACTACGGACGAGAAAAAGGGCAGCCAGAAAGACCACTAAGCTACCGAGGTAGATGGCGAGATTGAGCTTTGTGTTGCGGTACATCCCCCGCATGAAACTCAGCATAATGACCGCCATCGCCGCGCCCATGATAAACGTCATATACAGGCGTGTCTCGCTCCAGCGAACATGTGAAAGCTCATAGGTGTTCAGATACATCAACCCATACATGATCACCATAGAAGTGACGATCATCCCGGCGAATGTACGATAACTCATTTTCATGCCCTGATGTGTAGGCTCTTGCATTTCCTGATTCATGTTTTACCTCCTAATATCACCTATCGGAACCATGCCGCACATGTGGTGTGACAACGATTTCTCTATCTTACTTTGTGTCTTTGTGCGCTGACATGAGCCTGATGGAGGGTTCTCGCATGGAAAATCCATCTATCTCTAAGCTAAACGGGACAAGTCCAGTCAGTATCACAAATCAGACCGTGTATGGATTACTGAACCCGATAGGTTCGCATTAGCCCCATATCCTCGTGTCAAACTGGTAGCAGTGGAATTCGTTGACCGTTCCAGTAGGTGACTGTATATCACCCCACCCACGATGGGATGAGAGATCCGAACCGAATTGTTCGGGGGCGTTTGGCACGGGAGAAAGGGATCGGTCACCTCTAGGAGGTCGTCAACGCTCATCGGCGTTGGGCAGGATTTACAGCGCACCCTTTCGAGCTAACCTAGCCTCACACCACGCTTCCATCTGTACAAAAATTGTAACTACTCAGCCATCATTTCTTCCCTCAATCTGATGATGTAGAGCGTCAAATCGGCTGAGGCGCGGGGAAATTCTTCCCTCAGATGATTGGGCTGAGTACAGGTCAAAATCTCATTTCCCCCTCAAATAGAGGCTGAGTAGTTACGTTCGTGATGCTTAACCCATAATTCACACAATTTAAGGATGTCGTCATTCCCATCTTCTAGTGCAGGGATTGAAATTATTGGAGCATCATTCTATATGCTATCTCGCTGGTTAATAGTTAAAAGTTGATGACTCCACTAGCTCACCCGCCGCGCCCGAACAATTCGAGGTTGACGCCGTATAAGCCGGGGTCGCCTGTGCAGAACATCAGGCAGGCTTGGGCAATCTGCGCCGGAGTCACCCACTTGGTCGGGTCGGCATCCGGCATAGACTGACGATTGGGCGGGGTGTCGATGGTGCTGGGCGAAATCCCATTGACCGAAATCCCAGAATCGCGCAATTCGGCGGCCATCGCTTCCATGATGCGGGTGGCCGCACCTTTGCTGGCGGTATAGGCGGCGGCGTTTTTACCACCTTTGAATCCGGCTTTCGCCAAGATGAACACGATTTGACCGCCCCCACCGCGTTCTAGCATGTGCGATGCGGCTGCCCCGCCGACCAGATAAACCGGGCGCACGTTGAGGGTGAACATCTCATCTAAGACCGCGACTCCAGCCTCGTGAACTGGCTTGCCCGCCGCATAGCCGCCGACGGTATGAATCACGCTATCAATGCGGCCAAAACGCGCCAAAATCGCCTTATAGACCTCGGCCACGCCTTCTGGGTTGGAAAGGTCGCCGACGAATCCCTCGTGCTGCGCGTCGCCCCCCGGCAGTTCAGAGACGACTTGCGCCAGTCGGTCAGCGGCGCGGTCAATCAGCGCGAGGCGTGCGCCTTGTGCGGCGAAGGCAGACGCTACGCCACGTCCGAGGTTGCCCGTCCCGCCAGTGACGAGGACGACGCGATTGGTTTGGGTGGTCATCGGTTATTGATCCCCTTCTGCGCGTAAGCGCATAAAGTCGCGGATGAAATCGCCCCGATTGGTGGCGATCAACACGCCCGCCAAGCGCGAGACTTGCATATCCCCCAATTGGTGGATGAATTGGGCGACCTGTTCGCGTAGGACTTCCTGTACACCTTCCCATGTCACATCGGGCGGAAGATAGAGTTCTAGCAAGTCGCGCAGATTATCGAGGTAGCCGAGGAAGTCGTTTTCGCTGTGGAAAATCAATGTGGTGGGGATTTCAAACCGGCAGACGCCGTAGAAATAGCGCGACAGGAAGCGCGTGCCGGTCTCTAGCGAGAACAGGTCGCTGACGGCCATCGGCGGGCGCACGCTGGAGGGGTTGGCGCGGGTCAAAATGATGATGGCACGCCGGATGAGCATTCGTAGTTCCGGCATAGTTTGGATGCTGTGTGTGGTCGCCATCATCACGCCGTCCGGTTTCATCACGCGCTTGACCTCGCGCACGGCGGCCTCGACATCTGGGATGTGATAGAGCATGTGGTTCGCCATGACGACATCGAAGGTCTCGCCGGCGAATGGTAATTGGGTGGCGTCACCCATCAACAAGCGCCCTGTGCCATAGGCGGCGTGCTGACGCAGCATCCCCTCTGAGAGGTCGATGCCGAAGTATTGGATGTCTGGGAACTGCTCAGTTAGGCGGTCATAGTATGCGCCGTAGCCGCAGCCAATATCTAGGATGCGCTCGTCGCCGCGCCATTGTATCCCTTCCAAAGCCCATTTAGGGAAGTCGATGCGGGGGTGCGAAAAACGCTCTCGCGCCTCGTTCAAATCCCGAACAGGTTGGGCTGTGGCATAAAAGCGCTTGAAGCGTTTGGGGTCGTGCAGCGGGAGGCTCATAATTGGTTGGGATACACCAAGCGATAAACGAAACTAGCCAATACTATACCGCAGATTCAAGGTTGTGTCTTTGTTATCCATCAAATCAATTTGCGTTGCAGTGTTCTACGGGAGCGTCACCGCATCTATCCCGAAAGGAAGCTGTGGGGATACGCCGAGGGTCGCCAGCGAACGCGAGTCGAAGTTGCTGACCAAGATGCGCCCATCAGGGAGCAGGGCGGCGTCCCACGGCCCTCGGAAGAAGCCCGCCAGATAGACCAATTCCCCATCGCGGAGCGTCATCAGCGCTTTTTCGTCGAGCGCGGTCAGATAAATTGTCCCATCTGACGCGCTAGTGATGCCGACCAGCCCCGGCGGATTCTCGCTGCCGGTGAAGTGATAAACCACCTCGGAAGATGCCACGCCGACATCCAGCCGGTAAACCGTATCATTTTCGGAGTCGGTGGCGAGCAACGTGCCGGTTGCGGCGTCATAGGCCACATCGCTGATGACCGGGATGGGTTGGCCTTGTGTGCGTGGGGCTTCCCACCACTTCGAACCATTCGCGCCGTCGGGGTCAAACTTCCAGACCGCGCCCAATAGGTCGGCGACATAAAAATACCCCTCAGAATCGCGGGTCAATCCGTTGAAAGCGACGCTATCGGCCTCTAGGCTCACGCGCCCGATTTCGGTGATCCCGCCGTCTGGGGCGATGCGCCATAACACCCCGCCGCTGCGCTCGGTCTCGCCCGTCACGCGGTCAAGCACGACTAGCCCCTCATCCGTGACCAACAGACCGGCCACCGAGCCGAACACCTCGCGGGTATCGGGTTTTACCGTGACCTCAGACCCATCAGCGGGCAAGACGTAGATTTCTCCGGTGGCATAGCTGGCGGTATAGGCCGTGCCGTCAGGGGCGACGGCCAACGCCGCCGGATAGGCGTCCGCGCCGGGGAGTGTCGCGTATTCGACCACGGTCACGCCTTCTGCAATGGGCTTGGCGACGCTACGCGGCTCATTGTTGACGGTCAGCAGAATCAAAAAGACGACGATTGCGACCATCAGGGCGAGTGTGCCAATGAAGATGAAACTGAAAATCAAAAGGCGCTGCCCACGCGGGAGGGCTAGGAGACGCTGCATACGGAATCGTCCTTGATAGGAAAGTTAAGGTAAATGGTCGGCATTCTTGCCGTCCCTATGCGTGTGCTTCTATCAGCGCACCCATCGCACGCAGTTTATCAAACACGCCGTAGAAATTGGCGGTCAGGGATTCGGCGTTGTCGATAACCGTCTCGCCGTTGGCGATTAAAGCCGCCGCCAACATCGCCAACCCTGCGCGGGGGTCGGGCGTATCCAGATAGGTGCGCTGGAGCGGAGTCTTGCCGACCACGATGGCGCGGTGCGGGTCACACAAGACGATTTGTGCGCCCATGCCTTTCAGCTTATCAACGAACAGCAATCGGTTGGCGAACATGCGCTCATGAATCAGGGTCGTGGCGCGGATTTGGGTAGCAATCACCGTCGCCATCGGCAGCAAATCGGATGGAAACCCCGGCCACGGCGCGGATTCAATCGCGGCGTCTGCATCTTCCTCATGGATGACCGATAGGCCATCCGGTTCGCTGAGGACGCTCACCTTATCCCGCGAGAGAGTTAGATTGAGCGTCAAGCCGAGTCGCTGATAGACTCGCCCAATCATCCGAAAATCGTGCGGGTCGATGCTCGTCACCGCGCCGCGCCCGCCGGTCAGGGCAATCATCGCCATCGCGCTGGCCGCTTCGATATAGTCGGGCGGGAGGGTGACATGCGCCCCGGTCAGGGTGGAGACGCCGACCACGGTCATGACGTTTGACCCCGCCCCGTCGATGCGTGCGCCCATCCCGACCAAAAAGTGCGCCAGCGTTTCGATATGTGGTTCACAAGCGGCGTTACGGATGACCGTCTCGCGCCCGAAGCAGGCAGCCAGCATCATGATGAGGCCGGTGGCCGTCACACTGGCTTGTGAGAGCAAGATTTCCTTATATCCCCATTTCACTGCGTTGACCTCTACCGCGCCCGCGCTGATGCTGACCGCTTGACCGAGGTCGCGCAATGCTTCGAGGTGGGTGCGGATTCGGCTGAGGGGGAAGTCTAGCCCGATATGCACATAACCGTGGCGTGCCAAAATTGGCGCGGCGAACAAAATCCCACCGATGAGGCCACCAGTATGTTCCGGCGTCAGGCGGCGCTGGGTGATGTTATCGGTGATGAGTTCTAGCGGCGACCCTTCGCCCCCACCAGCGTGCTGTGCGCCCAACCAGCGCGTCAGATTAACGAGGGTGCGGACGGTGGTCGTCTGCGGCAGGTTGCCCAGCGTGACCGGTTGGCTCGTCAATAACGCAGCGGCCAGACATGCGGCGGCGGCATTGGTGCTGCCGGACGGGGCGTAATCGCCGATAAGGGGCTGCCCCCCTTGTACACGAATTTGCATCGGTAAAAAACTCCTTAACGTGCGTTATTGCAGATCATCTGGTTCATTTTTACTACGCCTAATCGGTTATTTTACTACATTCGCACGCTGACCGATGCCTCCCATGCGCTAACCCGATGTGTGGCTACTTGTGGTTAAAAACATTATTCTCGCGTATCATCTTTCTAACAATCAAGCCGTTTTCAAGTGTAACAACAGTCTCAATCAAAATATGTCAATTTTGCCAACAATAGTCCTCATATTGCCCAGAGAAAAGGCATGGTCGTGAAGACATCTTCAAACAAGCGGGTTAACACAAAACTTCAGCCGACCACAGACAGGGATATGCCGCTGCAAGGCGCATCTTCCTACGATTTCACGGCGATGCAACAGCTTACTTCTGGCGCAAAAGACATCAGCGCCTTACAACGCACCATCGGCAATCAGGCCACGATGAAGATGTTACAGTCTGCGCCGCAACCCGAATCACTGCATACTCATCAACCCGCCCTCAGTCTAGCACCAGAACTAGATGACGACTCCGAGTCGGGGCGTGTCAACCCACGCGACGGCGCAACGATTCAGCGCGCCATCAAGAAACTCCCCGGCAAGAGTTCCGGCTGGTTCCGCAAGGGACAACGCGACAAAATTAACGAACTGGTTGATGCGTATAACATTCGTGAAATCACGTTATCGGGTTCAAAGCGCACAGCCGCAAGCTATACAGAACTCTTGCCAGACATCCAGAAAATTTGGCAAGCTTCTCAAGCATGGTATCTCGACACGATGAAAAGTAGCGCTGAAAAGGCACAAGAAATCCGTGCTTGGATGGTCGCTGAAGTTGAGCGCGAAGAGGACGCCAAACAAGCACAAATTGGGGAATTGCAAGAAGCCGCTTCCCTTAAAGCCGCCGCAGATGGCGCATCTTATAATGCCTTGTACGCTACCCCTGACTTCACGACGGCCACAGATGCAGCCGTGCGTTGGTTAGCGACCCCAGCCCTTGCGCCCATCTATCGCTACTTCTTGATTCAGGTGCAGTTCGAGGCTGCGGCGCTGTATGCCTATGAGGAAGTGACGAAATATAAACTCAATCCGACCCGTGCAGAGGCGCTACGAATCTATGACCGATTTCACATGGACGCCGCAGGCGACCTCAACATCACGGGCGAAGGACCAAAAGTCGGCGGTATTGCAGCAATAGAACAATTCCGCGCAGAGTTCGCCACGTTACGCGGGGATACCAATGCAGCACCACCAGCCACCTTTGGGCCGGTAGAGACCTCTGTCAGCAACGTCATCAAAGAAATGTTCATCGCGTTCAGGTCGTATGCGGCCTATCGGAAAGTCACGACGCCCCCAACTTAATCTGGGCAAACCCATAAGGACAACACAAGCGTTGTCCCTACGACATTTCTTCAGTGATGTGTGACATCGTAAGGTCGCCCCCGCCCCTCTCTCATAGATTTGTAGGTAACACCGATGCAGAGAGGGGATTTTGATTCGGGATAGCGTTACGGTCTAGCGGACGTGGAACATCATCGAATCGGTGTGCTGTGGGCCGAACGGCTCATGGGTATAATCACCCGTGATTTTTTCCACCGTCAGGCCAGCCAACTCAATCAGCCAAAGCGCCTCGTTGCGCGTATACCAACGATAGCCGCCCGTGCGTATCTCCTCCTGCGTGGCGGGGAGGTCACGACTATCGCCTTCAATCACGCGATAGCGGCGCTCCTCGGTCACGGTTTGCTCTAGGCGGTCAACCACCATCAAGCGCCGGTCAACAAACAAGCTCTTGCCGTCCGGCATCGGGGCGCGTGTCCAATTCATCCACTCGGAGGGATAGGTCGCGCCGGGTTTGGCCTCTTCTTCTATGTACAGGTTAAAGACCAACTCACCGCCGGGGGCGAGGTGCGCCTTTAGACGGTGTAGCGTCTCAAGCGTTTGGCGTCTGTCCATCACACAGGCGAGGCTTCCGCACGGGATGATGATGGCGTTATACCGTTTGGGCAGGTCGAGCGCTTGCATCGCCTGTTCATATAAGGTGACGGAAAGCCCCTCGGCGTCCGCAAGTCGGCGGCAATGAGCAAGTTGGTCGGCAGCGATGTCTACGCCTTCGACGGCAAACCCTTCACGGCGCAAACTGCGGAGCAGTCTCCCCGTCCCGCACCCGATGTCGAGCGCGAGGCCGGGGTTCGCTTGTAGCACACGCTTGTAATAGTCGTGGTCTCTGGTGAGGTCGTCATAGGCCGCCCACATATACGAGGCGAGGCCGCTGTAAAGTTCTGCTTCGTTGAACAGGGTCATATCGGGTTATGTTCTCCCCCGTTGCGGGGATTTTGCGGGATTAGCGCATAGGCTGGTGTGAGATGGAATAGGCGGACGCTGTGCGGCTTTCGCATGGGGTAGCCGTTTCCCCGTGTGTGCGGACTGACATGATATGACACCTCCTTGGTTAAAAGACGCAAAAAATCATCTGGGATATGAGGTGAACCCATATCCCAGATGATAGTCGTATTCTGACGTGTGCGTATGCCCGTTTTTTGGGGAGGTTTCGCCGTCTATTTCACGCGGCGGAAACCGCTGGTCAATTGGCCGCTACCCAACGGGACAAGGCGGTAGACTTCGCCGGATGGGGTGTCGATATACAGCCCGCCGCCGGTTTCTTGCTGCACCGTGCGGATGGTGATATCGACCCCGCCGGTGGCGAAGCCCAGCACGTCAATCCATAGCCCGCCGGGGCCAAATTGTGTACAGGCCAGCCAATTGAACTCGCGCAATGGGAGGGTCGTCCCCGGCGGGGGGATTTTGCCCGCGCCCGCGCAATGGTCGGTCACGCCGTCCCATAGGTTGGCGGTATAGCTGTATTGGTCGCCCAGTAGCAGCCCATTTTTGCCGGGGGCGCGGACGAATACGTACACGCGATTCTGCCCCCCAAACGGGATTGAAATCATGAATCCTTGCTCAAACGGCTGATACGCCCCAGACAGCGTTACCGCAGCACTGGGCGGGCATCCGGCAGTGGCGTCGGCATATTGCGCCCCGAAGAACCACTGGAAGCCGCACACCAACTGCACGCGAATCTCCAACGTCTGGGTAGCTTGTTGGCCGCCGCGCTGGACAACCAGTCGGTAAATCACGCGGTTGAGGTTGGTATTGGGGACGGTGAACGGCAAACTGCCGCTGAGGGCAACATCGACACGTTCCTGCACGATGCCGTCTGGCGTCTGGCGTTCGATGGCCGCGAGGTCGCCCACCGCTTCCCACGTCAAGGTGATTTGCGCCCCGGCTGCGACATCGGTGCTGCTGGAGGTGAAGCTGAGGATGAACGGGAAAGTATTGGTCAGGTCAAGCGTCGGCGTGAGCGAGGCGCTCAGGGTCGCGGTGATGGTGGCCGTCCCAGTGGGCAGCGCGGTGAAGGTGCGGGGCGGCGTCGGCGTCGAGGTGGTGGTCGTGGTGGCCGTTGGGGTCGGGGTCGGGCTTTGCGTCGGTGTTGGCGTATGAGTCAAGGTGTTGGTCGGGACAAACGTGACCGTTGGCGTCAGGGTGGTTGTCGGGCTGGGCAAAACCATCAGAGTTGGTAGCGGCGCTTCTTGCGATTGGCACGCGCCGAGGATGAAAGCTGATGCAATCGCCAGTACAATCGCATAAAATCGTATAACGCGCATAATCGTGACCGCCGATGATAAATCATAGAGTATTGCCCTTAATCTTACTGCTCTTTTGCGCCGCCTGCCAACCAGTCAGTGACGCACCGCTTCCGACTCTGATGGCGAGCCTCCCCGCAGCGACGCCGACGGACACCACACCGACGGCGCGGGGCTTTTCTACGCTGGCGATACCGCTTGAAACATCTACGCCAATTTCGCCTGAGATTTCCGCGACACCGCCCCCCGCTGTACGGACAGCTTATAGGCCGTCCGCCATCCCGCCCACCTCAACACCACCATCAGCGACAGCAGGGACGCCATCTATGGCGTCCGTACAACCATCACCAACCCTTTCCCCTGAAATTCCCGCAACTCTCCTATCCACCGATGAACCCCTCGTTTTCGGCTTATCGGTTGAAGGCCGCGACCTGACCGTCTATCGCTTGGGGAATGGGGCGCGGGCGGTGCTGCTGGTCGGTTCGGTTCACGGCGGCTTCGAGTCCAACACCGCGCAATTGATGGAAGAACTGGCCGCGCATTTCCGCGCCAACCCGTTAGAACTCCCAGACGACATCACGCTCTGGATCGTCCCAGCGCTCAATCCTGATGGGGTGGCACGCGGGCGGGTGCTGGAAGGCCGATTCAACGCCAACGCAGTAGACCTCAACCGCAATTGGCCGTGCGGGTGGCAGCCAGTGGCCTACTTCCGCGATATGAAGGTTAGCGCGGGGAGCGAACCCCTCAGCGAACCAGAGACGCAAGGGCTATCTGACCTGATCATCTCGATTCAACCGGCGGCGTCGCTGTTTTTCCACGCGGCTGCGGCAGGCGTATTCAGCGGGGATTGCGGCGGAGATGCCGGGTCGGGGGCGCTGTCACAAGTCTATGGGGATGCGGCAGATTATAGCTACGGGGCGGCGTTCAGCGCATATCCCGTCACGGGGACTGCGCCGTCATGGGTCAACAGCCTCGGATTGGCTGCCGCCGATGTCGAATTGGCATCCGCGACAGAGGTCGAATTTGACCGGAATCTGGCCGGAGTCAACGCCGCGCTGTGCTGGGTATCGCAATCGACCTGTTGAGACCGTGACGTGATTCTGAGCTATACTTTGAGCTATGACCTCTCAACGTCGTCCCTCAAACCACCCATTCCGGCAGAGCCGCCCGCACCAAGTGTCCATCCCGTATGGCGAGGTGATGCGATTTTGTCGCCGCTGGCAGATCATCCGACTGGCGCTGTTCGGCTCGGTATTGCGGGAGGATTTTCGCCCTGATAGCGACATCGACATGCTGGCGACCTTCGCCCCAGAA
Organism: Anaerolineae bacterium; assembly: GCA_034437835.1. GTDB lineage: Bacteria > Chloroflexota > Anaerolineae > Aggregatilineales > Phototrophicaceae > Flexicrinis. The sequence goes on along the minus strand of DAOTTP010000210.1, from coordinate 22,060 downwards.
TCGCTACACACCCTACTCGACCTCGTGCAAATGGAATCCGACCTGTCGCATATTTTTGGGCGGCGGGTAGACCTCGGTGAGCGCGAGGCCGTCGAATCCGATACCAACCTCATGCGCCGCCAATCCATCCTATCCAGCCAACAGGTTATTTTCGATGAAAACAGACCAAGTGCATCTCATTGATATGCAGCAGGCGATTGAGCGTATTCAATCCTATATGACGGGGATGGATGAGGCGGCGTTTTTGGCTGATGGCAAAACCCGCGCCGCCTGTGAGCATGACTTGGCCGCGCTGGGGGAAGCCAGTAAAAATGTCAGCTACGCGACACAAAATCAGATGGGCGGCGTGCGCTGGATGCACCTGCGCCTGATGCGAAATATGCTCTCGCATGAGCATTATCAGGTCAACCCGCGCACGCTCTGGCGTACCCTGAAAACCGATTTATCGCCCTTAGCGGAAGTGTTAAAAGGGGTGTAGCTGGCAATACGCGCACGCAGTCGCCGAGAAGCGCACATGACCGCGCATCATGGAGGAGCTTTTTACCCGCTATGAGGGTCTCGCCCCGCAACTTGATGGGCGATGGTAGAACGGTCAAATCAGCGTCAATTGACGAACAGGATGGGTGAATTTGTCCGTGTGGGTGATTTGAACCTCTCCTAATTCATGCGGTTCGATTTTATGTAACGCCCCTCCATATACCCGTCCCTCCCGTGTTATGCTTTGTATATCAATAGCACGGAGTAATTGGTGAATTTCCGTATGAAAGGACGGGTCTTGTCGCAAATATTCGGCTAGGTCATTGATCGGATAAAGCATCAGATAGACATTCGGCGCAATAGCTTGAGAGCGATTCCAAAAGAAACGAAAAGGTGATTTTCCATTTTGGCTACGCCCCATATAAGAGCATAAAAATGGCGCGGGTTCACGTTGTTCTTGTCGATACCACGGCATACGGCGCGAGGTCAGATAACCTTGATGAACACCTTTTTTTATTCCACCCTCGAAATAATCCCAGAGCAATGGATAGTGGCTTTTAATTTCGACGGGGGAAAGTGGACAATCAATCAGTACACTTTGCGGCGTAACTTGCGGAAAACCAAGATGATCAGCCTCGATTTCAGTTTCCAAAATATAACGCGGGCTAGGCAAGATTGGACGTAAAAACTGCGCGGGCAACCCCATCGTTTCAGCATTATCTCGGCTCAAGATAAAAAAATCATTTGCCCCAGTCACAATGCCACGTTGAATTTTGAATAAATCTTTGAGACGTAAAGAGGGCTGTACAGATGTCTGAATAGGCTTAGACTTGCTCTGGGTTGGGAATTGAGACCATTTTTTTGTTTCTCCAAGCGTTTTGAATGAAACCTGTTCGGATATATCAGGTTTATCCAATGTCCCACCATAGGAGATGAGAACGCTCTGAGAAGGCATGGGGTGTTTTTTCTCATAAATCACAACCGTTGACGATACCAACGCATCATCGAATTGCATATCCGATGGATTAAACCGATGAATACGTCGTAAGGTCACTGTACGGCTAAAAAATCGACGTAGTATATCGCCATAATTCACATCCATAAATTCTGATGGGACGAGCCATGCGGCAATGCCGCCGTCAGAAAGATAGCTATTCGTTAAAAGGATGAAATAGATATAAAGGCCAGCCAGCCCGCTTATTTCTAGGCCGGTTGATTGCTTAACAGCCTGATATAACAATGATTTCTGTTCTTTAGGCAAATGATGATGCCGCACATAGGGTGGATTCCCAATCACAAGATTAAAAGTTTCGGGACTCTTGAGCATCGTGAAATCAGCGTTAATCACCTCTAAACCGTGATTTTGCCACAGATCTTGTGCGGTCTGTGCAACATCGCCGTCAATTTCAATTCCTACGGCACGTTGGATACTATCAGGGTTCAAAATTTGTTTGAGGGCTGAAAAGAAAACACCTGTGCCAACAGACGTCTCCAAGAAACGTATCGGGGTGTTTGTCGGGCGTAGTTGTAGGACACAGCGCGTAATCTGTTCGGCAAGCAGATAGGGAGTCGCAAACTGACCCAGACGATTACGGATGATGGGGGAATAACGCGCATCTAAACGGATTTGTTCACTTAACCGCCGTTGCTCTAGAATTTCGAGTTGTCCATCCATCAGATACCAGCCAATCTCAAATCATCAATTCGGTGTTCCCAAACCCAATCTAACCCTTCAGCGGCCTCATATCCCAGATAGCCCCCATCAAAATAACCACACAAAAACAAAATCATACGAGCCGTCATCCCGTATTCTTCACGAATCTGTCGGATTTTGGTGGCTTCTTCTTTCCGGCGCTTATTGGTGTTGGTGAAGTCACCGGCTGACTTGGCCTCAATCAAAATGGGCAAACCATCTTCTTGTAGAACTTGTGGTTGGATTATCACGTCTATGGGGATGTTCACCCGTTTTTCGCGCCCGACCATAAGATTATGCCTGAAAACATAACTCCCTGCCGACATCTCACGGATGCTTTGACGCGCTTCCAGCGTGATTTTCTTGTACCCTTTTTGATTGAGGTAAGTCGAAATCATCATTAATTGGCGGATTTCTTGTGCATTGCGGATGATGGGGTCTGCAACTGCACCACACATGCGATCTGCAACAACGGTTGCCGAACGGTATAACTCCAAGTCTGTTGGAGATGTCTTATACCCTATCCACGGGAAAAGGTCGGTGTCTAACAACGTAACAATCACGTTGCAAATACGCTCCATTGAATAGGTGAGTTCATCCGCCGACATTTTGACAGGAAGTTTGCCCGCCTCTAATCGAGCGATTAGATTGCTTGGGACGCCCGCCAAGCCAATTAAACGGTCACGCGCCAATGGAGGAGCCGTCATCATCCGAAGTGTTGAGAGAATATCAGGATGAGTAGCCAATGTCGTCGGCCTGATTTCGCTCATATAGCCAGTGCGCTCTAAATCTGTACGCACTTTTTCTGTGGTTATTTGGCGTGTCTCACGAAAAGTTTTCGGCGCGAACATCATAAACCACTGGTTATATTGACCTATAGAGGCTGCGATGTCGGATTTCCAAAGGTGAGGCTTATCCGCATTAATCATTTTGTCCTCCTCACTCATTAATTAACATATTTCGCAAAACCTTTGAGTAAGGGTGTCTAACCTTCAGACACCCTTACTGGCCTCTCGTTATGCCAAACCGCGTAGCCACGATTTTTGCTTTGGGAACAGGATGCTCAACAAGACGGCGGCTTTGGCGTTGGCATAGGCATCGGACAAGATATGGCCGATTTCGTCTATCGTCCGATGGCCGAACACCACGTTCCAGAACAAATCCCACGGGAACTCGGCGTCGTAATCATCTTTGCCGGTGATATGGCTGATGTCACTGATTCGCCCGTCTTGGAACACAATCAGAATCCCTGACATCTTGTAAAACCCAATCCGTAGTTCACCGCTGCAACGGTGTGCGCCGCTGCCTTCGATTCGGCGTTCCAATACAGGCGCAATCGTCTTGAGGAATTGCACTGCGTCGCTGACGCGCAGATACCACCCATATTGGCGCTTCAAGACCGAGCCGCCGGGAGAACGGTCAATCAATTGGTCAATCGTCTCATGCAAGCCCGGATAGAAGTAGACCATCTCAATCGGGCGTTCATAGCGTTCTGTCGCCCAGACTTTGAGCGCGTGCATCGACGCATCAAACGCGGCCAGATACGACGCATTCGGCCCGACCACATACGCGATACAGCGCAGATAATACGGCTCACGCAGCGAATCGAGGACGACCAAATAGCCGATGGTATTGCCATCTGTGCCGGCCATCATCAGATATTCGGTATGCGGATAATACCCGCGCTCGCGCCCCGTGATGTCGTGGTGTAGTTGCTCCGCCGTAAAAGAGTCGCTCAATAGACGTTCGCGGGCGAAGCGATTGTTCCAGTCCATGATGCTGGGGATGTCGTCCGGCGTGGCTGGGCGCAAAATCAGATTCGGCCTGAAATCCGCAGGAGGGGTCGGTAACGTAGACAGGTGATAGATGGCGTGGTCATCGAGGTCAACCGCCATCGTGTAGCCGAATTGACGGTAAAAATGAGGGATTCCGGTAATCCCTAACACCAGATGGCCGAGGGCGGTACTGCGCTCGTGGACGGCCTCGAATAGCGCCCGTACCAAGCCGCGCCCGCGATAATCCCAGTGAGTCGCCACCAGTTCCGGGCGTCCGGCTGGCAGGAGGATGTCGCCATAGCGCCACGTCTGCGAGATGAGCAGGGTCGCCGAGACCAGCATATCGTCTTTGGCGGGGTCAACAACCACAAAGATGTCGTCGGGCGTAACCGTGGGATGCCCATCCATCAGGCTGCGCGTCCAGTGGCGCATCCCGTCTTTGACCCGTTCAGATTCGCCCTCGGTGTTGATGGCGGCATATAAATCGGGCAAGCGTTCGCGGTCTGAGAGATGACCTTCGCTGAGAGTACGGAGGATGAGGCCATCCGCCAGTTGCTTTTGCATAGAAATAGTCCTTAGTGTACTGCTTTCAGGTTCTGATTGAACCTGAGTGAACCATTATAGTCTACGCTACCAACAAACCCGTGAATCGGGGGTATCTCGCGATTTATCCCAAAATTTGGGCGCTGCGGCTGCTCTGAAATGATCGGACATATTGCTAATCCGTCGCCGAGGGTTAAAACCCACCGTATAATGCACTGCAAAACCCAGTGAAGTGGGGTGCTTCCCTCTGTGCCACAATAGGTGAGACAACTCCGCCTCAGAAGTTTAGTAAAGAAATGACAGGCGAAAAAGACGAGAATCACCCATGTACCCCAATCCCAATAGATATTGAGAATGCGGGCTAATACTCCCTTTTTGCAGACGCAATGCCCACCCAGCGCCTGACCACTGGCATACAATACTGAGATTAGGTCTTGCGATAGGCCACGAACCCGACGCCCAATAGAATCAGCGGCAGAGCGATGAACGCGCTCCCAGTCAAAACTTCCCCGCCGATGAACACGCCCAACAACAGCGCAATCACCGGATTCACAAAGGTGTAGCTGGTCGCCAGCAACGGGGAGACGTTCGATAACAGGTAGATGTAGGCCGACATCCCGCCCAATGAGCCGAACGTAATTAGATAAATCAACGCCCACAACGTGTCTGAGGTCGGTGTCCCAACCATGTGTTCGCCGCGTAAGGCGCTGAAAACCAGGAACAAGATGCCCGCCATCAACATCTGGGCGGCGTTAATCATCATGCCTTTGGGCAGATTTAGGTGCGTCGATAGCACCGAGCCGAACGCCCAACTCGCCGCCCCAAATAGGATTATCCCCACGCCGATGGGGTTGGCTTGTAGATTGCCCTCCATCGTCATGACGGCCACGCCCACGATCCCCAACCCAACACCAATCCACTCATAGCGTCCCGGTTTTTTCTTCCAGATCAAGCCGAAAATCAGCGTCCAGAGCGGCACAGTCGCCACCAGAGTCGCCGCCAAGCCAGATGAAATCGCGGCATTTTGCGCCAGCGCGATGCTGCCCGTCCCGCCAACGATGATGAGGCCGCCCGCAATGGTCGAATTGCGCCATTGAGCCAGTGTCGGCGGCGTCGAGCCGTTCAGCCGCAAACCGACATAGAGGATGATTCCCGCGATTAAGAAGCGTATCCCCATCAGCAGATAAGGCGGGAAACTCGCCATCGCAATATGCGACCCCAGATAAGTCGTCCCCCAGACGATATAGACCGTCAGGAGCGACGCGGTAATCCAAAACCGTTTGGGATTGATGGTAGCGATTTGCGGTGCGGTGCTTGGCGCGGGCATATCCAGCTTATTTACGGTCATTGAATCCTCAGCGTGTGCTTTGAGACAATTTTATATCACTGGCTCAGGGGATTGGAGCAGTATGGATAGTCTGCAATGGGCGATATAGAAAAATTTACCCCTCAAAATTTGCTGCTTGACAGTTTAGAGTAATCGCTCTACTCTATATTTAGAGTTAAAGCTCTAAGAAGCCAGTTGAATATTCGACATCAAACCAGATTTACTGTTGATTGACGGCGGGGGCGCAAGCGTCGCCCCTACAAAATTTCTCATGGCGTATCTTCAATATCGCGTCATCGGATGTCCTGTAGGGGCGAGACTTGTCCGCCCGATGAATTTTCAAATGGCCTCTAAACGAAAGGCGCACCTATGGCTGATACCAAACAACTTATCCTCGATACCGCACTGAGGTTATTCAACCAACAGGGGACGGGGGCTGTTTCTACCAATCACATCGCGGATGGGGCGGGCATCAGCCCCGGCAACCTGTACTATCACTACCGAGGCAAGCCAGACATCATCCGAGCGTTGTTTGAGCAGTTGTTCGCCCAGACCGATGAGCGCCTCAATCTGCCGACTGACCGCCTCCCGATGGTGTCCGATATCATGATGTTGGTGCGAATAAACTTCGAGATTATGGGCGAATATCGCTTCATCTACCGCGAATCGCTCCTGTTGTTGCGGCAAGACCCTGCGCTCCATCAACGGAATATTGAGGTTCGCGCCCGTGGGTATGAGGGTTTCCGCGAGATTATCACGGCGCTATCCAGCATGGGCATATTGGTCGCGTTGGATGCAGCCGTTGTCGTCCGGTTAGCCGACTTGCTCTGGCTGATTGGCGAGTTCTGGCTGTCGAGCTTAGAGGTCAGCGGCCAAGACCTCACCGATGAGGCGATGGAACGCGGAATCGAGTTGATGATGCAGGTGATTCAGCCTTACCTAACCACCCCGTAATATCCCAAAAACGGGCGGCAAGAATGTTGTTCGCCCGCCTATCCTCAAAACGGACGGCAAGAATGTCGTTCGCCCGCCTATCCTCAAAACGGACGGCAAGAATGCCGTCCCTACCCTACGACAATCCCATATCCGTCCCCTGATTCAATACCTATGAAGGTACTGCGCGATGACTTTGCATACCCTGACGGCAATCGCCATGATTGTCTTGCCCGTCGTCTTTAATCTGGTCTTTTTCGGCCTCGGACGCTCATTCGATTACCCAGATATCCTCCGCAAGCCGACGGAACATATCTTGCAGCGATTCACGCTGGGCGGCGGGCGGCTCATCGCGCTATGGTACGTTTTCGCCTTCACCTCGCTGATGGCGATTCCGATTGCCTTTTTGTTGGCAGAAGTGTTCGCCGGAAATCCGCTGGCGGGTGCGTCGGTCATCTTGGGCAGCCTGAGCGGGTTGGTTCAAGCGATGGGATTATTCCGCTGGCCGCTGCTCGTCCCGTATCTGGCCGAGCAGTATCACTCCCCAGACGCCACCCCCGCCCAGCGCGACGCCGTGAAAGTGGTGTTCGGGGCGTTCCACCAATATGTGGGCGTGGTGGTCGGTGAGCATCTCGGCTACCTGTTCACCGCCGCGTGGACAATCGTCTTGAGCGTGATGATGGCCGGGTCACCCATCTTTGGCGGATGGATTGCCGCGCTCGGAATCATCTCCGCCGTCGGAATCTTGACCGGACTCGCAGAACCGTTCGGCTGGAAACCCGCCGGAGCGCTCAACGCCATCAGCTATCTGGTCTGGTCGGTCTGGATGTTGGTGGCCGGACTCATGCTGCTGGCGGCGTAAATGACTAGCGCTATGCCTCGGCCAACTGCCCCCGAAATTGCGTCTCGTATAGATTGGCGTATAGGCCGTTTTGCGACAACAATTCGGCGTGCGTGCCGCGCTCGACCACCTGACCACGGTCTACCACCAGAATCACATCCGCGCTCAGAATCGTACTCAGGCGGTGGGCGATGACGATGCTGGTACGCCCCTGCATCACGGTCTTGAGCGCGGCCTGAATCAGCGCCTCGGATTGGCTGTCGAGGCTGCTGGTGGCCTCATCTAAGACTAAGATGCGCGGGTCTTTCAGGATGACGCGGGCGAGCGCGATACGCTGTTTTTCCCCGCCCGATAGACGGTATCCGCGCTCACCGGCCACGGTGTCATAGCCATTGGGCATTCCCATGATGAAATCGTGGATATTGGCCGCCTTCGCCGCCGCAATCATTTCCGCATCGGTGGCGTCAGCGCGGGCGTAGAGTAAATTGGTGCGGATGCTGTCATGGAACAGATACGTTTCCTGCGTGACCATGCCAATCGACTCCGACAACGATTTGAGCGTCAAATCGCGCAAGTCGTGACCGTCCAACAGGATTCGCCCCTCGGTGGGGTCGTATAGGCGCGGAATCAGATAGGTGAGCGTGGTCTTGCCCGCCCCACTGGGGCCGACCAGCGCGGCCAATTGCCCCGGCTGGATATGGAACGAGACGCTGGTTAGGGCGGTTTCGCGGGCTTGCGTCCGCGCCCCGTTGCTGTCCAGCATCTTACCGCCGGATGCGGTGTACTGGTCTTCGTCCCAGACGCGCTCGGTCTCTTTGAGGGCGTTGCCCTCGGCGCTATAGCTGAAGGTCACGCCTTCAAACGCGATTTCTCCGCGCACATCGGTCAGCGCGATAGCGTTCGGCTTCTCCGCGATTTCGATGGGCAAGTCGAGGACTTCAAACACGCGCTCAAAACTGACCATCGAGGTCGCAAAATCTACCGGCGCGTTGGTCAACGATTGCAGCGGGCCGTAAAGTTGGGTGAGGTAAGTTCCGAACGCGACAATCGTCCCGATAGAGAACACGCCGCTTAAAACCAAATGCCCGCCCAGCCAATAGACCAGCGCCGTCCCCACCGCGCTAATCAGGCCGATGACGACGAACATCCCCGCGCCAATCACCGCCCGTTGCACGCCACTGGACGCGACTCGCCCTGCGCGGTCTTGGAATCGGGTGACTTCGGCATCGGCGCGGCCAAACAACTTGACCAATAGCGCCCCGCTGATGTTGAGCGTCTCGCTCATCATGACGTTCATCTGCGCGTTGACGGTCATCTGCTCACGGGCGAGGTCGCGCAGCCGCCCACCGACTCGGCGTGCCACGAGGATGAAGAACGGCACGACCAGAATCCCCAGAATCGTCAGCCGCCACTCCATCGCCAGCAAGACCGCCAGCGTCGCGGCGACGGTGATCAGGTTGGTGATGATTTCGACAATCGTCCCGTTGACCGCCCGCTGTGCGTCAATCACATCATCGTTGAGGCGAGTCGTCAATTCGCCGGATTTGGTATTGGTGAAGAATCGCAGCGATTGTTTTTGCATGTGAGCATACATCGCCACGCGCAGGTCATAAATCACGCCCTCGCCAATCGCAGAGTTGAGTCGGCGCTGTATCACGCGAATCAGGCCGCTGACCACCGGAATCGCAATCAATCCCAGCGCCAAAAAGTTTAGGCGGGTCGTATCGCCATTGGGGATGGCGTTATCGATCAGGTCACGGAAAATCTGCGGGGTGAGCAATCCGAGGCCGGTGGTGACGACGATGGTCGCCAGCAATTGCCCGATCCGCCCCCAATAAGGTCGTGCGTATTGCATCACGCGCTGAATCAGCGGCCATGTCACTTTTTTCTTCTTATTTTCGTCGCTGTCGATGAAATGCCGCCAACCGCCGGTATGCCAAGCCATTCGTTTTGCCCTCAGAGATGTTTGATGTGTGTATATCTCTAAGTATACTGTCGGTTAAACTTGCTGCACATCATCCGTCTGGGTGGCTTCAACCCGTAAAAAATCACAATACCGCGACCAGACCGGCAATCACGGTGCTGGCAATCGTCACGATGACGCACCCCTTCAAAAAGTCGCGGACGTGCATCCAGTAGATATTCTCCGATGTTTCGGTCAGGTCTCCGACGCCGGGAAGCCGCGCAAACTTCGGCTTGATAACGGTCAGCAGTAGATAATCCAGAATCACTGCATCGAATAGATTAAAGATCATCAGAATGCCCCAGATGGTCAGGAACAGCGCCCCAAAATCTGGATTGCCGCCGTTATCTGCATGGAGGCGAGTCAGGGCGGTATACATCACCAAAATGATAATGCTGAAGACAAGCACCACGACTACCATCCGATGACGCTTTTCCGTCGGGGTCATGGGCGGCACTCGCGCCCTCAGGTCTGCGGGGGCATCTTGGAGCCACAGACGCGGGTTGAAGGCTAACGAGCCAATGACGACGATAGACAATCCGATGCTTAAGATCAGCCCATCAATGCTGATATTTCCGATAGAGATTGTCATGATAATGCTCCATTTTTTGCAGACATAAAAATAATTTTAGACAAGTATAAAAACTTTCAATAAGCGTCAATGTTAACGAATCAAAACTGATGGCGGCGGGCGTACCCGTGTGCGTCCCCACCGATCATAGACATGGGGGTGATTTATTTTCGGATTCGCGTAAACTGCATATCCATACCGGACTCAAGGATTATTTCGTGACGACTCAACCGCCCCCACGCCGCAACGATGATTTGCGCTTCACCCAGAATTTTTTGCACAACCCCAACCTCGTTGACCGGATTGTTCGGCTTGCTGGCCTTCGAGATGGCGATACCGTGCTGGAAATCGGGCCGGGGAAGGGGATTATCACGCGCCGTTTGGCCGAGGCGGTTGGCGCTGAGGGGCATGTCATTGCCGTGGAATTAGACGCAAGTTTGGCCGAGACATTGGCCTTACTGCTGCGCCCGATGACTCAGGTTGAAATCATCAACGGGGATATTTTGCGGTTTCCGCTGGCCGATTTGCCGGAGGATTACGTGGTTTTTTCCAACATCCCGTTCAATATCACGTCGGATTTGCTGGAATATTTATTTGACCCGGCGATTAATCCCGCCCAAGCCCATCTCATCCTGCAAAAAGACTCGCTGGTCGCGCTGAATGAGCAAGGTGAGGATGTCGAGACGTTCAAATCGCTGATGATTCACCCGCTGTATGAGGTTGAAGTAGCGCACCCGTTCTTGAAGTCGGACTTCATCCCGCAGCCGGGGGTGGTGACTGCGCTGTTCGCCTTTACCAGACGGTCAAATCCGCTGATTGCCCCCGCCGATTACGCCCTCTACAAAGATTTTCTGGCGATGGCCTCTAAAGACCGCGTGGGTGAGGGCGTCTGGCGCAAATTATTCTCGAAGCTACAACTCGCCAAACTGACCGACGGGACGGGGTTGGTCGCCGGACGCGGCTTGAAGTCGCAATCTGCCGAGGCGATGCTGGGCGCGTTTGGGGCGTTCACCCACGAGGGACGCTCACGACATGAGCTTGTGAACGGGGCAATGGCCGCGCTCCGTGAGGAACAAGCCCGCCGCGACGGGTTGAATCGCGCTGGTGGACACCGCCGAAAGGTGTAATCGGGCTTATATTAGCCGTTTCACACAAGACTTTATATGGTAAAATATACAAACGAGATAATAGTAATTTTTTACCCGATTCGCCACCTCCCATACCCCAAAAGGATGCCCCAAGCATGGACGCTGTACGCCCGTTCAAGCATTTTTCGCCTGCCGAGGACCGCATCTGGAGCTTGCTCTGGGCGCGTCAAATCGACAATTGCCGCAGTCGTGCCTGTAACCTGTGGTTAGATGGTCTGGATAAACTGAGCATGACCCCAGACCGCGTGCCGGATTTCAATGAGATGAGCGCCCGCCTGAAATCCCTGACCGGCTGGGAATTGGTCAGCACCGATGTGGTTTTCAGTGACGGCCAGACGTGGTTTGAACACCTCGCCCGCCGCCAGTTCCTCGTCACCGAGTATATTCGCGACGAAAAAGACCTGCTCTATACCCCACTGCCGGACATCTGGCATGACACGTTCGGCCATTTACCCTTGATGACCGACCAGCGCTACGCCGATTACATCGAGCATTTCGCCCACGTCGCGCTGCGCTACAGCAAAGACGAGCGCACCTCGCTGGGCAGCCTGTGGTGGTATACCATCGAATTCGGCTTCATGATGGAAAACGACCAGATGAAGGCGTTCGGCGCGGGCTTGATGTCTTCACCCGGCGAGATGGAACACGCCTACTCTGAGGATGTGACCAAAGCCCCGTTCTCGATTGACGCTTTCGAGCGCATCAGCCCGTCGCCCCGCGCCATGCACAATACGCTGTTCATCCTCGACAATATGGCACAGTTGGAATCGTCCGCCGAGATGTGGACAGACCGCCACGCGCAGATGGTCGGGGTGTAGACATCTGTCGGGGCGGCAAAAGTAGCGTGCTGTTTTGGCGTCAAATGCCACTGGGCTTGTCTCGGTGGCTTTGTCCGCCGCTGATTTGTGCGCCTTTTTGCGTAAATTTTCGGGCTTTTTAACCCATTCTCCGCCCACTCAATCGGTATCTGGGTTTGACTCATCTCCCTCGCCGGTCTGATAGAGATTGACCAGCATATTGGTCATCATGGTTGAGATATAGCGCACGGCGGAAATCGCCCGCCCGTAATTCAGGTGAGTCGGGCCGACCAGCCCGACAGCGCCAGACATCTGCCCCGGCACGCCATAGCGACTCAGCACCATCGACACCTGCGAGAGTTCATCGCGCTTGCCGTCCCCGGCGATAATCACCTGAACATCCCCCGCCAATGGGTCGAGGAACTCATCCAGAATCATGTTCAGGAATGGGCGCTCCTCAAACACGCGCACGATTTGCTGGGTGGCCTCGGCCTGCGAGAATGCGGGCAAGACTTCGCTCAAGCCGTCGCGGAAAATCGCGCCAATCGACCCCGTAGAGGCGCGTTCGATGACCTCGGCGGCCAATTCCATCACCTCGCGCTCCAGCGGCGGCATCCCGACGGCCTTCATCATCACATCATTGGCGGTCAGGTCATGACACAGCGCATTGAGTCGCCCAGAGACTTCGCCCAGTGTGGACTGCGGCACGCCCTCGGCCAGATTCAACATCCGCTGATGTACCCCGCCGCCCTGTAAAACCAGCACCATCAGCACCAAGCGGCCTTGAATCGCAATCAATTCCAGATGCTTGAAGCGTCCGGTAGAGGCGGCCGGAGATGTCACCAACGAGGCGGCTTGCGTCGTCCGCGCCAGCATCAACGCGACGGAACGCATCCACTGGTCAGAGGCCATCGGCGCGGATTGGATGCGTTCGGTCATCATCTGCTTATCGGCGTTGGGCAGTTCAGACCCGTCCAACAGGTATTTGACGTAATAACGGTAGCCCGTCTGCGACGGCACGCGCCCCGCTGAGGTGTGCGGTGCGCCGATATAGCCGAGTTCTTCTAGCACCGACATCTCGTTGCGGATGGTGGCGGGGCTGACGCCCAATCCAGCGGAGTCGGCCAATAATTTGCTGCTGACCGGCTCGGATTTGGCGGTATAAGCGCGCACAATCAGCGAAAGGATTTGCTCTTGGCGGCGGGTAAGAGGGGGGAGTGGGGAGGCGTCCATATATATATGCAACCAAGCTCACGTTGAGACTGTCTGGGGTGTTGGACTCCATGATACCATGCAGCCGACAGCGTGCAATTCAAGTCAAACCTAGAGGGTGAACCATGTCGGACAAGACATTTGAAGTAACAACCGAGAATTTTGAAGCCGAGGTGTTGAAGTCTGAGACCCCGGTTTTGGTCGATTTCTGGGCCGAGTGGTGTGGGCCGTGCAAGGCCATCGCCCCGATTGTCGAGGAAATCGCTGGCGAATATGCCGGTAAGATTCGGGTCGGCAAGTTGGACGCTGACAGCCACCAAGATATCATGTTCAAATACCAAATCATGGGCATCCCTACCTTGATTCTGTTCAAGGGCGGCGAGCCGGTGGCGCGTATCACCGGCATGAAGCCCAAGGACAAAATCATGAAAGAAATCGTCCCGCACGTCAATTAAACATAACGGACACGGCAGGCCGTATCCCTACGAAGCAACCGATAAAACAGCCTGACATCTACACGATGTCAGGCTGTTTTTTGTCGGACTCCCGTCGCGGATCAATTTTTGGCGATTATGCGCTATGCTAAAGAACAGGTGTATCGACCCACAACGAAGCAAAAATTGCCATGAAAATCTTGATTGTAGATGATGAGCAAGCCATTCTTGATGTGCTGGCCTACGCCCTCAAGCGCGGGCATTATGAGGTGATTCTCGCCCGTGACGGCGCGACAGCTCTACAGTTGAATCGCGCTGAGTCCCCCGATTTGCTCATCCTCGACTTGATGCTGCCGGTTTTGGACGGTCTGGAAGTGTTCAAACAGGTGCGGCAAGAGCGCGATGTGCCGATTATTATGCTGACGGCGTTGGACGGTGAAATTGACCGCGTGGTCGGGCTGGAATTAGGCGCGGATGATTATATGGTCAAGCCGTTCAGCGTGCGCGAATTGATGGCGCGGGTCAAAAACGTCCTACGCCGCAGACACCCCGCCCAAGAGTCGCCGCCGCATGATGGTTTACGCTTAGATGCAGACCGACGCGAAGCCGTCCTCAGCAGCAAACTGTTGGACTTAACCACGCTAGAATTTGAATTGCTGCATGTGCTATACGCCAACCGTGGGCATGTGTTCAGCCGCGAGAAACTTTTGGAAGTGGTCTGGGGATATGATTATCTCGGCGATTTGCGGGTGGTTGATGCCGCCGTCAAGCGCTTACGCCAGAAACTAGCAACCGTCAGCCCCGATGCCGACCTCATCACGACGATTCGCGGCATCGGCTATAAATTAAGCGAGTGATACCCTCATGTTCAGAACCATCCGTTCACGCCTGATTTTCAGCCATTTTCTGGTCATCCTGATTGCGATGGGCGCATCTGGATTTTTGCTGTTGTCGTTTCTGGAACATTATTTTTTGCAAGTCACCGAAGATAATCTGGCGGCGCAGGCCAGCATCACCATCCAGACTTTGATTCCCAATGCCAGCCTACCCGCCGACCAAACCCAAAATTTGGCCGATGTGAACGCCAGTCAGGTCATGAACGCGCTCCCGCAGCAAAATATCTATGTCCAGAGCGAAAATACCCAGCCGGTTTCGGCGGATTTATCACATCTCGCCAACGCATCGCTTCAAATCGGGACGCAATTAAACACCCGCATCCGAATCCTCAACCCACAAAACGCGCTACTGCTGGACTCGCGCAATCAGGGCGAAGCGCTCACGCTGGACGAGCAGATTTTCATCAACGGCGACTTTGACGGTGATTATGCGGTGCGGGTCAATGCCGATAACACGATGGATTTGGTCATGCCTATCTGGGTCGATTCTGGGCAGGCGGGCGTCGTATTGTTGAGTCAATCGCTGAATGATGTCAGCACCGTCCTCGGCGCATTACGCGGCGGCTGGATTTTCTCGACCACCACCGTTGGATTATTGGCGAGCGTGATTGGGTTGTTGCTCTCGCAGGTGATTACCAACCCGCTTCGCCAATTGACTGTTGCGGTGGGTGCTGTGGCCGCCGGGAATTATTCGCAGCAAGTCATCACCCGTTCCGATGACGAATTGGGGCGGCTGGGGCGGACGTTCAACGATATGACGCGCCGATTGGGGGCGGCCAAACAGATGCAGACCAATTTCGTCGCCAATGTCTCGCATGAACTCCGCACGCCATTAACTTCGATTAAGGGGATGGTTGAGACCTTGCGCGATGGCGCGGTGGATGATTTGGACGTCCGCGACAGTTTTCTGGCGACGCTTGAGTCTGAAACCAACCGCATGATTCGGCTGGTGAATGACCTACTGACGCTCTCACGCGCCGATTCCGAGGCGTTGGGCTTGCGCCATCAATCGTTTGACCTGTCAGCATTGGTCGAGTCCAGTATTGAGCAAATGCGCTCGCACGGGCGGGAAATCGTCTTGAAATCGCAAAAACGCCCGCTGATGGTCACTGCCGACGCAGACCGCGTGCGGCAAGTCTTGGTCAATCTCTTGGACAACGCGCTCAAATATTCCAAAGACTGCGTTGAGGTCTATCTGGGGGCGGACAAGCTGAAAGGGGTACAGGTACGAATCAGCGACAGAGGAATCGGCATCCCGTCCAGCGATTTGCCCAGTATCGGCCAACGTTTCTACCGGACGGACAGGGCGCGGTCACGCTCACAGGGCGGCAGCGGCTTGGGGATTGCGATTGCTCAGGCGTTGGTCGAGGCACACGGCGGGTCGCTGTGGATTGAGAGCAAAGAGGGCGAAGGCACGAGCGCGTGCTTCACAATTCCCTAGCAAAATATCGCTAAACTGTCGCCGTGCGGTCACACTGGCGTCAAAGATGCGCTCTACAATGGAAGATGTGTCCATTGTATTTTAGGAGCGCAACCGATGAAACGTTTTGTGATTTTTATGCTTCTGATGGTGGTCGGCGTCGCGGCCTCGCCGGTGTTGGCAGATGACCAAATCACGTATGTCAGCAAGCCGGATGAACTCGCCATCTTTTTGAACAATATCGCCTTCGCCCGTGATACGCTGACCGTGGTGGGCGGAAACGACGCGCTGATCGTCCTGCCGCAACAGATTTTCCAAGACACGTTGATTGTGCGCGAGGGTGAGGAACGTACCGCCAAGTATCGCATCAACGCCAACAGTGGGCAAATCATCCTGTATCTGGACAGCAGCGACGCCACCCGCGACATCACGCTGGAATACCTGATGTCGGGGCTATCTTGGCAGCCGAGCTATGATATGTGGGTGTTGGACGAGGCGAATGTCCACATGGATTTTTTCGCGGAAATCCAAAACCCGTCGTTGTCGCTGGATAACGTCAAGACCACGCTGATTGCTGGGCGGGTCGATACCTCGCAACAAGTCGGCGCTGTCTCGACCATCACGACCAACCAATATATCGCGGGCTATGTCGACGGCACGGATTCACGTAGCAGCACAGGCCCTGTCACCATCCAGCACATTTATGACCTCGGTGAATTGACGGCAGAACCCGGCGACTCGATTTATACCAGCCTGCTCCAGACCGACCTTCCGGCGCGGCGCTTACTGCTCTGGAACGCTTATAGCGACATCCAAGCCACGGTCATCTACAAGGTCAGCAATACGTCTGAGTTGCCGCTGGCGGAGGGCGTGGTGCGCTCCTACCAAGATGGGTTGTTCGTCGGGAGTGATTTCATCGAACAGACCCCGATTGGCAGCGAGGGTAGCGTGACGGTGGGCGGCTTGCAGAATCTGCGCGTCAACCGCGCTGAAAGCACCAGTCAAGTCGTGAAAGGCGTGTTTAATTCCGACACGCGCTATGAAGTCACCTTGACGCTGAGCAACTTCAGCGACGGCGCGGTGGATGTTCAGATCGTGGATTACTGGAACACTTACGCGCAAAACTTCAAGTTCTCGCAAGAGCCGGAGCGCACGCCGGATAACCTGTTCCGTTGGGACGTCAGCATCCCGGCGGGCGAGACCATCACCATCACCTATGAGTATGTGGTGGACTAATTAACGCGCCTTGACCCACTCGACAATGCTTGCAATCAGCGTCTCATCTTGCCGGAATAGGTCGATGCCATGTGCGCGACCCGGCAGGGTGATGACGCTCATGGCGTCCCCGGCCAGTTCTTGCATGGTCGGCACATCCTCAGACGGATACGGGTCTTGTTCGGCATAGATAGCTAAAATCGGGAAGCCATCGGTTAGGGCGGATTCGGATGAGACGCCGAAATAGTTCAATCCGGGCGAAATCGCTACCGCGCCTTTGCACGGGTCAAACGACGCACAACCGTTCAGCGCCAGCGATGACCCCATGCTACTGCCGATGAGGGTCACGGATTGTATCCCCGGCTGCTGGCTCAACCACGCCGCCCAGCGGTTGGTATCATCTTGTGCCTGTGACCAATTGATGCTGCCACGGGTTTTGCCGTAACCGCGCAGGTCAACCGCCAGCACGTTATATCCGGCTTCCATCAGCGCCAGCGTCAGCGAGTCCCAACTATGACGGGTGGTATAGAGTTGGTGCAATAGGAGGACGGCAGGCGCGTCTGCGTGCGGGGCGAAATACGCGCCGCGCAAGGTCAGGCCATCGGCGGCGGGCAGGTCAATCAGGTGCGGCGCGGTGGGATCTGATGCGGCGGGCGCGGATTCTTGCGCGGCTGCGCCCAGCGTCATGATTAACGCTACTGCGGCCAAAATTATGACCCGCGTAATATAGTTACGCATCCTCATCACCTTCCACTCATCACGAGAACGATTATACCCAGCGCAATCCGATACCACCCAAATGGGGTAAATTTATTGTGCGCAATATAACGTAGCAACCAGCTTACCGCCAAAAACGCAAAAATCGCTGAGACAATCGTACCGGCAAACAACAAAATCAGCACGTCTGAGGTCAATTGGTCGAGATTGCTCACCAATTCCACCGCCGATGCGCCGGCCAAAATCGGTAGCGCCAAGAAAAACGAAAAGGCCGCCGCAGCGGGGCGACTCAGGCCGACGGACATCCCGCCGAGGATGGTCGCGCCGGAGCGTGATACGCCGGGGATGAGCGCAACGACTTGGGCGCACCCAATCAGCGCGGCCTGTTTCCATGTCAATTGGGCGGGGTCGGTTATCGGGGTAGGATTTTCCGGGCGGCGCTCATACCAGATGAAGATGATCCCGCCGACAATCAGGGAAATCGCCACCACGGTTGAGTTGAACAGTGTATCTGTGATTTGATGGCGGAATAACACCCCTACCACGATGGCCGGGATGCACGCGACGATAATCCATAGCCATAAGCGCTGGACATTTTTGTCGGTGCGGACGGTGCGGATTTGTTGGGTGAACTCGGCGCGGTAATACCACAGCACGGCGAACACCGCGCCAAGCTGGATAAATATCTCAAACAGGCTGCGTAACGCCTCGGTAGCCGGGAAATTCAGCCACTCGGTAGCGAGGATGAGGTGGCCGGTGGAGGAAATAGGCAGGAACTCGGTCAATCCTTCGACCACGCCCAAGATGATGGCTTTTAACAAATCTTCCATGATGATGCACAATCCTTGTCGATGCGCCGCTTAGGGTACTGCAAACCGCCACTTGTCGCCATATCGGGTCAGACCTATTATCATCAGCACTGTTTTTGATGAAATTTTGGCGCTTTGGCACTAGAAAGCACAACAGGGAACCTCTTGGCACGTAAACCCGCAGACCAAGCCGTCAGCCGCGAGGCGATTTTGCAAGCCGCCGCAGAAGTGCTACGCCGCAATGGTTATGAAGCCACCACCATGAAAGACATCGCCGGACAGGTTAACTTGACCGCCGCCAGCCTATATCATCATTTTGAGAACAAAGACACGCTCCTGTTGGCCGTTTTAGAGTTGGGCTTGCAGTATGTCTCCAAAGAGATTGAGGCCGTCCTCGCCGACCCTGACCTGTCATGGGCGGGCAAACTGCGCGAGATGATTCGCGTCCAAGTCACCGGCCTGACCGAAAACCGCCCTGTCGGCGCGGCGCTGGTGATGGAAGTGCGCCCGATGGCCTTGATGGGCAGCAGCAATACGCGCAACACCGTCAATCACGAGGTCGCCCGCGATTATGAGGTGCGCCGCGCCGCCTTCTTTGAGGCACGCCGCCGGTTTGAGCATCTTTTTCATACGGTCTTACAGAACGGCATCGCGGCGGGGGCATTCCGTCCGGTGGATGTGCCAATCACGGTCAAGAGCATCCTCGGCGCGAACAACTGGGTGACGGTTTGGTATCGGGATGGCGGACGCCTGACTGGGGAGCAAATCGCCGAGCAAATCTCAGATTTGTTCGTCAACGGACTCAAACAAGTGCCATAAGGACGCACGATGGGGTATGCTCTCTATCTGGCAGATGACCGGATGGAGCGTACAGGCCGATGTCCCCCCAAAAGACCAAAATATCCGTTTTCCTCAGCTATGCCCGCGCCGATGACCACCCCGATTATGACGACGCTTCCAAGTCGTTCATGCGGCGGCTGTATAAAGTCTTGACCGCCGCCGGATTCGAGGTTTGGTGGGACAGAGTATCGCTGCCCGCACGCGGCGAAACCTTCACCAAAGAGATTGCGGACGCGATTCGCGCCTGTGATAAATTCGTCCTGATCGTCGGGCCGAATATCCACAAATCGGAGTACGTCCGCGCCGAGTGGCAATATGCCTTGTCGCAGTGCAAGCCGATAACGCCCGTATTACGCGCCGGTGATGATTATTCTAATGTCCCCAAAGACTTCGGCATGAGCGACATCAACGCGATTGACGCCCGCCCGACCCGTGAGGAAGCCAGCGCGTTTACCGACATCGAAAAACGCCTGACTCAGGACGCGCCGCTGGGAAAGCCCATTAATGTCAAGCCCTTGCCAGAGGCGTACCTCACCCGTCCCGAATTATTCAACGCGGCCTTTGATGCCCTCAAAGCCGACGCGATTCAAACGACAGTGATTAGCGCCCCCGATAAACCCGTCAAACTGGCCTCCGCCGTGGCGATGTATGGCATGGGCGGCATCGGCAAAAGCACGATGGCGTCCGCCTTAGCCCATGACTGCCGGATTCGCCGCCATTTTTACGACGGGGTGATTTGGCTAGAGGTCGGGCAGACCCCCAATTTAATCAGCTTACAAGCGACGCTCGGTGAGTTTTTGGGCGATGACCGCCAACAGTACACCGAAGAAAACGGCAACGTGCGCTTGAGCGGCTTGCTGCAAGACAAAAACGTCTTGATTGTGCTGGATGATGTCTGGCAATCCAAAGCCGTCGAGAAGTTCCCCGTGCATGGCACGCCGTCGCGCTTGCTCATCACCACTCGCAGCGGAAAATTGGCGAAGGATGTGGATGGGGAGGACATCAAATTGACCACGCTCACGCCCGCAGAAGGCGCACGCCTGATTGCCGCACGTTTGAGTGCAGCGAAAAAAGATAGCGACCCGGACGACCCCGACAGCAAGGCGATTTCGACCTTCTTAGACGGCCATACCCTCGCCGTGGTACTGGTAGCCGCGCAAATCGCGGAGGGCTACGCCGCCTCGCCCGCCGAGATGTTGCGCCTGTTGGAAAAACGCGCCGCATCGGGCGTCACCCCCTTCAAAGATTTAGAGGTCGATGAGCAAGACAAAGACCAAAATCTGGCGCTGTCCCTCAGCCTGAGTTATGACGCGCTCAAACCCGACCTCCAGCGCCGTTTCCGCGCCACCGGGATTTTCGCCCTAGAAGGCTCATTTGACCGGCAGGCATTGGCGGGCGTGTGGGGCGACGCCGACGAGGACGACAGCCGCGCCCCGTTGAGCGCATTGTTAGGCGCAGGCTTGCTTGAACCGGCCAGCCAAGAAGGTCGCTACACCCAACACCGCGTGCTACGGGCGTATGCGCGGGCGCTGTTGAATGAGAAAGGTGAACTCGACGAAGCCCAAACCGGCCACTTTGCGTTTTACGAGGCGCGGCATACAGAATATGGTGAAGATGTCCTGAATCGGCACGCTGACATCGACCTTGACCTCGAAAACTTGCGCGACGCGCTATTGTTGGGATTTGAAGCGGGGAACGCCCGCGCACTCGCATTACTTCAACGGCTCGATAATTATTATAGGACGTATCAACCCACCCTCTACCGTCCGTTGTTAGACGCCGCTTTACCTGCCGCCGAAAAAATGGGGAATATTTCGGGACAGGCCACTACGCTTCAGGCGCTGGGGGACTTGGCGCGGGCGTTGACCCTGTTTGAGGCGATTAGCGAACGGGTGGGACAGGCCAATACGCTTTTTGAGTTGGGTAACTTGGCGGCGCGTGAGGATGATTTGGCGGGCGCGGGCGGATACTATCGGCGGGCGTTGACCCTGTTTGAGGCGATTGGCGCTCGGGTGGGACAGGCCAATACACTTCGGGCGCTGGGGGACTTGGCGCAACGAGAAAGTGATTTACCCGCTGCACGTAGATTTTATGATCGTGCTTTGCCCATTTATGAGGCGATTAGCGAACGGCTGGGACAGGCCAATACGCTGAAGGCGCTGGGTCACTTGGCGGCGCGTGAGGATGATTTGGCGGGCGCGGGCGGATACTATCGGCGGGCGTTGACCCTGTTTGAGGCGATTAGCGAACGGCTGGGACAGGCCAATACGCTGAAGGCGCTGGGGGACTTGGCGGCGCGTGAGGATGATTTGGCGGGCGCGGGCGGATACTATCGGCGAGCGTTGACCCTGTATGAGGCGATTAGCGCTCGGCTGGGACAGGCCACTACGCTTCGGGCGCTGGGGGACTTGGCGCAACGAGAAAGTGATTTACCCGCTGCACGTAGATT